>CAZDBA010000033.1:6187-33859 GCA_964503615.1 uncultured Pirellulaceae bacterium
TAGAAGATACGTTTCTTGCCGCAACAAACGCACCGTGATGGACGAGCGATTAGAATCAAGCCAAAAGTCATCACGGTCAAAAACCCCAAAATAAACGCAGGGATCGTTACTGGCACGTGGATATCTTTTCGCCAGCAGGAGCGACAATGCTTGACCTTCCCAGAAGATTGGACATTGCTATCTTGCAAAGAAGAAGTTTGCGACATAGTGATGGACTGTCAGGATGTAGAAAAGATGAGAGGAGTTTAGGGTAGGAAGAGATGAGAAGAAGCGGCCACCCAGTTAAATTATTGATAGGGAAACCACGAGTGTCAAATCTTCAATTTTCCAAACTCACTTAGATTCTTGTAAAAACACAAGGCAATGCACCTTGTGCTTTAATTTGGTGCGGAGCAATTACAGCCATTGTAGGCAGCAGACACAACCAACACCGCTTAGGTCAATTCGTCCGAATTTACCTCTTGAATGCACCGGAATCGTCAAATTCTAGCAACGTTTTGCTGCTTGATGCTTAAAATCGATATCGTCGTTTTAACCAAATGCCTTGAGAATAATTGGTGGAATTATCTGAATGACCCGTCCGTTGTGGCCAAGGAACAAACCGTTGGTGAAACCTGAACGATTTTACAATTTTACCGAGGTATCAGGGAGTTACCGATTTTCCTTTGGCGAATCCGTTATTCCCCTGATTGCGCTCTCAACTGGTGAAGTAAATCAAGGTATTTGCTACAATTTAGCCAATACAAAGTTATAAACTCCCGCCGGTTGGCGGTCCGGGAGGACACGAGTTAAACGAGTCAAATATCCTGTGAACATTGAGCATCTTTTTGCCCCCTTCAATCCACAAGAGACCAATTTTGTTGAGCGCTTGCGATATTGGACGGCGGCAATGCCAGATGAAACCGCGTTTCGTTATCTGACGTATGGCGGAACACTCACCGAGCAGCTAACTTTCCGGCAGTTGGACCAACGCGCGCGGAGCATTGGTGCGCACCTGGCAGCAATGGGACTCAGGGGCCAACGTGCACTTCTGATGTACCCTTCGGGTCTGGAATTCGTAGCGGCTTTTTTTGGATGCCATTACGCAGGAGTAACTCCCGTTCCGGCTTACCCTCCGCGTCGCAATCGAAACATGGGACGGATCAATGCAATTTCCGAAGACGCACAAGCTGCGATCGTTCTTACGATCGATGAAGTGATCCAGCGCAGCCATGGCATGCTGGATCAAGCGCCTTCGCTGAGACGGATTCCCTGGTTGGCAACCGAAGAGGTTCCTTTGGAGATCGCCAGCGATTGGGTTAAGCCAACAATCAACGGCGACGGTCTCGCGCTAATTCAATACACTTCTGGATCGACGGGATCACCCAAAGGGGTCATGTTGACCCATGATAATGTTATGGCGAACTGCCGCATGATTTCGTGGTGCTTTCAAATCGGTCGCACCTCCGAAGTTTGTAGCTGGTTACCGCTTTATCACGACATGGGATTGGTCGGTGGTATCCTGATTCCGCTTTACGGCGGCATTACGAACACTCTAATGGATCCCGTTGCATTTCTTTCTCGTCCCATTCGATGGCTGCGAGCAATTTCAAATTATGGTTGCGCTGTATCTGGTGCCCCGAACTTTGCCTATCTCTTGTGCGTTGAAAAAATCGACATCGACGATTGCATTAACGAAGGGATCGACCTGAGTAATTGGGAGTTGGCGTTTAACGGAGCCGAACCAGTCCGCGCGGACGTATTGCGTCGATTCTCGGAAAAATTCGCACCGTTGGGCTTTCGGCACGAGGCTCATTATCCCTGTTATGGCATGGCCGAAGCGACTCTCCTGATCACCGGTGGAAAGAAAACAGAGCCCGCTCCAATTCGTCGATTCCACATGAACGACTTGGCGGAACACCGAGTAACTCATGTCGACGCAGACGATAAAGAGGGACACGATCTCGTCGGATGTGGCCGTGTATTGCCCAACGAACATGTCGCGATCGTTCATCCCGAAACGTTTCAACCGCTGGACAAGGACAAGATCGGCGAAGTCTGGGTCAACAGCCCCAGTGTGGGCGCCGGCTATTGGAATCGGCCTCAGGCGACCGAGGAAACTTTCCACGCTAGGACAAGTGACCCGAACGACGAGCGGACTTATCTGCGAACGGGTGATCTTGGATTCAGAGACAGCGACGGCGAACTGTTCATTACTGGACGCCTGAAAGATATGATTATTGTTCGGGGCGTAAATCGTTACCCTCAGGACATCGAAGCCACCGTAGAGAATTGCGATCAACGATTGTTGGCCGGTGGCACCGCAGCGTTTGCCGTTGAACACTGGGACCGTGAACGGTTGGTTGTGGTTTGCGAAGTCGAACGAGGGCGGAACGTAAGCACCGAAGGTTTGATCGAAAAGATCCGCTCGGCGATCACCGCAGAACATCAGTTGCCACCAGACGGCGTGGCTTTGATCCGAGCGAGATCCGTTCCCAAAACCAGTAGTGGCAAGATCCAAAGACACGAGTGCCGCAAACAATATACTTCTCGCGAGTTGCCGATCGTTGAAGAGTGGAGCCTGACCGAGCGTACCAAGAAAGCGACAGCTCAACCGGGCGCTTCCTCCAATGGAAAACCGGTCGCCAACCCGGCAACCAGTGAAATTACTGACAAGAGTGTTAACGCGGAAATCGTTGAGATCGTTTTTCAGGAGGTGCGCAAAGTCGCCCGCGAAGCAAAAGAGCTGAGTCTCGAAACGAATATCGTTGTTGACCTTTCACTTGACTCCTTGCACCGCCTGGAAATTGCCCGCAATCTTGAAAACGTTTTCGGCGGGCGGTTTCCTGACGAAGTCCTTCAGGAGATCGAAACCATTCGCGAAGTCGCCGATGCGATCCAGGAGAATATGGGCGCAGGCATGATCGCCTCCGCTGCGGCGCGAGCTGCGGATCAGCAAACACCAGAAAAACTTGCCGGACCGATCCCCGAAGCCTACTACAAACTGGAAAAGACGCCTGAGTACATTCGCCTGCAGCATACACGCGAAGAGTTCAGGCAAACCGGTCTGCGAGATCCGTACTTTAGTGTGCATGAAGGGCGAATTGGGGATACGACCTGTATTGATGGTCGAGAGTTGATTTCGTTCGCCAGCTATAACTACTTGGGTCTGTCGGGACATCCAAAAGTCAACGAGATGGCCAAGGGCGCTATCGACGAGTTCGGTACCAGCGTGTCAGCCAGCCGATTAGTCTCCGGTGAAAAAACGATTCACAAGACGCTGGAAAAAGAACTATCGGAGTTCATGGGCGTCGAAGATGTAATCACTTTCCCGGGCGGACATGCAACCAATGAATCGGTAGTCGGACATTTGGTGACCCAAGGCGATTTGATTATTCACGACTCTTTGGCACACAACAGTCTTGTCCAAGGCGCTGAACTGTCCGGCGCGCGTCGAAGAGCATTCGAACATAACAACTGGCGACAACTGGATCACATCCTGGAAGAGATCCGCAGGGATTACCGGCGTGTTCTGATTGCGATCGAAGGTCTTTACAGCATGGACGGTGACTACCCCGACCTGCCACGTTTTGTCGATGTGAAAAACAAACACAAAGCATGGCTGTATGTTGACGAAGCACACTCGATTGGCACATTGGGCGCGACCGGCCGTGGTGTCGGTGAGATGTTTGGCGTTGATAAAAACGATGTCGAGTGTTGGATGGGCACGTTGAGCAAGTCGTTTGGATCTTGCGGTGGTTTCGTCGGAGGAAAGCGTGATTTGATCGAGTACCTTCGGTACACGACACCGGGCTACGTCTTTGCTGCGGGGCTACCTCCTGCGAACGTGGGGGCAGCTCTTGGCTCGCTTCGAATGTTGCAACAGGAACCAGAACGTGTTACCAGACTGCAAGAGAATTCGCGGCTGTTTTTAAATCTGGCGCAAGAGGCTGGGTTGGACACGGGCATGAGTGCAAACTCTCCGATCATTCCGATCATCACCGGCAACTCGGAATTCGCGCTACAATTGAGCGAGGTGTTATTCAAAAATGGAATCAACGCACAGCCGATTCTCAAGCCAGCGGTCAACGAGTTGGAGGCTCGCGTGCGAATCTTTATGACGGCTGAACACAGCGCCGAGCAGATCGAGAAAACGGTCGAAGTTCTCAAACGTGAATGGGCAGTAATCCGAAATGGCGGTGTCGTAGTCGAAGCAAGTAGATAACGTCTGGCTTCTGGCACACTTGTTGCTGATCATGAATTGTTCACGCGACTGATTTATCTGTTGCTCTGTTTTACTTACCAGTCCATTGGGGCCGTTGCTCTTGGAATTGGTTCAAAACACGCGTCGAACTCGCCTCAAATTGCCGAACCCGCACGATTTTCGAGACAGTTTCTCAGCTCGAAGTGCCTTGCTACTTCCCTTTCATCTGGCCAAATCGTAAGCTGATTGACTTTTCCTGAACTCGGTTTTCGCAATTTTTCCAGCCAGCAAAAACCTACCGGTGACCGAAAAGACAATCGATTAAATGACCGACGATTATAACCCTATCAAAAAAGCAGACACGCTCATCGAAGCTCTCGGTTGGATTCGTGAGTTTCGCGGCAAGACCACGGTGATCAAGCTGGGCGGAAGTTTGTTGAGCGACAAAGACGCCTTGAACCATGTCCTGTTGGACATTCATTTCATGGAAACCGTTGGGATGCGTCCGGTAGTTGTCCATGGAGGTGGTTCGCGAATCAGTGCAGCAATGCAAAAGGCAGGAATCGAACCTAACTTTATCGAAGGCCGGCGCTATACGGACGCGGCGACGTTGGACATTGTCGAACAAGTTCTGGCGGGTGACGTCAACAGCGAACTTGCCGAGCGATTCGAAAAAATCGGTGGTCGCGCCAAGACGTTGAATTTTGCGACATCACCTGTTTTGACGGGCGAGCAAATCTCGCTCACTGGCGAAGATGGCGGCACTGTCGATCTTGGTTTCGTTGGTACCGTTTCGGCAGTGGACTGCTCGGTAATCGACGAACTTTGTTGTGCCGGCCAAGTCCCTTTTATTCCGTCGATGGCGGAAACGGTTGGCCGGCAAAAACTGAACGTAAACGCAGACACCGCTGCAATGGAAGTCGCGTGTGCATTGAACGCGGAAAAGTTGATTATGTTGAGCGATGTTCCGGGAGTTTGCTTGGAAAAAGGAAATGAGGAAAGTTTGATATCATCACTGAACGCGGAAAAAGCTAACCAACTGATCGCCGACGGGACGATTAGCGACGGCATGATTCCGAAAGTTCAGGCTTGTTTGGAGACGTTGGAGCGGGGCGTAAGCAAGGTCCACATTATTGATGGGCGAAAGCGGCATTCATTGCTGCTGGAGATCTACACCACGCACGGTGCGGGAACACTGATTAGTTAATGACAGTTTGCGGTTCTCGCGAAAACGAACTGGAGAACGCAAAGACCTATATGGAAAGCAAGAAAATGCGTCACTTTATTACGCTTGAAGAACTGAATACCGAAGAGATCCAGGAGATACTTCGTCTGGCAGTTGAATTGAAAGAGCAAGTTAAATCGGGCCGGCGCGATCCGATTTTCGAACGCAAGATTTTGGGTTTTGTTTTCGAAAAGCCCTCCTTGAGAACTCGCGTGAGTTTTGAGGGCTTGATGAAGCAGCATGCGGGAACCAGCGTTTACTTGGGCGAAGAAGCTGGGTTCGGGAAACGCGAACCGCTAAAGGACTTTGTTCCGGTACTCAGTAGCTACGTCGATTTACTCGTGATGCGTACCAAGAGCCACGAGTTGGTGACAAAAGCGAGTGAGCTTAGCCAGTGCCCAGTCATTAACGGATTGACCGACTACAATCATCCCTGTCAAGCTCTAGCCGATATTTTGACGGTACAGGAATTGTTTGGCGAACTGGCTGGAAAAAAGATCGCGTATATCGGCGACTCTAATAATGTGACTCGTTCTTTGGCTTTGATTTGTTGTCGCTTGGGCGTAACGATTTCGATCGCTTCCCCGACGGGATACCAATTCGATGACGCACAGTACCAGCAGTGGAATGCAAACGGCGAGTATGCTTTTTCTACGACCAGCCCAGAGGAGGCGGTCGAGGGCGCCGTTGCGGTTTACACCGATGTGTGGACCAGCATGGGGCAGGAAGCCGAGCGAGAAAAGCGACTGAACGATTTGGGTGGTTTCCAGGTGAATGCCGACCTGATGGCGCGTGCAGCTGAGGGTGCCAAGTTTCTGCATTGCTTGCCCGCCTGCCGAGGCGAAGAAGTTTCCGAAGAGGTTGCCGATGGTCCCAGCAGTGCGATTGTTCACCAAGCAGAAAATCGTTTGCACGCCCAAAAAGGAATGGTCACCTGGTTATTGAATCAAGCGAATTAAGGGTGGACTGCATTTTGAGCGACAAGCCCCCGTTCGGTTTCTTGGCACTTGGCCCTTTCTCATTATTGAAACACAGTGTCCTCTGTGCCTCTGTGGTTCTTTTCAAATTGGCAATGATCGGGCTACTCTCAGTAAACCATTGTCGCGTATAATACCGATAGATCTTCAATACGGCATTGAACACTCGCCGTCGCATAAGATAGGGGCAGGTGTAAGGTGTATCTACCGGAGACCGCAGATGTTTAACAAGTTGCTAGTTGGGGTTTTCGTCTGCGCTGTAACGGCACACGCTACCTGCTCGTCCGCCTCAGCTTGGCAAGTTCGCCGGCAGGCTAACGCGGCACCCGCTTCGATTTCTGCGGCGCAAGTCAGAAGTGCGATTCGCAAGGGCGGCGATTACCTGATATCGCGCCGAAGTGAAGATGGTCGCTGGCCAACGTACCCTGGTTACAAAGCTGGTTCTACCGCGTTGTGTACTTTGGCCTTGCTCCATGCCGGTGTGAGCCCGGAAAACCTCAGGCGATCCCTCGACCAATTGGAACGTCACGACGCCGGCGGACTTTCGACTTACGTTATTTCACTTCGTATCATGGCATTTGCGATCGCGGACCCTCAAGGTACCCGGTACCGAAGAACCGTCCAAAAGGATGTCGACCATCTTGAGAAAAATCAAGTGCGAGAAGGCAACAACGAAGGGGGCTGGGGATATGGCACCTTACGCGGAAACAATGGAAGATCGGCGGACGCTTCAAACAGTCAGTTCGCAATTCTTGCATTGCACGAGGCGAGCTTGCTGGGGGCCAAAGTCCAGCAGAAGACTTGGGAAAGGGCAGAGATTTACTGGAACAAATTGAGAGGACGTGGTGGGGGCTTTCACTACGATGTTGGACACTCAACTCCCGTCTCTGGCAGCATGACTTGCGCCGGTATTTCGTCCCTGATTATCATCAACGAAAACCTGGCAAGCCCAGAAGACTATTTGACGGCGGACGGAAGAGTTGCCTGCTGTGGAACCGATGAGGATTTAAAAGTTGTTCAGGACGCCATCAATTGGCTGGGTAAGAACTTTTCTGCCAAATTCAATCCTGTTGCCGGCGGGCAACGATCTGCTGGTGCAAAGATGTATTTCCTCTACGGAATGGAAAGGGCAGGGCGGCTTTCAGGCGTACGTTTTTTTGCCGACCACGACTGGTATCGCGAGGGTGCTGCCCATTTGATTGCCTCACAAAAACGGGAGACCGGCGCGTGGCGAAGTGGAGGGCACGGCGAGAACCAGCCGGAGATCTCAACAGCATTTGGGCTTTTGTTTCTCGCCAAAGGGCGGCGACCGATCGTATTTGGCAAGTATCAACATTCGCAAAACAACGATTGGGACCGTCATCCTGAGGGAGTTCATTATCTGACGCGAAAAGTCGAAGACGATTGGAATTTGAAACTAAACTGGCAAACGGTGCGAGCCTCCAACGCAACGGTCGATGACTTGCTGGAGGCACCGGTGCTGTTCATCAGCGGTCGGGACAAGCTGGAATTGACTGAGCAGCAAGAACGAGCGTTGCAAAAATACGTTGAGAACGGTGGGTTTATTTTTGCCGAAGCCTGCCAGGGCGACGGTTGTGGTGCTAATGTTGCGTTCGAAAAATCGTTTCGGGAATTGGTGGCAAGATTGTTTCCCGACTCAACCATGGACTCACTGGCAGTCGACCATCCGATTTGGACGGCGAACCACCCACTTAAACCGAATCCCGGTTGGCAAATGTATGGCGTCCAAGCATGTTGCCGCACAAGCATCGTATTCTGTTCACGGAATTTGAGCGGATTCTGGCGGCTCAATCGACGAAACTTGATGGACCAGTTTCCTGCGAACGTAAAGGAAGAAGTCGACTGGACAACTAAATTCGGCGTAAACGTTGCTGCCTACGCGACGGGTCGCCAATTGGATGACAAGGAAGATCGTCCTAAAGTTACCGAAGTGAAAGACTTTGCCGTCATCAACGATCGCGTCCTTGTGTTTGCCAAGCTGAATCACAATGGAGGCGCAGACGATGCACCCAACGCATGGCGAAACCTCCAAGATGATGCTCGTCAGTTCGGTTATGAGAATGCGGTTGGAGAAGTGGAACAAGCCGAATTACTGCGGATCAAGACTGATAAAAAGATGATCGAGCCAACACGGGAGCAGTTGGCTGACCACCCCTTTATTTTCATGCACGGCCGAGAAGGGTTTGGGTTTTCAGAGGAACAAAGAGATGCTTTAAGGCGTTACCTCGAACTGGGCGGCTGTGTATTTGCTGATTCGATCTGCTCTTCAGAAGAGTTCACCCGCGCGTTTCGGCGTGAATTCAATCAGTTGTTTCCAGACAAAGAACTGACCGAGATCCCATCCACACATGAGATTTTCACCCGCAAATATGGCCACAGTCTGGACAAAGGCGTCACACTCAACATTCCAGATCCGAAAGCCGATCAAGGCGCTAAAAAAGTTGAAGGGGTAATTCCAGTGCTGGAAGGGATCGAAGTCGACGGGCGGTTGGCGGTTATCTTTTCGCCGAACGACCTGAGTTGCGCATTGGAGAATGCGACTGCGACTCAATGCAAAGGATACATCCGAGACGACGCGGTGCGGATTGGGACCAATGTCATTCTTTATCGGCTGCGAACTGACTAGCTACTCAAATTGAGCAGTTTTAGCATTGGCGATCTGGTGTAGATCAGGCTGTGCCTGACGAAATGAATAGGATCGGCATGCACAGCAATGCCCTACGCTTGGATCCAAACTTCCGTTGAATTCATGTGGAATCAATGCAGGAGAACTGAAAACGCTCAGCTTGAGTAGCTAGTGGTACCGCCTGAAGGCGGTACTACGAACTAATCATTTCAGCTCGGACAGACTAACAGCGGGTTTCCTGACTCGCTCAGTCCATATTTTTCTGGGAGCGGTGTTTAGCCAAAACTTGCTCGCTCTCATTTTCATTTGGTCGCTACCCGTTAAGGTTTCGGTCTTTCGGGTTCCGTCCCAGCGATCGGCAACACCTTTGAACTGTACCGAGTAGTTAACGCTATGGTCTTCCAGATCGGCCATTGCAACGGCCAATTGGAATCTTGCCTGCGGATAGACTGGCACGAACATCGCCATCTCTGACCAAGCCAGGGTGTCCTGCGAAAGCGGCGTTTCACTGTCTTGAACAACAATCGTCGCGGCGCGACTGGTACGGGGCGAGTAGACCTCCCATGCAACCCAGTGATCGCAAATCCCAAGCGGCTGTGTAAGCGGAAACAGCAGAACAAAACCGGTCAGTGTTGCCGCGAAAATATCAAACGGATATCTCGCTGGGCTCATATTGTCCGAGCTTTGCGCTTGTTTCGGCGTCACTGGCAAGCGAATACTGAACAACAGTATCGCTTGGCAGATAAAATACAGATTCCAACAAATTACGCCCGGCGAATGACCCAGCTTTAATAACGTTGCCAACAAAACAGAATGGAGTCCGACCGCCATCACGACCGCAAACTTTCTTGTTTTAGGAAGCAGTAACCCAAGGCCGACCAATAGCTCGCCGATCGGCATTGCCAACACCAATCGCTGACGAGTCGTCTCGGACCAACGGCCGGCATCCTGTCCCAGTAGACCCGCAATCGTTGTCAGCATTTGATTTCCCACCGTGTGAACAAACTGATAGTCAAATTTGCTGACAGCGGAATAGATATAGATACTTGCGACAATCCATTGCATCCAGCAAATCGCGTTCTTAGGTTTCGCCATCGCCAAAATCAGCGCGAACACAATGAACTGATAAGCCCAAGGCTGCAACCGATGTTGATTTAACAAAATCAAACCGATCATGAACAACGCAAATGAAAACTGGCTGACACGACGAACCCGTTCTGAACTGCGATGCAAACACAGTAGCAAACTGACGATGACGCCAGCCAGCAAAACCCAGTCGACAAAGCCAGGAGTATCGACCAGAGCCCGAAAGAATGGGATCTGTGGAAAATCGGTTTGGGGCGTCCACAATTTCCATGTGGCGGCGATCAGCGCCAAAGCGAAAAGAGCCCAAGCGGTTTGAAAGCGAACAAAACGATCCCAAAATTCAGTTGTCGATCCAAGCATTTGAGACATCGGGCTCTACGACCTCGGGATCAAAAGTGACTTCTTTGGCTACCCAGAATTTGGCAAAGTAGATCACCGTGGCGATGATGCCCCAGCTAAGTCCAATGATGACGCCAAAGTCCAGCACACCGCGCCAGGGTTGGGAAATATACTTGAACAATAGAACGATCAACGAAATTCCGATCACCAAAATAACAACCGTGATTTTTCGTTTTCTTGGGGCATGAAAAAATCCAAGGCAGAAAAATGGAGCCAATGCCAATCGTAGGCCGGTACATTTATCTCTCAGATAGACCGCTCGGGAGGCGACTCGCGGCGAGTAGCCTTTTTGGAACCCTTTGTAGCCTTCGCTGTAGGCCATGAAAAAAGTCCACACTGCCATGACCAGGTAGTGCCAAACGTTGAGATCGTAGGAGAACGCTTCGGAAGTCGCCCTTACCATTTTAGAAACCGCGTAACCTAGAATCGCAAGCGCTCCGCAAACGCCCCATATCGCTCCTACGGAGCCCAAACTACGATTCAAAAACTGGTTCTGTTTGTCCATCCTGCTCTGCCGCTACCCGAAAGCCTGTTCGTGTTTAAAGCATCAGTATAACCGCGCAGGGGCTTTATGAGATATCGGGTGTAATTGTCGCAGCCCAGGGACTGGCTTTTGCAGCAATCTGTGTTTAGCTGCGTCGTCGTATGGCGCCGTGGATAACGAAAACGGCTCCCAGGAACAAAACAGGCCACCCAAGCCATGCAGGTGAGGTGATCGTTTTTTGTTGAAGATTCGCTCCGCCAATCCCATTGGCGTACGAACCGTTGTAGCCATTGGGGCTCAAGCTCGATTGATAGGCGGCGTTTTGGAATACGCCCGAGTTGTTGTTGGGAATATTGTTGGGTGTATACCTGTTGGAATAACTTCCCCAGCTATTGAACCCGCTTTGCTGGCCGTAGTTGTTGTACTGCGAGTTGTAAATCCCTGGGCTGCCCGTGTTCGCATTACCAGAGCCACTATAGTTTTGCACTCCGTTCACAGTAGTAACTGGACTGTTTTCGGCAAGGGAAGATTGAACCCTTGAAACATAGAATTTGGTCGCTCTGGGGGTCAGCGTGTAAGACTTGACCATGTGGAATTTGACCCCTAAGAAAATAAGTAGGAATCCCAGCGTCATTCTCGTGTAACGGCTCATTGGAAAAGGCTCTTGGATCTTGATTGATTCAAAAAGGAAAAATCGTTCCCATCGCAAGTTTGAGCGAAGAAACGAAGGTGGTAGGAGGAATGTCGATTGGAATTCCTTTTCACAAATCACACACTTATCCATTCTCCCTATCGAGAGACCCCGCGTTAAAACTTGATCCCATCGGTAGGCATTCGACTGGTGCGGAACGCCCTTGATCCGCCAATTGGGAGGGTTTTGACGAACAAGCTTGTTCCATCGCCGTTTTTGCCCGGATGAAGTGGGCTTTCAGGCAAAGTACACAGGATGTCCGTTGAAACTAACCGGTAGAGCAATAAGTGTCAGAACAAGTTATCTTGGTATCTCAAAATCAGTGGGAACTCGCGCTTCAGGCTTGAATTTGAGCTGGTGTGTACTTTGGCATCGGCTTTGCATTGCCTTGAATCGGTCACCGTTGGCCATGAATTGTTTTGGGACAAAGCCTGACAACGAATTGGCAGTTGACCTTTCAGGTTAAAAACCAGACCGCGGACCTATTTGAACCTACCGCTAACGACGAGACTCAAGTGAACTTAAACGACGAACCAGTCCAACCAGCCGCGAACAAGCCTGTCGACTCCCAAAATAGTCTTTGGTCACCTGGATTTCAGGGGTTGTTATGGACCAATTTTCTTACGGCCACAAACGATAATATCTTTCGCTGGTTCCTAATTGGAATTGGTAAACATTTGGTGGCTCCTGAATGGTCGACTTTGATCGTACCGCTTGGATTGGTTGCATTCGTATTGCCTTATATGTTACTGGCCGTAACAGCGGGCTGGTTGGCAGACCGTTTCAAAAAGCGAAACGTGATCATTGGCTGCAAGATTGCTGAGATTGTAATCATGGGGCTGGGAATGCTGGCCGTTGCCAGTGGTAACGTTACGTTTTTGCTGGCCACAATTTTCATCATGGGCGCGCAAAGCGCGTTGTTTGCCCCGTCCAAGGTGGGAACCATTCCCGAATTACTGAACGAAGACAAAATCTCGACCGGCAACGGTTGGTTTAATCTTGCCTCTTTGACGGCAACGATTGTCGGAATGCTGATCGGCTCGTGGCTGGCCGACTTGGCTGTTACGCTTGGCCCTGCCAGTTTCAAATACGCTGCTTTGGTTTTGGTTGGGACTGCAATCGTGGGAACTTTGGTCAGTTTGATGATCGTTTCTCAACCGGCCGCAAACCCCAAGCTTAAACATCCTCGAAATTTGTTCGCGGCAACCTGGCGAGATTTGAAATTGCTTGCCTCCGATGGCCGATTGTTTCGTGTGGCCATTGGGATTGCATTCTTTTGGTCGTTCGCGGCGCTGGGGCAAACGAACGTCGATGCGTATTCGGAAGAAAGCGGAGGGATTTTGGAAATGGAACGCCTTCCCCTGCTTATATCACTGATCCTTGGTGTGGGGGGCGGAAGTATTCTGGCCGGTATTGCATCGAGTGGTCGTATTCAATTGGGGTTGGTCCCGTGGGGAGCGATCGGGATGATTTTCTTTTCAACACTACTATGGCTTTCCCCCAGCCACTTTATCGATGGGACACTCGACAACGGTGGGCTTTGGATCGCCTGCGCATTGCTTGTTGGTTTGGGAATCTCCAGCGGGTTTTTTGACGTGCCCTTGGCTTCCTATATTCAACACCATAGTCCGGCTGAAAAGCGTGGCCAGATTCTCGCGGCCAACAATTTTATGCTGTTCACTTCCATGCTGCTCATTTCAGGAGCACTGTACATCTTTATGCGATCGCCAGTAAACGAAGGTAGCATCGCGAACCTCAAACCTGCATGGTCTGGAACCACCCTGACTCAGTCACAACAAAAAGAAATTCAGGAATCTCGTGTCAGGCTTGCCAATGCTCCCGATTCTGATTGGCAATCGTACCTGCCCTCTCCAGAGTCGCCGACTTTTACTCCGACCGCCGCCGCTCTGTTGCTGAGGGACATGAAAAATGAGCACCAAGACATTAATGAATTCAACAGTTCGATCGAGGCTGGGTCAGAATCCCAGCCGCGCGTGTTCAGCTTGGAGAAGTACAACGAAGCGTTGGGACCCGACCACGAACGTATGATCACACACGTGAGCCGGCAAGCGGTAAAGACGCCGCGACTTACCTCGCGGCAGATCTTTCTGTTCATGTCACTGATGACGATCCCCGCATTTCTCTATGCGGCTTGGCGAGTCCGTCACGATATGGTTCGCATCGGTTTGATTTTGTTCCTGCGAGTTTTATATCGGTACAAAGTCAACGGTACGGAAAATATCCCTGAGTCCGGCCCAGCGGTGCTGATCGCAAACCACTCCTCGTGGTTGGACGCCATGTTGATGCTGTTGATTGTCAACCGAAAAATGCGAACCATCGCATGGGCCGGGAATTTCTCCTGGTGGCCTTTGCGGAAATTTGCAGAATTCTGCAGTGTGATTCTGATTTCAGGCGGTCCCAAGTCGATCCGCAAGGGATTGCAAGACGCACGCGATGCGCTGGACAACGGCGAATTGGTTTGCTTGTTCCCAGAGGGCGGCATTTCTACGACCTGTCAATTGCGAAAGTTCAAACCCGGGCTCTTTAAAATTCTGGATGAAGAGCACAGGCATGTTCCAATCGTACCGGTCTATCTGGATGAAATTTGGGGCACGGCCGCCAGCCATTCAAAGAACGCTTTTTTTCTTAAACTACCCGATTCGTTTCGTCACCCGGTAACAGTTCATATTGGCAAGCCGATCGCCTGCCCCGATACTATTTATGATGTTCGTCAGTTTATGCAAGAAATGGGAGCCGATATTGTGAAAGATCGCCAGGGCCCTTTTGTTTCACCCGCACAGCGTTTTATCCGACAGTGCAAACGTAGGAAGTTTAAATTCAAGGCAGGCGATTCGACCGGTGGAAACTCGACCGGTGGCAATCTGCTTATGCGAGCTCTGATCCTGAAGCGATTGATGGAGCGCGAAGGCATCTGCGGTCAGGATCACGTAGGCGTGTTGATTCCGCCAAGCGTCGGAGGCGTGATCGTCAACGTTGCTTTTAGTCTTTGCAAAAAGATTTCCGTGAACCTGAACTATTCGGTCAGCAACGAGATCATGAACGAGATCATCGCGCAAGCCGGAATCAAAAAGATCCTCACCACGCGTAAAGTGATGGAAAAGTTCGACTTTGAATTCGACGCCGAACTCGTCTATCTGGACGACTTTAAAGACAAAGTCACCACGGGCGACAAAATTGCCGGCGCAGTCGGAGCGTATCTCAAGCCAGCGTGGATGCTGGAATCCTCCCTGAAACTAAAGAATGCAGATCCTGACGATGTCCTTACTACGATTTTTACGTCGGGTTCCACTGGGGTCCCCAAAGGCGTAATGCTGACCAATGGGAATATCATCAACAACGCAGATGGGATTTGCAAAGTTGCAAAGCTTCGCAAGACAGATGTGATGACGGGCATCTTGCCTTTCTTTCACTCGTTTGGCTACACGGTAACCCTATGGAGCGTAATGGCAAACAACATCGGTGGGTGTTACCACTTCAGTCCGCTGGATGCCAAGCAGGTTGGCAAACTGGTGAAGAAATTCAAAGCCACGATTTTACTTGCCACTCCAACATTTTTACGCTCCTACTCGCGACGTTGTACTCCCGAAGAGTTTGATAGTCTGAATTTGGTCGTTGCCGGTGCGGAGCGTTTGCCTGCTGAAATGTGTGACATGTTCGAAGAGAAATTCGGCGTGCGTCCCGTCGAAGGCTATGGAGCCACCGAGCTTTCTCCGCTGGTTTCGGTCAACGTCCCCAAAAGCCGACGGGACGATCAATGGCAAATCGATTTAAAAGAAGGCACGGTAGGTCGACCGATTCCAAACGTCGCCGCAAAGATTACCGATCTCGACACGGACGAAGAGTTGGGAGTTGACCAATCAGGTATGTTATGGATCAAAGGCCCGAATGTAATGCTTGGGTATCTCAACAAGCCCGATGTGACCGCCGAAGTGATCAAGGACGGTTGGTACAAAACGGGAGATGTTGCACTGATTGACTCGGATGGTTTCATCAAAATCACCGGTCGCATGAGTCGTTTTTCAAAGATTGGTGGGGAGATGGTGCCTCACGTTGGCGTGGAAGAGGTGCTGATGAGGTTGATCGGAGACGATGACGACGTGCCGAACATTGCGGTGACAGCTGTGCCTGATGTGAAGAAAGGCGAGCGGTTGATTGTGTTGCATACCGAAATGCCCAAAACCCCAGCCGAGTTGCGTGAAGGTCTGAAAGAAGCTGGTCTTCCCAATATCTTTATCCCCTCAGAGGATAGCTTTCTTCGCGTCCCGGAGATTCCTGTGCTGGGTTCGGGGAAATTGGATTTGAAAGGCCTGAAAGTTATGGCCGAAGAGCATTTTTCGAACTCTTAAAAAAGAGGGCAAAGGCAGCAAGTCGGCCCGGCTTACTGGCAAGCGATTCCGGCATGATAAATGCAAGTCAAAGGCACATCAGCGTTCAACATGTCGTACCAGCGAAAGGCACTTGAGTCAGGAATGCTCTCGTCGGTGATCATTCCGAATGTATCGGGGTGGATACGATTCTCGATGCAGAAATTCACGATCGATAAACGTTTACTGGCGTAATCCGTCCAACCGAGACTGGACTTGAGAAAGTACCAGACTTGATCCTGAATCAATTCGTATTCACGGTTAAAGCGATCTTTGGACGAACAAAAATTCGCGTAGCGTTCCATCCCAGACTGAAAAACACTGATTGCAATCGAAGATTTGTCAAACAGTTCGGTCAGCAACGTGAGCGCCTCAGCCCTCACTGAGTTGATTTTTTCAGCGGTCGGATGCCAATCTTCTTTCATCCGTGATGGGAAACCGGTGCGAGCCAAAGGCACCAGTCGCGCAATTTCGTTTGTGCCCCAAGCCGTCATTGGGCGTTTGATTTCCTCCGCAGCCAGTATCAATAACTCAACCATATCGGCGACTCCGGACTGGTCGTCCTTCAGCCAGTTCCAGCAAGTTTGATTGTGCGACTTGCAAAACGGCGTCGGGCACCAAACCGTGTATTCCATCGCGCTACTGATTAAATGAATCCATCGGTCACCATAGTCCAGTGAGTGTGGTGCAAGGCTTTTCAGGTCCATGCCAACTTCGACCGGCTTCTTTTGTCCGATCGCCTTCCAGCGGAGCTGAGCTACCTCTGCGGAAAGTTCGATGTTCTGACATTCACGCACGAACGTTTCGACCGATCTGAGCGCAGCCAAACCGGGATTGTTTATAAACTCGTTGGCCAAAAAGTGCCCAGCGTTTTCTCTTAAGTTGGGATCCCTGACGAAATCAAGCAAAGTCTGAATTCTGCGCACCACATTCTCTTCTGTGTTGCGACTCGGAGCGACTCTGTCCATAAAGTAATGCGCGAATCCGGCGGCTTGTTTGTCGCGGTTGCCCTCGATCTTGCTCGCGATCAGTTTCGCTTCTTTAAACTTGCCTTGAGCGACGTACCGCCAGAACTGTTTGACGAAATTTAGCTCAGTTTGTTCTTTACTTTGCTGGTAGGGTTCCGGCTCAGGGGGGACTTCGTTTTCAGAGCTTGAATCAGTTGTGTGCGGTATTTCAGGTGTTTCAGAGTGGGGCTGCGAAAAGTGACCGGAAGGTTTTGCTGGTTCGATATTGTCGGGAACGTCGATCGGACGACGAATCACACGCGGCTTTGTGGGCTCAGCTGGTTTGGGCGGCGCGACGGGTTCATCCGGCTCGTCAAGAATATCGTTTTGGGAAAACTGGTACGTTTCGTTCTCTGCCTCCTCGTCTTGATCGTATTGAGATTGCCATTGCAAATTGTTTTTCAGCGCTTCGTACGCTTCGTGGATCAGTTGGAACTGGACCGGATCCTTGTCCGGTTTGTACTTTTTCGCCAAACGGAAAAACGCGCGCCGGATCTCTTTCTCACTGGCGTTTCGTGCAACGCCAAGCAGTTCGAACGGATTTGAAGGCCAGCGGTTTGGATCCTCAGGAAGTTCTTTACTCATTTCCGAGTCCAATCACTGATTAACGCCCGGGAAATTAGGATTGGGAGCGCCTCCCCTGAAAGGATTGGGGGGCGTCGGCATGCGCGGACGGCTTCGGGGCAGACTGGGGCGAGGCAGATTTGGCGCACGACCCGTTGTGGGAATTTGATGTTGAATAGGATCGGGCAATGGGTTTTCAATTATTGGGTTTCTTTCTAATTCTGCTTGTCGCTTTTTTATTTCCTCAATGCGCTTTTCCATTTCTGATTGTTTCTTATTCATTTCCCCAGCGCGCTCAAAGAGTTTACGCAACTCATCGCCGTCGTAGGTCTTATCCGAGTCCAGGGGCGAGACGTTACTCGGAGAATATAAATTTGGGTGCGATCTTCTGGCCGAACTGGATCGAGTTGCGAATTTGCCCAAAGCACTGAGCACAATCAACACTGCGATAACGATCCAGCCATAGTTGTTTGTCGACGACGTTTTGTTGTCCGAGTGGTCCCAAGTAGGTTCCGTTGCTTTACGAACTGACGGCACGGGAGTCGGTAGGGCCAGTGTTTCCGAATCTCGATTGAATTGCAATTGCGAAAGAAACGGCGTGGTGACGGGAACCAGATCTTTGAACTGTTTTCTAGCCTGCTTAAGTTGCGATTGGTTCGCTGTGAATCCGATCGACCTTAAACGTTGTTTTTCTTGAGCTCTTCTTACCGCTCGCAGTACAGGGCGTGTGGCAGCGATACGAAGCAATGAAGATGCCAATTCGATGTTGTTCTCGTCGACATGCACAGCTTGCATCCGTTTGTCGACCGAGTGGATCAGTTGGCCGTAGCTGGTGACTTTTTTGACCGGGCAAGTTTTGTGTATCTCGGCGACTCGTTGTAAATCGAATCGAGTCAGTTGGCCGTTAACGATCTGGCAACTAGTTTTGACGACTTCGTCCAAAGCGTCGATTGCCTCCTGGCAGCGCGCTGTAACGTACGGCTGGTAGCTCAGTGGTTTGTCACCCGCGACGACCTCCAGTGCACAAAGGCTATCCTCCGCGATCCAGAAATCGTTCGCTTGCAACTCAGAAACCAATTGCCGGGCTGCCAAAGAGCGGATTGAGGACTCTGATTTGCCTGTCGTTTTGTTTCGAATTGATTGTTCCGCCCAGAGGGCAAGATCGGCCTGTCTACTCATGGGTTTGTCGTGGGAACGGGTTCAGTATTTTGGCTTAGCGGGTTGTTGGGAATCTTGAAGAAACGACTACATCGCAAAATTGTCGTCGTCCGGTTCTAAATCGGTAGCGTCATTAGCGGAAAGGAACATTTCCAACGCGTTGCGAGCTACCTCGATGTCGGCTGGTTCCTGGCTATCAAGTGAATGTTCGAAGTAGTCTATCAACTGCCCTAGCTGGTCACGCAACATGGACGGGAGTTCCTGGAAAACTCGCTCAGCGCGCTTTAAGACGAAACGGTTTACCACCACTTCACGTGGGTGGATCTTCAGTTTCTGCATCGCGTTAACAGCGCGTTTGATCTCCTTCTCATTCATGTTGGTGACATGCTTGGTCAAAACGATCGACTTTTTTTGTTGCGTTTTGACAACGGTGGTTTCGACTTCTAAAACACCGTTGTTGTCGTAGGTAAAGCGAACTTCGATTTCTTGCCCGGCGGGACCTTTGGGAATCCCTTTGACTTTAAGATCACCCAACAACAGGTTTTCGCTGACCCGACGACCTTCGCCCTGATAAACACGGATGTTGATCTGTTCCTGGTTGGGGCTGACGGTGCTCAAAACGTGCGAACGGGAAATGGGAATCACGGTGTTTCGATTGATGACCGGCAAAAAGTAGCCTTGTCGATACTCGCTGCCCATCTCTTTTGAGATCTCGACACCCAAAGTAAACGGGGCCACATCAACCACCACGACATCTTCGACCGCTTTGTTATTGCCGATCAAACCAGCCTGAATCGCTGCCCCCAAGCCGACCACATGGTCTGGGTTCAATTCGCTTTTGGGGTCCTGTTTGAAAGCTTGCCTGGCCATCGAAAAAATGGCAGGGGTTCGTGTTGCACCGCCGACCATAATCACTTCGTCGATGTCCTGAGTCGTCAGCTTTGCATCTCCCATTGCCCGGCGGATCGGGGTTTCGATCTTTTGCATCAACGGCTTGCAAGCTCGGATAAGAAACTCGCGGTCGATAACCAGTTTGTCGCCGTCTGGGTTCAAGTCCCCTTTGGCATCCGGCAGTAATAGTTCAGCAGTATCGGATTGAGATAGCGCCCGTTTTGCTTTTTCGCATTGCTGGACCAAGCGTGAAACCATCGCGGGGGTTTTCAGTTCCGCTGTCTCGTACATCACTGAACGATCTGCCAATATCGTTCTGGCAATCGCTCGGGTAAAATCTTCGCCGCCTAAAACCGCTTCGCCCGCCGACGCGCGAACTTCGATGCAGCCTTCGAAGAAATCGACGATCGAAATATCAAACGTTCCACCGCCCAGGTCGAAAACCACGACCGTTTTGTCCGCTTCTTTTTCGTGGATGCCGTATGCCATCGCAGCCGCAGTGGGCTCGTTGATGATTCGTTCGACGGTCAAGCCTGCCATTTTGCCCGCTTCGATCGTTGCCTGACGCTGGCCGTCATGAAAATAGGCTGGCACCGTAATCACCGCTCGAGTGATATCGCAGTTCAAGTGAGATTCGGCATCTTCCTTGAGCGAGCCAAGGACCAAGCTGGAAAGCTGGACAGGTGTAAATGATGTTGAGCCAAGTTGGACGGTCCAGTCGGTGCCCATCTGTCGTTTAAAACAACTGGAACATGAATTGGGATGCAAGACCTGATGTTCCTTGGCCGCCTGCCCAACCAATGCGATCCCTTTCTCATCGATCGCAACAACCGATGGGGTGAGATAGTGGCCCAGTGCATTGGGGATTAGTTTGGGGCCATCGGGGCCAAGATAGGCCACGGCAGAGTTTGTGGTTCCGAGGTCGATTCCGATAATCATGTTATTCTTCGTGCAAGTTCTTGACGCATCTATCTTAAACCGATTTCGTTCCAGAAACCTGCCCTAAAGATCGTTCCCGCCACAAAAACCGCCACTTTTCAAACGCGATAGGAGGTCTTTTTGTTCGGTGAGAATCAGGCGCCCTGTTCGAGTTAGACAGACTTTAAGGAATAAGGTTCGAAGAACCTGACCAGACCCACCCAGTCCTAATAGTGCGGGGGCTTTTCGTCCAACGGATCGCGGCGATCCTCTTCTTTGCTTTTCAAATCTTCCATCTGTCCGACCAGCTTTTTTAAGGTCGACTCAAGTCGATTGATTTGTTGCGTCTGTAAGAGAATCGTTTCGTTTTGGGCGTCAAAATCGTGTTGCAAAAAAGCCAGCGAAGACTCGAGCGCTTCGATCCGGCCTTTGAGTTGTTGCGTGTTATCGTTGTTCATCAAATTGACTCAAGCTATTCGGTGACTTCGTCTGGTTCAAACGCTAAAAATTCACTTGAGATATCTGCCAGCCCCTTATAGAAATCGGTTGTGGCTTGCGCTTGAATCTTTTCGAAAAACGGAGTCGTCCAGGCAACGTGGTCGACAAAGAAGTGGCTGGCAATCTCCTCAAAAGCGTCCGGATTGTCGGCCATGCTGGCTTGCAAAAACAGTTCGGCAATAAATGCGAGCTGGACACCGATATGATCGACGATCGTCGACGGCGGATCGAAGCTCGGTAACGCCTCAAAGTATCGGTTCATCGATGACGCGGGGGAACCTTGTAGTTTGTTCTCGGCCCAAATCGATTGAACGGGCGAAATGTGATACTTTGGCCCTATCAACAATTGGCAATAGTCAACGGCAAGCTCCTCGACCGCTTTGTCCGAGATCCCGTCGGGCAGTTGGCCGCCCATATTCTCATACGCCTCTCGCATGTCGGGCTCGTTGAGCGAGGTGAGCAAGGGCAGGTCAACCTCTCGCAACCACAAACGACTCAAGAGAGAATAGACGGACGAAAGCTGAAGATAGTCTTCAGGGCTCATGTTTTGTTGGGACATTAACGCTCAATTTTGGTTTTAGCGGTGAATGGATCGCTGCAGAAAGTGCAATTTCGACAGGCTTCTACGTTGATCGGACTTCTAATCGTACCCTTTGGGCTGTGAGAGAAAAGACTTGTTTTGCATCCAATTGCAAGTCAGACGGGCGTTCTGAACTCGGTTGCGCGGATACTGGCAAAGTTCTCTACACCTGTTCAGTCTGCTGATTAGGTAGTAAAGTTAGCCCTTCTGTTTACGGGGGCGAGAAAGTAAAGCCGGTTCGATAATGTCAGATGACTTAGACTTTGAGCACATTCGCGACGATCAACATTTGCAGACATTTTGCGACACGATTGCTGACGAGCCGCGTATCGGATTTGACACTGAATTCGTTTCCGAAAATCGTTACCGTCCCCAGTTGTGCCTTTTGCAAGTCGCCGCAGGAGAACATCTGGCCATCATCGACACGCTCTCGGTCAAGGATTTGAATCCGTTTTGGCGTTTGCTGACGGACGAAGGCCGCGTTTCAATCGCGCACGCAGCGCGAGAAGAGTTCCTTTTTTGCTTTCGCGATCTAGGCGAGCGACCTTCGAATCTTTTCGATTTGCAAATTGCAGCAGCCATGATCGGTCGGGAGTATCCTGCTTCTTATGGCAGCTTGGTCAATCAGTTCTGCGGGATCCAGTTGAGCAAGGGCGAAACGCGGACAGACTGGAGTCGTCGCCCTCTGTCCGAGCGCCAAATTCAATACGCGCTTCAGGATGTATTGCACTTGGAAAGGATTCACTCTGCCATCAATGAAAAACTTTGTGAGCTGGGGCGAGAGGAATGGCTGCGTGACGAAACGAGTTCATGGTTGACTCGATTGCAGACGATGGAAACCGAGCCGCAATGGCGACGTGTTTCCGGGACCAGTGGGCTCAGTCGCCGCGCTTTGGCCGTGTTGCGTGAAGTGTTTTTATGGCGCGAGGGCGAAGCCAAACACAAAAACAAATCGCCCAAACGGATCGTTCCCGACGACCTGATGGTAGAGATCGCCAAGAAGGGGACTTCGGATATCGAGCGGCTTAAATCGATTCGCGGGATCGAGCGCCGAATTTCACAAGGTAGTTTCAAACCGATTGCGGCGGCTGTGGATGTTGCCAACAGCTTGAGCGAAGACGAGTGGCCGCAAAAACCTCCACGCCACAAAACGCAAAACCTCGGATTGTTGGGCCAGTTCGTAACAACGACACTGAATCTTGTTTGTCGGGACGCAACCATTGCTCACAATTTGGTCGGTACGGCATCGGATGTCCGAGAGTTGGCCGCTTGGAAATTGGGGCTGCTAAAACACAAAACCGATCCGCCTAAATTAATGACTGGATGGCGAAAGCAGTTCGTCGAAGAGTGGTTGGATGATGTGTTTGCCGGAAAAGTCAGCATTCGTGTGGGCAACCCAAAATCGGATCAACCCTTGATCCTTTCCCGCGATTAAACTTTTACAAAGTTCTCGATAAATCAACCAAAACGTAGCTTCAAGGGCAGTCGAAGTGACGTTCTCGGCACGTTCGCAAAGTGTCCAATCTGAGAGATCAAGCCTACCCGAAAATGGGTGACGTGCGTAAACTGTCCGCTGACTGGATTCGCACTTTCAGAAACATGAACTAACGGAATTTTTTGCAGGAATTTTTACATCATGGCCAAGCAAACAATCGACGATACAGACGTTGCCGGTAAAAAAGTTTTGATGCGAGTGGACTTTAATGTGCCTCTCGACGAAAACCAGAACATCACCGATGACCGCCGCATCGAAATGGCGTTGCCGTCGATCAAGTCGGTTGTGGATCGAGGCGGGCGTTTGATTCTGATCAGCCACCTTGGCCGCCCCAAAGGCAAAGTGGTTGAAACGATGAGCCTCTACCCCACTGCGGCGCGACTGAGCGAGTTGCTTGGCAAATCGGTTACCTTTGCGGCTGATACGGTAGGCGATGAGGCTCAATCAAAAGTCGACTCGTTGGCCGATGGGGATGTGTGCATTTTGGAAAATCTCCGTTTCGACGGACGCGAAAAATCAGGCGACGCCGAATTCTCAGCCGCCTTGGCTGGCTTTGCCGATATCTACTGCAATAACGCTTTTGGAACATGCCATCGTGAACACGCTTCCATGGTAGGTGTTCCGCGTGCGATGGGGGGCAAGCCTAAAGTGGTTGGTAACTTGGTCGACAAAGAGATTAAATACTTGAGCGGCGTCATCGGAAATCCAGAACGCCCTTTTGTTGCAATTCTGGGCGGAGCCAAAGTCTCTGACAAAATCAAAGTGATCGACAACTTAATCACGATTTGCGACCACATCATCATCGGCGGTGCGATGGCCTATACGTTTTCACTCGCTCAAGGCGGCAAGGTCGGCAATAGTCTGGTAGAAAAAGAAAAAGTTGAATTGGCGAAAGAATTACTTGCCAAGGCTGGTGATAAGATCATCCTGCCCGTGGACACTCACTGTGGAGATGACTTCAATAGCGAATGCAACAAGCAAGTCGTCGCTGCCGGCGAAATTCCGGACGGTTTCGAAGGGCTGGACATCGGTCCGAAATCGGCTGAGGCGTTTGGTAAAGTGATCCGCGATGCAAAGACGGTTGTTTGGAACGGCCCGATGGGGGTTTTCGAAATGTCGCCGTTCGATGCGGGTACCAAAGCGGTCGCCCAGGCGATCGCCGATAGCTCGGCGACCAGTATCATCGGCGGAGGTGATAGCGCCGCCGCGATTTCTCAGCTTGGCTTCGAGGATAGTGTTACACACGTAAGCACCGGCGGAGGCGCGAGCCTCGAATTGCTGGAAGGCAAAACGTTTGCAGCGGTAGAAGTTCTGGACGAAGCAACTCAGAGTGTGAGCTGAATGCTTGCCATGGAGGGTGAAGCTCGGAGTCTGTGGCTCCGCGAGGAGCATCGCCCTCTTGCGAACGTTCACTCATCGTGCAACTCAAACGCGCATAAAAAAACTGCGTTTGAGAGGACTTCGCACAAGAGTACCCCGCTTAGGGCTGCTTCGGTTAAGATCTGACCCGGTTCGCGGCTCCCCCTCGCGAAGCCCACTCAACCGCAGTTGGTGAGCAACTCGTGAAGATTTGCTGGCGACAAAATTCAAATTGAATCGCTGCCTAGTTTTATTCTTCGGACCCCATTTCGTCAAAGGGTAATTTTCGGCAAAAATCGACTTTGCAACGATTCGCAAACACTCAAGCCGCAAAATTGATGTAAGCTCGCATTGAGTGACAATCGTGCCTTTCGTTTTGAGATACAGGGTATTAACTGAAACCTGTTTTAGAGCACTTTCGGAGGACTAATGGCAGATCTGGATGAAGCTATCAATTTGGTCGCCCATCATTTCCGCGGCGTTAGCGATAAAAGCGGATTACCTTACGTGCTTCATTGTATTCGGGTGATGATGTCGGTCGAGTCACTGGATGCCAGGATGGTTGCTGTAATGCACGACTTGATCGAAGACACACCCATGACCCTGCAGCAGCTTCGAGACAAAGGATTCTCGCAGCAGGTGGTCAATGGAGTTGACTTGGTTACGCATCGAGATGATGTCAGTTACTCAGACTATATCGTTGCGATCAAGAGCGACCCAATCGCAACCGAAGTAAAACTTGCAGACTTGGCGGACAACACCTCGCTCAGCAGAACGCTTTACCGCGAAACAAGCAGCGCGAGAGATTGTGTTAGAATCCAGAAATATCTGTTGAGTTATCAGTTTTTGACGGCGGCAATCGACGAAGCCAGTTATCGGCGCCAAATGGATGCACTCTAAGACGTTCTGAGTGGCTCGGAATCGGAGAACTCAGTCAATGCACATGTTTTTCGTCCACAGTAATGCAAGGAACCTTCGATGGCGTTAACCATTGAGCTTGATGCAGATTGTGTGATTCAAACTGGTCGTATTCCAGCCGCGCTGATTCCGGATGACGCCTCGTTCGAATCGCTTTGGGGGCTTCACCCTGAAGAGTTTTCGGAACTCAAAATTCATGGCAAGACGGTCAAGATGCCGCGTTGGGATCGCGCCTACGCCAAGGATTACCCATTCGCCAACCAAGTTGCTGGTGCCCATACAACGCCTGAGTTACTTGTACCATTTCTAAATTGGGCTCAGTCCGAAATTCTGCCGGAGATCAATGGGCTGTTCGTGAATTGGCATGACGGAAAACTCAGCCACTACCATGGCAAGCACCGCGATAGTACGAAAGGATTGATTCCTGATACGCCAATCATTACGGTCTCGCTTGGTGAGGAACGTGTTTTTCGAATGCGGCCCTACAAAACAGAGGGTAACATGAGAGACTTCGTGCTAAGAAGCGGGGACTACGTTGTTATTCCGTGGGAAACCAACCAACGCTGGACTCACGAAGTCCCAAAATTCGCGAGATACAAAGGACGCAGAATCTCTGTCACAATGCGAGCCTTTGAGTAAGGTAGTAGAATTGGATCAGGAAGACTTGCGAGATGCAAAAAGTAAAAAAGCCTGATCTCCCAAAGGGAAATCAGGCTTGATGAATTATCTGATCAGTAATTGTGTTTGCTTCGCTTGCAGGGAGAAGTCGATAATCGACTATCGCCGACGACGAAGAAAACCACAGGTGGCTGCTAAGCCCAGAAAGGCGAGAGAAGACGGTTCTGGAACTGTAGAAACCGTTGCTGAAAAGGTGTCAATTGCCGCCGCGTAAGGTGCGTTTGCAGCAGGGCCAGGAAGATCGACTTCGATCCGACCAATGTTCTGACCAGCGATTGCACTGAAGCTCAAAATCTCATTGGGATCGTCGCCATTGAGGCTGGTCACCTGTGTTGAAAAAGATTCAAGCTCAAGCCCGTTAACATCAAAAGAAGTGAAGTTGGTCGCAGCACCATTTGCAAGATCCGCAGCATGGAAGGAAACAGCAGTAGCACCTCCGCCACCAAAAAGGATGTTCCCGATGTCGCCGGTTGATGCGGCACCGTTAAAGCCACCGGCCCCATTAATGAACAGGTAACCAGCGGGCCCGTTATTGTACGCTGCACCAAGAAACATTTGTTGCTGCTGACCACCCGAAAAAGTTACGAGTCCGTCAAGCAACACATCAGCAGTTCCTCCTGTAACGAAGCCATCGGCTGTACCGAATTCCGTAGTGACCAGTTGCGTTTGAGCGTCTAAGGTTGTAGGCAGGGTCAAAGCCATGGCGATAGCCAAAGCGGTCAAGTAGTTTTTCATTCGTTGAAAATCCTAAGTTAGAGGGAGAGGTTGTCGCGCGTGTTCACGCTACGAGTGAGTAAAGGCGACCATTTTCATGGGCCCTAAGTAGGAATGTCGGCTTGCTTTTGATTCCTTGCAGAGAAATAAAAAAAACGCGATAAATGTAGTTAATTGAACAAAGCAGAGAAGTCCCCCAATGTTTTCGGTGGGACAGCCAACATAACAAGGGCTCGGTGTCTTCTTTTTGACTATCAAATCTGAACAGTTGTGCACCAGTCTCGGTCACTAGCACTGTCGCTGAGGTTTCGAAAAGCCATGATTATCTCGGACAGGTCGCAAGAACTGGTTCGAGGCCAACTAAAGGAAGAGCGGGTTTTGGATCATTGGGTAAACAAAAGCTGAGCGGTAATCACCATGGCCCAGCGAAATCGGAACACCAACTGGGTTTCGCCGAATTGTGTTAGTATATTCCTATTTGTTTGACTTGGAATCGAGCAACCGATTGATTGCTCAAGGTATCCTCAAACTTCGTTTGCACGGTTTTGATCGGTTGAGAATGTTCAGAGTTGTTTTTCCATTGGTGTGGGCTGTTGTTCTTTTTGTTTTGGGGCTTCCACACTCCTTGCTGGCCGATACAGATGGCGACGGGAAAAGCGCTGACGGAAAACCGAACATCATTTTCATTTTGACCGACGATTTGGGCTGGGGCGATCTGGGAGTCTTTTACCAGAACGAATCGAAGCACGACCGCAAACACAAAACACCGTTTTTAGACAAGATGGCTGGCGAAGGGCTGCAGATGCGAGCGCACT
>CAZDBA010000034.1:0-33719 GCA_964503615.1 uncultured Pirellulaceae bacterium
GCGATGAGTGGGCTTATGGTTCCGGTTATTTCCCGAGGTAGCCAATTCTAAATTTCAGTTAATTCACTTAGGAACTAAGCAGGACAATGAACGGACTGATATCAAGGAAATTAACAGTGCCGTCTTCGTTGATGTCTGCTTGGGGCAAAAATCCCTGAGCCGCCAAAATCGAGATGAACGGCGAAACATCAAAAAAGTTGACATTGCCATCGAGATTTACGTCACCTAAGAGTACGGCGTCGATCAAATCGCCTTGTGGTCCAGTTGTGTTTGACGAATTGGGATCGAAGGTCAATTCTGCGAAACCAATCGCTTCCTCGCCCTCTCCAGTGTAGAACATATACAACTTGTCATCACTCGGGTCCACAGTACCTTGGTCGTCTTCAAAAATCAACGGATCACGAAGTTGATTTACATTGATCTGAGCCCCGTTTACCGATGTGGTTGGCTCCAAGTCGCCACCTTCCCAATCAAGTTCAGCTTGCAGAATAACCCGCTGTCCAATGGTTGTCCATTCGCTGGGTTCAGTACTGCCGTTGTTGGTATCAATCACCGTCAAAAAGATCCTCTCAGGAGTATCATCTCGAGCAGTGTAGAACAGATAGACGTTGGTGTCGTTGGGGTCGATGTGTGTTCGTGTGTAGGTCCCCGAATGCCGTGGGTCTCCAGTGCCTTGACCATTATTCTGATAGAACTGTAATAACGGATTTTCGCTGGTAGGTATCATCTCCCACCAAGCAGCAGTAGTGTTTACTCCGCTTGGATTCCACAAACCGCCTTCGGAGTCGGCATTGGCGATTGTGTTAACTTCACCCGCGTCGTTGAACGCTGGTGCTCTCCAAAGATCGCCCCCGTTTGTGTATGCAAATGTTTGCCCGCCAACCTGAAAAGATCTGACGTAAGCTCTTGCGGTAACAACATCTCGCAGGCCATGCAATTCTTGCTCCGAGTTCTCGCCGCCAGTCGTTGTGACCGGGCCAACGGTGATTGCAAAGTTATCCAGTCGGCTGGATGAGTTCCCAAGTGTTGCACCAGAGAAAACGATATCCAATTCAACGGTCTGTCCATTAGCAAATGCAATCGGTTCGTTGAAAGCCCCATCAGAATTGACCCAAATGTCCTCATTGATCGGTCCACCAGATGCCAGTTCCACACCATTGTGCAGGACGGTCCATGAATCGTAGGATTGGTTGGTAGCCATCATATCAAAGAAAACACCGCTTAATTCGGTGCCGCCGCTGTTGTTGGTAATGGTCGCAGTTAGCGTTCGTGTTATCGCGAGGTTTTCCGCCACCGTTCCCATACCAAAAAGCCCGGTTCGCTCCATTCGAAACGTACGATCAGTCGTGCTGGCCATCGGCGCGCCTAGTGTCCCAAAGGTTCCATCAACTGCACCCGGTTCGGTTCGAATGTCCCGAAAGGCATCGCCTGAAAGAGATGCTGAAAAACCAGCCGCGGTACCGTCGGCATCTAAGTCACCACTTGTATCATTCCAGTTGTCCCAAGTCGCAATGACAGCAGCCGAGGTTGTCAGTGTTGAAGGGGTGGCCCTTAGACCGTTGTCAGGATTGAAGTCCAGTCCATACTTCGAGGTGGTCACAAAGGACCTTTGACCGGTTCCCCGACCTGGTTCTGCTAAAAACTGAGTCGTTCCATGGATATTCATTACTAGTCGCTGGTTCACGTTGTCCACAATCACCTCTGGCGATGCAACGTGATCTGACACAAGGAAATCGGAATTGGTAAGAGACGTAATTCGATTACCAACCATCGTCAGCACACCATGCAAAGGTGTTTGTGTTCCTGTGTTGTTTCCGTTGACTCCCCAAGCTCGATCGGTGTTCAAGCTGCCCGAACCACCAGAGACATTAAACAATGTCCAGTTTCCGGTCAGCGAATCAGACCACGCCATCCGAATGTCGTCCCCTCTATGATTTCCAAAATAAAGGTAGTACTGCGCACTTGGGTGAACGCGTTCCGAAATGGGGATCCAGTCAGGCACGCGGATAATCGACGGGCCGTTGATGTTACCACCATTCGATGCAGCGTTGCTGTTGGAATTCGTGTTTACATCACCAAAAGTCGATTCGTCGATAATTGGGTCAAACTCAGGTGTGCTTGGGCGACCATCAACGCGAGTTGCAGAGAACGTCTGCGCATCTGTCGTAGCCGAACTAAAACCTTGAGCGATCAAGAAACCTAATAACGCCAGATACTGCTTATTACTTTGTATAACCTTCAGCATAACTACTTGCACTGTCTTTCAGAGTTAAGGAAACAAACCATCCGCCAAGGATAGTATAGGCTGTTTACCTAGTTTTGACTCGTGCAAAACGCTAACTATTTGTACCGATGGTAACAGTCGTGATTGAAATCCAGTAATAGCAGAGTTGAATGTAGTACCTGTGGGGGGCTCACTAAGTATTAGCGAAGAGACTTACTTTTCCACGATTAACGCATCTGCACTCGTAAAGGAGCTAACAATGCCTTGGATAAAATGATTTGCCAAGGATGTTTTTTTGCCTACCAGCCGGCTTTGGCTTCGATGTTTTCGAGACCCAGCTTTTTCATCTTTTTGTAAAGCGTTGTTCTGTTGATGCCCAACTGGTCGGCGGTCAAGTTTCGATTCCAGTTGTTTTCTCTCAACACTTGTAAAATGATCTGACGCTCTGGCCCTTCGAGAGCTTCTTTGAGAGTCTGTTGTTTGTTGGAGGTTACAACCTTGTTGCCTGCTGTCGCGCCAGAGGAAATAGTTCCGGGCAAGTCTTGCAAAGTGATCAAGGGGCCTTTTCCGAGCAGTACAGCACGTTCGATCACATTCTGAAGTTCACGAACGTTTCCAGGCCAGCCGTAGTTTTGCATCGCTGTCAAAGCAGGGCGGTCAAAGCCTTCAATACTTTTGCCTGTGTCCTTGATCACCATGGCCAAAAAGTGCTCAGCCAACGCAGGGATATCGCTGCTTCGCTCACCCAATGAGGGTAACTGAAGATTGATTACGTTGATTCGGTAAAAGAGGTCTTCGCGGAAACTGCCTTCTGCAACCGACTTGGTAAGGTCTTCATTCGTGGCCAGAATCACGCGTGTGTTTACGGTAAAGGTCTTGGCTCCACCGACTTGCTCGAATTGAAATTCCTGAAGGACTCGCAACAATTTAACTTGTAGACCCGGAGAGGCAGTACCGATTTCGTCCAGAAAGATCGTACCTTTGTCAGCCTGTTTGAATTTTCCTTCTTTGTTGCCAGTCGCTCCCGTGAACGACCCCGCCACGTGCCCAAACAACTCGCTTTCCAGCAGGTTTTCTGGAAGAGCTCCACAGGCGACTTCGACGAATGGCCCGTCTCTTCGATCACTTCTTCGGTGGATTGCCCGAGCGATCAATGATTTTCCTGTGCCACTTTGCCCTGTCACCAGGATCGTAGCTTTGGTTTCGGCGACACTGTCAATAATCTCGAAAGTCTTTTTCATCTGCGGATGGTTTCCGACGATGTTGTCCAAGCCGAATTTGTTGTCCAACTGAGCTTTAAGCTGTTGGTTTTCCTCCAGCACTTGACGTTGGTTCAGCGCACGATCGATTGCCATGAGTAGTTCTTCGTCGATCAGTGGTTTGGTTAGCAAATCAAACGCACCTAAACGAATGGCTTCCACTCCTGTATCCACGGTGGCATAGCCAGTCATCAAAACGACAGTTACTTTGGGATGATTTTTTTTACAGTACTGGAGCAAATCGAAACCATCTTCGTTCCCTAACCGCACATCCACCAATGCAAGGTCGATCAGTTTCTCGTTCATGATCGAATGAGCTGTTTCGCAACTCTCGGCAAGAAACACCTGAAAACCTTGATCGGCCAACCAGCCACCCATCGATTCGAGCAAATGGCGATCGTCGTCAACAACCAAAAGACTGGGCTGTTTTTCGTTGTTTTTTGAAGTCATAACTATTTTGGGGCATATTGAGGCGATGTGAAAATCCAACAGTTCTCATAAAAGAATTGCCATAGTTATTTAGGTCATGGTAAAAACCTCCGCCAACAAAACGTGGAGATTTTGGAACATTACTCCTCGACTTGTATCGAATTCGAAACCGGATGATGCGAATTATTGGCAAAACCAGAACTTTCAGTTATAGTGAGGTTCTTCTCTCCATAAGACTTTCCTCTACCTTTACCAGCACCGTCCTGTTTGCTGGTTACGTGTTATGCCAACCAAAATCCTCTTGGTCGACAATCGGCCTGTCATCTTGAATGGCCTTCAGTCCCAATTGCCTACCAGTTCGTTCCAAATACTTGGTATGGTTCCTGTCGTAACGAAACTTGCCGAAAAGATTGAGACGCTTAAACCGGACTTGATCATCGCGGAATCCCGCTTTGGCGGCCAAGACGTAATCGGAGCTCTCGAGCGGTTGTCCCACGATCCAGAGAAACTTCGTGTGATCATTTTTTCAGACCACGATTGTCCCACCGCGATTGCACGCGCTATAGCCATCAAGGCCCACAACTATATTTTGAAGACCAGCCCAGTCGACAAATTATTGGTCGCAATTCAAATTGCGATGGAGGGAAATGAACCGCCCAGCGATTCGATTTTGTTGACTGCCAAGTCGCGAATGCGGCGGCCTCGACAGGCGATTAGCGATGATATTCCACTGACGAAACGAGAATTGCAAGTTTTGCAACAAGTCGCCATGGGCTTGAGCAATCGAGAAGTCGGCAAGGCGCTAGGAATTAGCGTCGAGACCGCTAAGGAACATGTGCAAAACATCCTTCGCAAACTGGATGTAAATGACCGCACAAAAGCTGCTGTTTGGGCCGTAAAACGTGGGCTGGCTTAGTTAGTCGATCAATCAGGTTGATCTTTACTGGCTAGCCGCAGGCAAACGGACGGCCTGTTTTCTTACTCATCTGGCAACGATTTGATAAACGTTTTCATTCTTGCGGACAGGTTGCTGATGCTTCCGAATTTACGGATAAAGTCCTCCAAACGTTCTCGAGAACTGTAGTCGCGAAAATCTTCACGGTCGCTGTCTTTACGGAGAAACGCAGCGTATTTTTCCGGTTGTTTCTCGGCCAGATAGTAAGTCAGTCCCCAAGCCAGTGCGTAGGCGGCTGCGGGACTTTCATTAAAAATATCGTCTGAACTGATCATTCGAGCGATCAATTTGTCGTCAACTTTGTCATTTTGGTACAACGCCTTTAGGTCAGCCAATCGCCCAAAGTTGATGCGATCTCTCGGCTTGGAATAGTACAGGCTGTTTTGCACGCCTTGAGCTTCGAACATTGTCGCCAGTCCCTCTGCAATCCAAATTGGATTTGAGGCAAATCGAGAATGCAGGCCCGTATTGAATGCAGACTGATGAGTCGCTTCGTGGATGATCGTATCGACGGTAAAGAACCAGTCGTGATCTTTCGCTGCACCTTCGGTTTGGTCATAGGTGATGATCCGGTTACTTTTGGGCGAGTAGTATCCCAGGATGTTGTTATCGGCTTCGTGATAGTTTTCCAGGAAGCGGTCGAATTCCGCTCTCGATTGAAGCACGACGGCCACCATTGGAAACTCAGGCTCGTCCAGGTTAACGCTTCGACTATGAAAGTAGTTATTGAAACGAATGTAAAGTTTTTCAAATGGCATTGCCCAAATTTGGTAGTCACCTTCGGGATGAACGACCAGAAAGTGATCGGTCACTGAGACTTGGTACTTATTTCCAAACTCACGCTGTAACTGGGCTCGCATCTCATCTTTGGTCATTGCGGTAAAATTGCTCGCGACCGTTTTTGCTGCTTCGATCCGCTCTCGAGGGATCATCGTCATTCGCCCGTTACGTCGAAGTAAAACCATCGTTTCATCGTCCGCTGCCAGCAATTTACCGACGAACGTTCGTTTGCCCGCCAACACTTTGATTGTCACTTTGGATTCTTGAGCCGCAGCAGTCGGTCCGAAAGTCAACATCGCTGTAAGAAACAGTAAAGCAATTTTCAGTGCTGTATTCATAAGTGTCTCATTCAGAAAAAGAACTTTGCAAATCGATAGTCGGTGTGATTCCAACCTGACATGCATGACCAATCCTGGTGAAAAGTCGGTAAATCATACGTTTTGTTTACCTTGCTGGCTGAGAAAAGCCCGTTTTGAAAAACCGTTTTTCCAAGTTCACTTTCCAAGCCGCCGCCCCTTTCGGTAAATGAAAATGTCACCGCAAAAAGGTCGGAGAACCGTTACAATCGAAAAACCGTTACACTATGTCTTAGCCGCCTTTCGCTCCGAGGCTCATAGGTGCAATTTAACCTCTCCACGAAAGATACTTAACGCGCGGTATACGTAACGCGCGCGGTGCGAAAGACGACTTCAGGTAGCTCACATCAAAAAACAGAACGATCCGAGGCGAAACATAATGAAGACACTCGTACTACTTTTGTTAAGCACAGTGTTTTTTCAGGCCAGTGCTGTTGCCCAAGACGAGATGCAATTGATCGATGATATTGCAAGGTTGCAACAAGAGCTAAAATCACCTCAGCACAACAAACGCGATTTGGCTGAAAAACAGCTCATTGAAATCGGCGAACTCGTACTGGACCATCTCGAACTTCCAACGGAAAAGGACCCAGTTGATTACACCCAACGTGTTCATCGTGTGCGTGCCACGTTGGAAAAAATCGCCGTCAAGCGAGTCACCCAATCATCGAACTTTACATTAAATCCAGGCAACATCAAACTCACCGACCTGTTACTCAAGATCAAGGAAAAAACAGGCAACGAAGTCGTGCTTGGGCGAAACGTAACTCAAGCAACAGCGGACACGATGATTCCGATCAAGAGCGATGCTCCCGATGTCTCGTTTGACTTTTGGGACATTGTTGAATTGATCAGTAGTGAAACGAACTTGCAAATCGACCCTTATGGCGGCGAGGAGGGCCAACTTGCACTTTCTCCCAGCTATAGCGAAGCAACCAATGATGCTAAGGCGTTGGACCTTACCGATGTCTCAGGAGTCATGCGATTTCAAGTCACCCGAGTCGATTCCACTCGCAGCTTTAACAACCCACAACTCAGCCACGGGAGCGTGACGCTCAAGATGCATTGGGAGCCACGGATAAAACCGATTGCGATCGACGTCCCGCTTAACAAATTTCGAATCACTGACGAGTTTGATAAAACCTATGAACCGGAAACTCCTGAGGTTGTTTTGCCGGGCATGGTTACCCAAACGATTCCAGAACTCGAATTTCCAATCCGTACCGCCTTGTTCGATCGGCAAGTGGAAGAGCTTAAGTCAGTAAAAGGTGTCGTTCGCGCCGTTCTGCCAGGTCGAATTGAAACGTTTAAGTTCAAAGATCTCGCCACACAGCCAGAGGGAGTTTCGCAAACCAAAGCGGGTGCGACCGTAACCTATTTGGGCACAAACAAGAACGAAGAACTGTGGGGTGTTCGGATTTCGCTCAAGTTCGATGATGAAAACAATGCTCTTGAGTCTCATCAATCCTGGGTCACCGAAAACCTTGTTATGTTGATCGACAAAGACGGCAATCAAAACGAGCCGTTTGCACAGGAAGTTTATCTGCAAAGCGGAAAAGCAGTGGGCATCGAATATTTCTTTGGCGAAAACCCCGCGGGCAACGATCTTGTCTATCGTACGCCGGCGGCGATCGTCAATCTCGAGCTACCGTTTAACATCAAAGGAATTCCCCTGCCATGAGACACAGAAGTAACACGGCCATAACGTCTGGATTGGCACTCTTTGTTTGCCAGTTGCTATTGGTTTTTCAATTCCAGACAATCCATGCTCAAGCTGCCGCGGCTCAGGAAGCTCAGACGCCGGACTATACGATGGCAACGGTCGGCGGTCACGAAATACTATTTTCCAGAGTTGAACGTCACGTTCGCCAAACGATCGGTGATCGTGACGTATCAGATCAGCAACGCCGGGCGCTCCAGGCCGTGGCGTTGCAAAAGCTTGTTAAGCGTGAAATCGTAAATCACTTTTTCGATGTTAGAAAATTCAATGTTGCCAAGAGTCAAATTCGTTTCGAAGTCGACCTGCTGACAGCCAATCTGGAAACGGTTGGACAAACACTGGATGAGTTTCTCTCCAAGGACAATCGAACACAGAAAGACCTTGATCGCGAGATTTCCTGGAAACTGCGTTGGAAAAAATACCTTGATAAACATTTGACCGAAGAAGCACTGCAAACCTACTTTGACCGAAATCGAAAAAAATTCGACGGGACAGAAGTTAAAGTCGCGCAAATTCTATTCGCACTTCCGGAAAACTCTGACAACACCGCATCCACTCTCGAAGCGAGCAAAAAAGTTCTTGAGAAAATTCGAGCGGGCGAATTGACTTGGAAAGCCGCAGTGGAGTCCCATTCGATCGCTGAGTCAACAAACAATGGAGGGGTCGTAGGCTGGATTCGTTACCGAGAACCGATGACACCTGAGTTTTCGCAAGCCGCTTTTTCTCTGGAACCCGGTCAGATTGCTGAACCGTTTTCTTCCCGTTTTGGAATCCACTTGGTCAAGTGCTTGGAGGTAAAGGCGGGTTCAGCGGAGTTGGGTGATGTGCGCGGCGAAGTCCAATCGGCCGCAGCTCGAGATCTGTTCGAACAAATCGCCGATCGACATCAAACCGAGGTAACCGTTGAAATAGTCCGTGACAGAAAGCCGTCGGAGCGCTAGTCAAATGAAAAAAGCCCTCTTGCTGTTTTTGTTGGTCGTGATCGGAGTCGCGGGTTACAAGTTGGTACCCCAAATGGGCGGACCGTCGCCCATTGAGGGCAATGATAAAGATCTGTATCAGTTAGCAGAAAAGCTAAAACCACTTCATGAAAAAATGGGGCCGGTTCAGGATGGCGATTGGTTGGCCAGTCACAAAGAAGATGGTCAAACTTTTCGGGAATACGTTGGCTCTCGCCATGTAAGCCTGACCGAAGATCGGAACGTTCTTTATGTTCAACCGATTGGCGAGTTTAACGAACATCAACAAAAGGTAATCGACCTGAGTGCCGAATTTTTGGGACTCTATTTCGCTTGCAAAGTTGAGGTTTTAGAAACCAAGTCAAACGACATCATTCCGGCCAAAGCACGTCGAGTTCACTCATCGTGGGGCGTAAGACAAATATTATCGACCTACGTACTTTATGATGTACTCAAGCCTGAATTGTCGAAAGACGCCGTTGCGCTGATTGCGTTTACATCCAGCGATTTATATCCGGCAGATGACTGGAACTTCGTTTATGGCCAAGCTTCGTTGAGAGAGCGGGTGGGCGTCTGGTCAATTTTCCGAAATGGCGACGCGGAAACGGAGTTTGAAACTTGCCTGCTTCGAACACTTAAAACAGCCACCCACGAAACGGGGCATATGTTTTCGATACAGCATTGCATTGCTTATGAATGCAATATGTGCGGTTCAAACAACCGTGCTGAATCTGACCGCCGCCCCATTCAGTTGTGCCCTGAATGTGTGACCAAGGTTTGGGAAGCTACGAATTGCGATCCGGTTGAGCGATTTAACAACCTTGCCGATTTCTTTGAAAAGATCCGAATGACAGAGCAAACAAAAAAATATCGCGATCTTTCCAATGCAATCCAGGACTAAAGGATAGACGCAGCTATTGCTGACTTTTTCGAGCGTCACGAATCTTGGCTTGGATCGCTTCTAGTTTGCCGGAAACGTTATCCTGATCCGCTTGAGCTTTTTCGAGTGCGCTTTTGGATTCGGCAGTTTTCTCCGCGGCCTGAACAAACTCGCCTTCCGCAATTTTAAGCTGGCCGTACAGCGCCTCAAGCTCAACAGCAAACTGCTGTTCTGATTCCCACCTCGCCAATTGCTCGTTGGCTTGGCGGTGCCTGGCTTGCGCGACAGCCAATTCCCTGGTTTGCTGGTCCAGTCGAGGTTGCAAAGCTTGCTTGGCGGTCTCAATCTTAATCAGGTCAGTTTTCAGCCGCTCAAGTTCAATAGATCGAGTCTCAATTTCTGAATTCACACGTGTTCGCTTCGCTTCCAATTCAGCAATTTGTCGCTCTGCCAACTGGCCGGTTCGGTTTTTTGTGGCGATTTGGTTTTCTAGTTCTGTGATCTTCTCACGGCACTCTCTAACTGCCGCCTTGAGGTCTTCGTCTTCTGGCAATTGCTCCGCAGCCTTGGTGGAACTCTGGAGTGATTCGCGAAGTAACTGGAGGGCACGTGTTTGCGCGGTTGACTCATCTTGCTTATTCGCTTGATTGCTCCTGATCGTCTGCAACTCTTCTTCAGTAAAATTTAGTGCTGTGGATAAACTAGCCAATCCCTCTTCGGACAGACGTATCGCTTCGGAACGTTGCGAGATTCTGGTCATTTGGTTGTTTTGTTTAAGCTTGATCGGTTTCAAGCTCTCCCGGACTTTGCCAAGTTCGATACGAGTGGATTGCACCTTTGCTCTTGCCTGTTGGATTCGTTTTGCCAATGGAGCAGGGTTTGTAGCGATTTCGCCAATCTGTTTTCCATCGGTCGGGTTCCAGACACGCACCGTCCCGGCCCAATCGGAACCGATTACGCGATTTGATTCGTTGCAATACCCGCAAGCGATCGCGATGTCGCCAAGTCCAGTAAACTTGCGAATCTCCTTGCCGTCCTGTTTCCAAAGCTTGACCAGTCGGTCACGGCCCGACGTAACGATCTTTCCTTCTCGTGTGAAAACGACATCGCTGACTCCTTGGTTATGGGCGACCCAGGACTTGATCTGTTTGCCGTTCTCCGTTTCCCAAACTCGAGTCGTGTCATCTTCGCTGCTGGACGCAACGATCTTTCCATCTACTCTCCAAGATACGGAGGTGACCTGCTCGGTATGTCCTTTGAGAGTCAGATGCTCTTCGCCGGTATCAGAATCCCAAACGTGCAGACCACCGTTTCGATCTCCTGTTGCCAAAAACTGTCCGTCGGGACTGAACTGGAGCGCGGTCACCCAGTCGGTGTGCTTCGTGATTTCATAAAGCATCTCACCGTCCTCAGTCGAATAAACTTTGACCGTTCTGGATGGCCCGCCCAATGCGATTCGTGTGTGATCGGTACTGATGTCTGCAGCCAAAACCGTATCCAGTTCATCACCGACCGAAAAGGCGCGTTCGCCGGATCGAACGTCCCAACCGACGACAACACCACTGGCGCCGTCCTTACCACCGCCGGAAATCAAAACAGTGCCTGTGCGAGAAAAACGCAAATGGTGCACGGTGCCTTCAGGAAACGGCAACACACCAATTAGATTCAAATTGGTCGTATCGTAAAGCAAAACTTGGCGTGCCATTCCGATCGCCGCAATCGGCGCCCAAGGGCTGGTCGCGATCGTTGTCGCATTACTTGGACGAGCGGTATGAATCACGGGCTCTTTGGAAAGCCGCGGTGGAAGAGGAGCCACTTCAGGCCGAACGTTCGGGTTTTCCCCCACGGCCAAGTCAATTTTAGGTTTCGTGATTCTGGCAACGCTGTTCGTTGTTTCCAGCGCTCCGCCGTTGATCCAGTCGGCAAGCAACTTGATTTCGTTTTCAGGGATTTTGTTGTTGCCCGGTGGCATCGCCGGTTCGTCTTCGTGAGTCACCAGCATAAACAGGTAACTGCCACTCGCATCTCCTGGCTCGATCGACGAACCACTGCTTCCTCCTTGCATCATGTTGGTAAAGTTCGTCAGATCGAGGCCGCCAGATTTCTTGTTCGGATTATGGCACCGAGCACATCGCTGCTTAAAGATCGGCTTGGCATGATCTGCGAACGTGATTTTTTCTTCTTGAGCAAAAGTCGAAGCTGGAACAAGCAGAACGATCGCGCAGAGCAAAGACAATAGAATCGTTTGGATGACAGGGGTGATATTCATGGTGGGTTCGACTTGGCATCGCTGGAAAGTGGTTTCTTTGCCTGCTTTTGCTTCCAAGGTGGTCAATGATTAAAAACAAACTCTCGTGAATTCAGAACGGCCCAGAAGATGTCTTCCAGAAAGGTGATCGCCAGTTGCCCCACTTTAGGTTTTTCAGATTTGTTGCCATCCAGAAATTCCTGTTTTGTGGTTTGCCACTCGGCTAGAATCGCCTTACGCTCAACTTCTGTTGGACGACGAGCCAGACAGCGTTGGTAAATTTCATCAACGACCTCGTCCAAGCTGCTGCCATTGGTTCGCATGTTACGAACCAATTTGCCTTTGATGATCTTTTCATGAACAGATTTGCCGTTGATCAGATGTAACGCCTGCGAAAGATTCGGATCCACTTTGACTTCGCATGAGCAAACCGTCTCTCGTTTTGCTCGCCCGAATGTAGAAAGGAAGTAGTTTGACGTATTTCCGTCTGCAATCTGCACAGCTCGAGCACCGCGAGGGAGCCCTCGGAACTTGTTGTCGGTTTCGGTAACCTGGCTGATCACATCCAGCAGAACCTCTGCTCGAATTCGACGTAAGGGAGCGTGAGAGAAATTCCTTACGTCTGACTTGTTCGTCTCGTTCGTTTGAGTGCTGAGCTGATAAGTTCGCGAGGTGCAAATGTCACGCACGAGTTTTTTAAAGTCGTAATCGTAGTCCGCAAATCGCCTGGCAAGCTCGTCCAGAAGTTCGGGATTCGAAGCCGGATTACTGACCCGCACATCATCGACCTCATCTACAAAACCTCGGCCCAGAAAATGAGCCCAAACGATATTAGTCAGATTTTTGGTGAAGAACGGATTCTCTTTTGAGACCAGCCAATCGGCCATCACCTTTCGACGATCGGTGCCTTTTGTCTCTGGAGTTTCTCCGCCGAGAAATTTGGGAGCCATCACCTTTCCGCTGACGGGGTGTTTCATTTCTCCTTTGCTCTTATCGAAAACAACGGTCTCCCGAGGGTCGGAACTTCGCTTACGACCAATCTGGGCAAAGAACGCAGCAAAGCCGTAGTAGTCATCCATCGTCCAACGGTCGAACGGGTGGTTATGACATTGAGCACATTGAATTCGCATCCCCATAAATACTTGGGCGACGTTCTCAGAGACCTTCAGGGTGACTTGTTCGTTCTGGTAGTAATTCGTAGCTGCGTTAGTGAATGTTCCCCCTTCACTAGTAAGCAACTCTCGCACCATGTCGTCGACAGGAACGTTACTGGAGACACGATCTTTCAACCAGTTGTAATAAAGCAAAGTGGCTTTGTAGCTGACCTGCTGAGTTGATCGGATCTGAAGCAGTTCACTCCACTTCATTACCCACATTTCAACGAACTCTTCACGCTCCAACAGTTCGTCGATGTAGCGCTCTCGTTTGGTAGCGTCAGTATCAGCGACAAAAGCTTGCAGTTCTTCTACGGTCGGAACCAGACCACAAATATCCAACGCCGCGCGACGCATAAATTCAGCATCGGTGCACAGTTCAGACGGCTGAATTTGAAGCCTGCGGAGTTTTGAGTTTACCAGCCGATCGACAAAGTGGTCTTCGGGGACGTCCTGCCATTGAAACGGCTGGTCTTTGGGTAGCACGACAAAATGAACGCCTTCGGTATGAGTGTCAAAGCGAGCCATGACGAACGCTTCTCCACGATTTTTCGCCGAGACCACTCCCTTCTGGCTGACCATTGCGACATTGTCATTGCTGGTCATGAAATAAGCCAAAGAGGTTACATCCCGATCGGTTCCGTCCGAATAGGTTGCCCTGACACTGATTTCCTGTTGTTCCTCTGCGCCGTTTAGCACACCGCCCTGAGGATAGATCTCGATAGACGTTACCGCAGGCACGGCCCCTGAGTCGTTGTTGGCGCCGCTTTCCAGCCAGCGGATCAACGTCTTGTAGTACTGGCTTTGGCGATCAAACAAAACGCCTCCGGTATGAGAAACGCCTCCCGTGATTTTGTTTGTCAAAAGACAGTCGTGCGGCAAAGCGAGATTGATACGTCGGCCATGCATTTCACGGGTCAGTCGGTGGTGGTCACCGTCTGGGTCAAACCCGTAAAGCGAAAGTCGGAACCCGTCTTTACCTCGCGCAGCTCCGTGACAACTGCCCGCGTTACATCCGGTTTTGGAAAAGACAGGCATCACATCGTTCTTAAAGCTGATGGGCGGCTGGACATCGGCCTGAGTTACGACAACAGGAACCGTAATTCGAAATCTGTCCCATGAAACGTAGACCTCCGTCGTGCCATCGCCGACCGGGACAACCTGGTTGCCGTTTTCAATCTTTGCAATGTTTGGATCTTTGACTTTGAATTCAGCTTGATGGGTCAAGTCGTTGGTGAGTCCATTGGCAAGCTGAGCTTGTGCGATCAAAGACTGTCGGTCAAAGCCGCTGGACAAGTTGACCGAGTTTGGAAAAACACTGAAGGCAACCGTCTTGGACGGTCGATTGTCCGCAAGCAGAGTGGTGCCGAGCAAGCTGACCAACCAGAACACGATCGTGATCGTTGCATGAGTCGCGCGTTTGTTCATCACTGTTTCTCCTCAGTTTTTGCCGGTGTTGGTTTGCTGACCCGCAGCTCGCCTTTACCCGCGTTGGCCAAGACCGTTTCGTCCCCGACTGGGATTGAAACCTGGCTAAAAAGCCCTTTGTGTTTTCCAAGCGGGCAATCTTCGGTCGCACTGATCTCGAATTCAAGCTCCAACGTATCTTTGGTAAACGTTAGTGGCGGCACGACGACCTGTTTGGGCAAGCCGAGAATCGTTGCAGTCGCCTCGCCCTCGAAATCAACAAATTGGTTCAGGGTACACAGCAATTTTGTCTGACCTCCCCGTTGGACAGAGGCTCGTTTGATTTCGAAAGCAACAAACGGTTCTGCGATTTCAATTTCTGCCAACTGGGACGAGGTCCATCCTTGTCCGTTTTTGAGCTTGGCGTCGGCAATCACGTAGATCGGCCACATTCCCAGTTGAGCCTTGCTGTTCGCGTTGATCGGATACGTAATCTCGGAAACCCCTTTGGGAACGTTGATTTTGTTTTTTGTACCGGTCCCTGGTGGAAGGAATGGTAGTCGAAGCGTGACCGGGTCCGTGAACCCCTCGTCTCGAGTAATGACGATTTTGATCTCTTTGCTTCCACCTCGCACAAGTGGCGATTGGGGCGGGACGATGTCGACTTTGAAAGGCAGTGGGTCGATGACCGCCATCGCCAAACGATCAACCGTGCAGCTGTAGTAAACGGAGTTGTTGGGTTGCCCCAGAGCAAAATCAGCTCTGTTGCTAAAGCTACCGATCACAGTTTCGTTTTTGTCTGTGGTCAGTTTGCCTTTAAAGTCCACCAGTCGTCCCTGAACTTCTGCATCTGCGTTGGCTTCAAAAACGACCGGCATGCTATTGAGATTCGCTCGCATCGGCAAAGCATGCATCGTGATACCAGCGGGCAAATTTTCTGACAACAGCTCGACGCTGCCCGAGACATTTTCCCTGTTGGCGTTGATCAAAGTTGCGAAACGCCCTCCCTGAGGAACGGCAATCGTTTGTCTAAGTTGCGAGTAGCGATCGACGCGCGGAATGCTTAGTCCAAGTTTCGGTTGTGGTTTGCTGAATTCAATTCGGTAAACAAAATTGGGGGCGCCTCGACCAAGATGGTCTTTGACACGAAAGAAGTAGTCGCCATCAGCGGGTATCGCGAAGCGACAATAAGAATCAGGGCGTCGGGCATCATCGTCACCTTTCAAGTGCTTTTTGTTTTGCGCAGACCAAACATTGATCACCGGATCCAAACCGGAACCTATCCGCCTAGCGAAACACTCGATATCGAACTCTTCTCCTTTTTTGGCCGAGAAACGAAAGATATCGGAGTCGCCGTTTTGCTCGATGATTCCATTCACTGCAAAAGGAGGACTGCCAATCGAACCTTCGGGCCAGTAGGCATCGTTCGGTTCGACTTCGAAAATGTTCTCAAGATCGTTAATGCGAAATGGGATGGGCGAAGGGCTGCTGATATCGTCTTGAGTCAAAAACAAACCGCCCCGAAAGCCGAAACCGGAGGGTAGCTGGACTTCCTGCTCGATCGGACCGTTGGGATCGCCAAGAAAAGAAAGTTTCACCTGTTCGTTTGGTTTCCCACCTGCCGGGAAAATCGCGGTAGGTCGAGCGAACGAACCGACGTGCATCCGATAGCGAGACGCTTTGCTGCCGCCATAAGCGCTTTCTCTCAACATAATGAAATAGTCACCGTCGGCCGGTGCAACGAGAGTGATAAAGGGGTCGTTCTTCAACAAGAAGGTATCGTCGCAGGCCGCCAACTCCAATCGATTCGAGTCCAATATTGCCAAGTAGGCGTCGAACCAGAACCCCAGACGCATCGCCTCAACCTCGACACTCAATCGCTCACCTTTTTTAAGTGAGACTTTAAAGTAGTCTACGTCTTCTGCTGGCGAAATCGTTCCCGCGACCGTTACATTTGATTCAATGACTTGAGGAGCGCCTATGTCACTATTGGGTTCCGTTTCGTTGACCTGAGGAAACATGCCCACAAAGATGCTGCGAAAATCAGATATGCCGTCGTTGGTTCGGACTTGAACCACATGCTCACCCAATCGGCAATCTTCATCGACCCGAATCGTGACACTGATTGGCTGGTTGCCTTTGCCCGGTTCGATCTTTTCGACCGTCAAGCCTTCGTCGTATATCAGGATTTCCTGAGCACCACTCAGCCGCTGTCCATGAAACTTGAGTGTATAGGTCCCCCCTCGCTGAACTCCTCGAGGCGTAATATTAGTAAGGCGGGGTGTTGAAGCGATTAGACTCGTTGCAAATAACACCACGCCGGCAATTACATTTAGGCATAGTTTCCAGTTGTTCATAGCACTCTGTCTTAGAGCAAAAATGTGCTGATTGAAGAGCTCGACCGATTTTCCAGTATCCTCGGTTCTTCATCATAGCCGAAATTGAGTTCTTTTCCCTGAGCTAATAAAAATGAGGTCATGAGCATGGTTGATGGTAAAAAAAGCAATTGCCCAAGTGAATTAATTAGTTTTGTGGAGAAGAAAACGTCGTAGCTCGCAAATACCGACGGTTTTCCTGACGATGAAAGAAACGCCGAAATCATCGAAATTGTGCAAAAGATTGACTTCTTACGACTGTGATTTAACGAATTTTCTGCGCCTTTTTGGGCGTGTTACTTGCTTTTCATTGGCACAACTATCACGATATCATAACCGAGTCTCGGACTTATTTAAGCAAGATCACCTCGTCGAATTTGGTGATTGAACACATTGGTAAAAATTAACATCTTGTATTTATTTCAAGGAACCCTTTCATGAAGATTTTACGCCCTCTATTTGCGGCCTTTGGTGTAGTCGCGCTCTTGGGTGGGCAAGCCACCGCTGATGAGTTAACTTTCGTTGAAGAAATTCCAACTGGCATTATCTTCGGAACCATGGATGGTACTGGCATGCCAAGCGAAAATCCTCAAGGATCGGCAAGTAGTCAAGGATCATTCGGCTTTCGAAATGCTGATGCCGATGGCGAAGAAGGCACCCGTACTCGTGGGCAGTCGTTTACGTTTGCTCCCGGTGATGGGCTCACTCACGATATTGGAAGTTTGAGCGTTTCGTTAAACACTCCCCTTAACAATGGATTTCGCCCGGATGGACAACTGCAACTAACCATCTTTGAATGGGACTCCAACGATCCGGACAACTTCACAAATTGGGATGTTAGCACAGGTGGCGTTTTCGCTACTGGTCATACTGAAATTTACAATGAGACTTTTCCTATTGTTGGAGCAGATTTCGAAGGGTTGGGAACGATCAATCAATTTCTCGCCCAATTTTCGTTCGATGCAGGGAAATTGCAACTAACTGATGGAACGACTTATGGCTTTATTTTTCGATACACGCTCGACGAACTTGTCGATGACAACGGGGATCCATTAAGCGCAGATGTCTCATTTGCGTTTGATGTCAGACAAGACGCTGAGCTCCCAGGCGCTTTACTTAGCACTAATCCTAGTACCGATTTTGCAGCGGCTGACAACGCACAGAGTACTAGTCGCGATATGAATTTCTTCTTTGCAGAACCTTCGGAAGATTGCATGCTCGGAGATGTCAACCAAGACGGAGATGTTAACTTCTCAGATATCGCTCCTTTCATTATGATTCTGGCTACCAACGACAATCAATGTGAAGCAGATGTTGACGTAAGTGGAATGGTCGATTTCCGGGACATTGCACCGTTTATTATGCTTTTAAGTGGTGGTTAATAAATCGCCCACACAATTTGAATAGCGGTTAGCCCTATTCAAATTCACCCAATTCTATCAGCGGCGAAGCCTTCTCGGGCTTCGCCGTTTTTTATTCAATGGATGGACTGGAATTGAGCAAAACAAAAGGTAGCGAGGACTCACAAGACTCCCCGCTACCCTCACTCAATCAACAACCAAGTTGAATCCCGTAGTTTTTGCAATTCCGCCAATTAATTTCACAGTTTGATCGAGGTGGTTCAACCTCAAAGTCACTTAAACCCTATTTCAAAAACCGAACTCACGTGGACTATTTCCGATGGGAATTTGATCTTTTTTGTGTTACTTCAAACAGCATGTTTCCAAATTGAAACATAGCTCTGTGCCAGCTCTTGCGAACCCCCGAAGTCTAGGCGAATCCTGCTACGACAACATACGACCACGTAGCCAGAGTTCCGGCGAACCGGGCAAAGATTAGCAGTCGAAAGATCTTGAAACTGAATGCTGGCAGATGGTCCCTCTAACAACGTCCCTTTTGCACACTAGCTATTAGGGTATAATGCGCGGTTTCCCAAATTCCGGGCCAACGGAGGGCTCGATCCCAATATGCCAGTTTCCGACATCATTGTTAAAGGCGCTCGCGAGCACAATTTGTGCGATGTCAGCCTTGTATTGCCTCGTAACAAACTCATTTGCTTGACCGGCGTCAGCGGCAGCGGGAAAAGCTCGCTCGCCTTCGACACGCTTTACGCTGAAGGGCAACGCCGCTATGTAGAATCTCTCTCCAGTTTCGCACGGCAGTTTCTGGGCCAGATGCCCAAGCCGGACGTCGACCTGATCTCCGGTCTAAGTCCGTCTATTTCGATATCCCAGAAAACTTCTGGCAAAAATCCACGATCGACCGTTGGAACGATTACTGAAATCTACGACTTTCTCAGAGTCCTTTACGCTCGAGTAGGGCAAGGCTACTGCCCTCGCTGCGACAATCCGATCTCCGCTCAATCCCGCGACCAGATTATTGCCAGCATTCTGCAACAACCTAAAGGGACTAAGTACCAAATTCTCGCGCCAGTCGTGCGAGCTCAAAAGGGGGAACATCGTGAGATGTTTCTGGAATACCTGAAACAGGGATTCATCCGAGCGCGGGTCGATGGTGAAATCGTTTCACTTAACGGTGAAATCAATCTGGACCGCAAACTACGCCACGACGTTGAAATTGTGATCGACCGATTAACTAACAAGGCGGGCATGCGCGGTCGATTGGCCGAAGCAGTTGAACTTGCTTTGAAAATTGGTGGTGGCACCTTGATCGTCATCCGTGACGATGACGAAGAGCAAGCAGTTCCGGAAGAAGTCAAAAAGAAAAAATCGAAAAAGAAGAAAAGTGGACAACAGCGTGACGGCGACCGAGTATACAGCGCAGATTATGCCTGCAGCACATGCAGCATCAGCTTTCGCCCGCCCACGCCGCAGATGTTCAGCTTTAACAGTCCGCAAGGCATGTGCGAGACTTGTAGTGGACTGGGCGACATTTACACATTCGATCCCGAACTGCTAATTCCCGATCCGACTTTATCTTTCAAGAAGGGCGCGATCGAAATTCTGGGAACGTGGGAAGACCTCGGGCGCTGGCGTTGCCATATCTATGAAGGTCTCGCCGAAACGATGGAGCGAATCCTGGAACTCGAATCGGGAACGCTGCTGGAATCCGCCTGGAAAGATCTAACCCCCAAACTGCAGGAACTGATTCTGTATGGAACGGGCGAGCAGAACATCACGTACACCTGGAACGGCGGAAATTCGCCGATGAAGTACGGTGGCAAGTTCGAAGGCGTTATTCCCGAGCTCAACGAAAAATATCGCTCGGAGAAATCGGCTCCTAAACTCCGCCAGTTGGAAAACTACATGGATCAGATCCCATGTGCTTCCTGTAATGGAGAACGGCTAGGCCAGCAGGCTCGTTACTTTCGGCTGGACACCGCCTCGAAAAAGTTCTCGGAGCAAAATTCGAAGTCGTTGCCGCAAGTTTGCAACATGTCGATCGAAGATGCGGCAGAGTTTTTTGCGCAGCTGGAATTGGACGAAACAAGAGCGTTTGTTGCCAACGAACCACTCAAAGAGATTCGCAACCGTCTTGGATTCCTGTTAAACGTTGGGCTTAACTACTTAACGTTGGACCGAACTGCTCCCACGTTATCCGGTGGTGAAAGCCAACGAATCCGTCTGGCCGGTCAAATCGGTGCCGGACTGGTCGGTGTGCTATATATTCTGGACGAGCCCTCGATCGGTTTGCACTCGCGCGACAATGATCGACTGATCGACACGTTGCACAACCTTCGCGATCTGGGCAACACCGTAATCGTGGTTGAGCACGACGAAGAAACGATGCGCGCATCCGATCACGTCGTTGATTTTGGTCCCGGCCCTGGCGTCCATGGGGGGCAAGTTGTCGTGGAGGGATCGCCGGAAGAGGTGATCAAATCAAAAGCCAGCGTTACCGGTCAGTTTCTCGCGGGCACGAAAAAGATCGAGATCCCGGAGCAGCGTCGACCGGTCGATTCCGCCAACGCGATCCGAGTCATCGGAGCTTCGCACAACAATCTAAAAGACGTTACGGTCGAGATTCCACTTGGCGCTTTCGTCTGTATTACCGGCGTCAGCGGCAGCGGCAAAAGCTCACTGGTAAACGACATTTTGGTCGAAACACTTCGTGAACGGCTAAACCGAGGTATTGGTGATCCCGGTTACTTCGAATCGATCGAGGGCGTCGAAAACCTGGACAAGATGATTGCGATCGACCAATCTCCCATAGGCCGAACTCCTCGTTCCAATCCGGGCACCTACATCAAACTGTTTGACGAGATTCGTTCGTTGTACGCCAAATTGCCAGAGTCCAAAAAGCGTGGCTATAAACCGGGGCGGTTTAGCTTTAACGTCAAAGGCGGGCGGTGCGAAGCGTGTGAGGGCAACGGATCGAACAAAATGGAGATGGATTTCCTTGCCGACGTCTGGGTGACTTGCCCGGTTTGCGAAGGAGCTCGTTTCAATCGCGAGACTTTGCAAGTCAAATATCGTGACAAGACGATTACCGACATTTTGGAAATGAGTATTGAGGATGCGATCCCATTCTTTGACTCGATCCCCAAAATTCTGGATCGGCTAAAACGTTTGCGGGATGTTGGGCTGGAGTATTTGCAGATTGGCCAACCGTCACCCACCCTTTCTGGCGGCGAGGCTCAGCGAATCAAACTGGCCCGCGAGTTGGTCAAGAAGAGCACGGGCAAGACGCTTTACCTTTTGGATGAGCCCACAACCGGTTTGCACTTTGCCGACATCAAACTGCTGCTCAATGTTTTGCAGAATTTTGTATCTCTGGGAAATACCGTATTGGTTGTTGAGCACAACATGGACGTGATCAAGACAGCCGACTGGGTGATCGACCTTGGTCCCGATGGGGGTGTTGGAGGAGGTCGCATCGTTTGCGAAGGCCCGCCTGAAAAGATTGCTGCTTGTCCCGAATCGTTTACTGGTGTTGCACTTGCTAAAGCACTTGGCACAAAACGTCCAGCATCAAAAACAACCGTTTCCAAGCCCAAGAAAAAGAAGAAGCCTGAAACCGCGACCAAGATCTCCGTCCGAGGCGCGGAGCAGCATAATTTGCGAAGCGTCGATACCGATATCGCGCGAGATAAAATGACTGTGTTCTGCGGACCCAGCGGAAGCGGAAAAAGCTCGATGGCGATGGATACGATCTACGCCGAAGGCCAGCGTCGCTACGTTGAAAGTCTTAGCTCCTACGCACGACAGTTCGTCAATCAGCTGGACAAACCGCGCGTGGACCAAATCGAGGGGCTCTCACCCGCGATTGCGATCGAGCAGAAGAATCTCGGTTCGACACCTCGCTCGACCGTGGGAACGGTAACTGAGATTTACGATTACCTTCGTATTTTGTTTTCCCGTGGAGGACATCCGTACTGCCCCGACTGCGACGTTCCGATCGGAACTCAAACCAGTGATCAAATCGTCGACAAGATTATGATGTACGAGGAGGGTCAGCGATTGATGGTGCTGGCTCCGATCGAATTGGACGTGTCACAAACCTATGAACAGATGTGGGACGAGATTCGCACGCTGGGATTCATTCGTGTCCGAATCGACGGTACTGTTTTCTCTTTGGATGAAGTCCCTGCGATCTCGCGGCGTTCTCGTCACGAAGTCGAAATCGTAATCGACCGGATCGAGGTTAAGAAAAAATCTCGTTCACGTATCGCAGACAGTATCGAAAGCGGGCTTTCGATCGGCAAAGGCATTATCCATGTCGTCGAAACTAAGGACAAGGTTGCCGAGGAGCATTGGAAGGTCGTTCGGCACAGCCAACACCTCGCTTGCGATTGTTGCGGGCGAAGCTTCGAACCGCTCTCGCCACACAACTTTTCTTTCAACAGTCAGCTCGGTTGGTGTTCCGATTGCGAAGGGATTGGAACGCAAATGGGAGCCAGTCCTACGCTCATGTTGCGAGACTTGGAATCAAGTCTTGCGGATGGCGTGTTGCGGTTGTGGCCGAACATCGAAAACGAGCTCAGCCAACAAATGCTGCAAGCTTTGTGCACTACCGTAGGGATCTCGATCGACATTCCATTTAATCAATTGGATGCGCGACAACGACGGATCATCTTTTACGGAACGGGTGAACGTTGGATCGATGTTAACGACGAAAAGGGAAAGACAAAGTTCTCGTTCCAGTTCAAGGGACTTTACCCGACCATCGACGAAGCTTGTCGAATTTCGCCAACGCTACGCCATCGCATGAACGCCTTGATTGACGAAGTCGAATGTGGCAGTTGTGGTGGAAGTCGACTGCGCGATGACGCAGCGGCGGTCCGATTTCGCGACCTGACCATGGACGGCATTTGCCGAATGCCATTGGGCCGGCTACAAAAGACCGTGAACGGATGGAAACTGGATGAGCGCGAACAGAATATCGCGGGCGAGCTACTTCGAGAAATCAAAAGTCGCGTCGCGTTTCTGAACGATGTGGGGTTGGATTATTTGACGATCAGTCGAACCTCTGCATCGCTTTCCAATGGAGAGGCGCAGCGTATTCGACTCGCCAGCCAGTTGGGAAGTGGGTTGTGCGGCGTCCTTTACGTGCTGGACGAACCGACCATCGGTTTGCATCCCCGCGACAATACGAAACTGCTGAACGCCCTGCACCGACTTCGCGATTTAGGCAACACGTTGATCGTTGTCGAGCATGATCGTGAAGTGATCGAGAACTCCGACGCCATTTGCGACTTTGGCCCACGTGCGGGTTCCGGCGGTGGAACGATCGTTGCCGAGGGAACTGCGGAACAAATCTCCAAGAAGCGGGCTTCGGTTACGGGCCCTTATATCGGTGGTAAGAAATCAATTCCGATCCCGGCCAATCGCCGCCCCGCATTGGCGGAGCAGGCCGATATCAAGCCCAAGAAGAAAACGACAAAGAAAAAGTCGACCAAGAAAAAGCCAACTACAAAGGCCAAGTCAACTTTTGTGCCAGCCAACACGCTCGATATCATCGGCGCTCGTCACAACAATCTCAAAGAGATCGACGTTCGCATCCCGTTGCAGACTTTGACTGTGGTAACCGGTCCCAGTGGTTGTGGTAAAAGCTCGTTGATCAACGATGTGCTTTACAACTCGCTCGCTCGTCGGCTTCATCGTGCTCAGCTTACGCCCGGAGCACATACGAAGATGGTTGGCTTGGACTATGTCAACAAAGTGATCCGAGTCGATCAGACACCCCTGGGTAACTCGCCGACTTCAAATCCTGCAACCTATACGGGCGTGTTCGAACTGATCCGGAACTTGTACGCCCAACTGCCCGATGCAAAGATCCGTGGCTACACCGCGCGGCGGTTTAGCTTTAACGTACCGGGCGGTCGCTGCGAAGAATGTTGTGGTAATGGACAGATCTGTATCGAAATGCATTTTCTGCCAGACGTCTGGGTCGAGTGCCAAACTTGCAAAGGGGAACGTTACAACCCAGAAACGCTTGCCGTTCGTTACCATGGCTACTCGATCAACGATGTGCTAAACATGACTTGTCATGACGCTTGTGAACTGTTTAGCAACATCCCCAAAATTCGTAGGACGCTTCAAACGCTGTGCGATGTGGGACTGGACTACGTCACATTGGGGCAAAGTGCTCCGACTTTGTCTGGCGGCGAAGCCCAGCGGGTAAAACTTGCCGCGGAACTGGCCCGACCTGACACGGGACGAACTTTGTATCTGCTAGACGAACCAACGACCGGTTTGCATTTTGATGATCTGGCCAAGCTGCTAAACGTCTTGCAACGATTGGTTGACATCGGAAATACAGTTGTATTGATCGAACACAATCTGGATATCATCAAAGCGGCGGACTGGTTGATTGATCTCGGTCCGGAAGCGGGACAGGCAGGCGGGCAGGTTGTTATCGAAGGCACGCCTGAAATGGTCGTGGAGTATGCCGCCAAAGCCGCAAAATCAAAAGGCAAAAACAAACTAATGCGCAGCTGGACGGGCGAAGCGCTGGCAGAGGTCATGGACGAAAACCATTACGCCGTTCGTAAACCGTTCAAGCCCGGTGATGACTACGATGCCGAGGGGATCGACATCGAAGATGTGGGTAAAGATATCAAGATGCCTTGGGAAGCGGACGGACGGCGCTGGCACACCACCGATCGAGTCGATCGAAAGGGCGAGCCGGTACATTGGGACGGCGAAATTTTGGAGCGAGTCGTCGACTTCATCGAAAAAGAAGAGGGCTTTTCCGAAACCAATTGGAGCTCGCGAACGATCGTCGAAATCAACGCGACCAAAGCGAGTCGAGGTTGGTTCTTTCACGCCACAACCAGCGAGACTTGGTTGGTGAAAATGAAGTTTCGTTGTCGCCGAAACACGTTCAAGCGTGACGAGCTAATGAAGCGAATTCAGCTGAAAACTCCAAATGAAATGGACGATGTTCCCGTCTACGGTAACGCATCGAGAATCAAAGTCACCAACAGTAAAGGGGCTTGGCAAGAGGTCGAGATGCGGGTTAACAACCTGGAGGAAATCGACACGCCAGATTTTTGGTCGTTTCTATCCAATGCCATCGATGGTTTTCAAGACCGCGTAGAGCGGGTTGATGGAAAAGTAGAAGACCAAACACCGTGGGCAAAGCTCGGCAAAAAATGGCATTACATGCGCAAGGGCTTTCCTGATGGTCGCAAAGTAGATTGGGGCGTTGAGGTATTGGAGAGCTTGCAGGAAACTTTGAGTGAGGTTGCCCCCGCCGCAAAATTCACTTGGACCGACAAGCAGGTCGTCCATTTACATGTCCCGGAACAAAAACAGCCTTGGATCAGCATTCAAACCAAAAAGACGGATGGGCTTTGGATGCAAATCTCGGGACCGAAGAGCTCATTGATCCTGGGACAAGTTGCCGATTTTGCTGAGGATCCTACCTTTGAGTCGGAAGAGGATACCGATGCAATTCTCATGCGTTTTGATTCTGCTGAAAAAGCAGGTGAAGAAAAATTGAAATCGTTTTTGAAAGAACATTTAACCAGTTTGTCTGAACTGGCGGCGGAGTCAAAATGAGTAAATCCATGACACAGATTCCTAAAAACCTGGGCTTCCGATATCGGTTCCCCTGTTTGAAGACGGACAAAAAGTGGTCAGACAAGTTTGAATTGACGCCCAAGTATACTTTGCCCAATCTCGGACAGTTCGAAGATCAAAACGAGTTCGTCGATTGGCGAGGCGCTTGGAACGAGGAGGGCTTGTATTTCACAGTCATCGTTTCCGGCAAAAAACAATCATTATGGTGTAGGCAAACGGCGCTGTTGGAAAGCGACGGGTTGCAAATCTGGGTCGACACAAGAGACACACACAACGTCCATCGCGCGACTCGTTTTTGTCATTGGTTTCTGGGGTTGCCCCTGGGAGGTGGTGCAAACAACACCAGTCCTGTTTTTACAATGTTGAAAATCAATCGATCGCGAGAGGATTCGGCCACGATCGGAACAAGAGCCTTGAAGGTTAACGCGTCCAAGAAACGGGACGGGTACAAGATGTCGGTCTTTATTCCCAAGGCGGCGCTAAACGGATGGAACCTGGACGATCACCGACAATTTGGATTTTCGATCGCAGTCGTCGACAGAGAAATGGGTTGGCAAACAATCGCTGCGGGACCTGAACTGCCGATCTCTGAAGACCCGAGCCTTTGGCACTCACTCGCTCTTGTAGAATAATTTCACGTTCCGGAATCAAAAGGAGCTTATGCCGCGATGTTTGAACTGGACTTTACGCACGACCCCAAGCGAAATTCATGGGTCGAATCGGCCAACGATCCGAAAACCGATTTCCCGATTCAAAATCTGCCACTGGGCCTGTTTGAAACAGAAGGTGGATCGCCGCGAATTGGAATCGGGATCGGCGACCAAATCCTCGATGCTATATCGATTGTTGAAGCCGAAGCGATTTCTGACTCTCAAACAGCGGCAACGTTACGACTGAAAAGTCTAAAAGGGTTGATGTCTCTGTCGAAAAAGCAGCGAGTTGAATTGCGCCATGCTCTCTCCAACGTTTTGGCAGCCGATTCGGACATCGACAGGAGCAAGTTGACTTTGGTTTCCATGGCCGAATCAACGATGCGTTTGCCATGCGAACCACGTGACTTTACTGACTTTTATGCATCGGTGTATCACGCGACCAACGTCGGAAGTATGTTTCGCCCCGATAATCCTTTGCTGCCCAACTACAAACACATTCCCATCGGCTACCACGGCAGAGCGTCCAGTATCATTGCCAGCGGCCAACCGGTGCAGCGACCGATTGGACAAAAGCCACCGACGGATAGTAGTGGCAATCCGGACTTTGGCCCCAGCGAGAGATTGGACTACGAATTCGAAGTTGGCTTTTTTGTTGCCCAAGGAAATGAACTTGGATCATCGTTTCCAATCGATCAGGCGGAAGACCACATTTTCGGGATGGTGCTGGTTAACGATTGGTCTGCTCGAGATCTTCAGAAGTGGGAGTATCAGCCGCTGGGTCCTTTTCTGGCAAAGTCGTTTGCGACTTCTGTTTCGCCGTGGATTGTGACCATGGAAGCTTTGGCGCCGTTTCGCTGCCCGGCGTTTAAACGAGTCGATGGTGACCCGCAGCCGCTTCCTTATTTGAACGATGAGCAAAACACCCAGTCTGGTGGGGTTCGTATTCAGCTCGAAGCATCACTGACGACAGCCCAGATGCGAAAACAAGGCGATGCTCCGTTTCGGTTAAGCAAAACCACCTCAGACAACATCTACTGGACGATTGCCCAAATGTTGACTCACCACAGCAGCAACGGCTGCAACATGCAACCCGGCGATTTGTTAGCCAGCGGAACGGTCAGCGGTCCAACAAAAGGTGAACGAGGCTGCCTGTTGGAACTGACTTGGAATGGAGACTTGGACGATCCTCGTCCCGGAAATGATCGAACTCCGTTGCAACTTCCCTCTGGGGAAAAGAGAACTTTTCTGGCCGATGGAGACGAAGTGATTTTTTCCGGGCATTGCGAAAGCGAAACCCATCGCCGCATCGGATTTGGCGTCTGCCGGGGTACAGTGCACGGAGTCAATTAAGTCTCAAATCGCCCCGCCAAATTGCACAGCCAAAGATTGGAATCAGCACACGAAACGGCGCTAGTTCGTGGGCGCTAGTTCGTAGTGGGATTCGCCAGAATTCCTTTTACCAACGAGACAAACAGGAGTTCTGGCCAACTCCACGACAGGTTCTGAAACGCCCTCTAGATAAAATGCCAGTCTGCAGTATCGTGTGTAAGTCCAATCGGCTATTTTCGTTGGATAGCAGCTTTCAAAACTTTGACGTAACCAGAGCCACAACTCAAGTTACAGGAGATACCATGGGACCTTTTCCACACAACGCACCCCGATCAACGATCACCGCGGAAAACCCGGCCGGCACAGATGGCTTTGAGTTTGTGGAATTTGCGCACCCGGAACCGCAAGCGTTGCGAGACCTCTTTGCTTCGATGGGCTACACGCTCGTAGCCACGCACAAAACGAAGTCCATTGAACTGTGGCAGCAGGGAGACATTTCGTACCTGATCAACTCTGAACCTCAAACGCATGCCGCTAAGTTCATTGAAGAACATGGCCCCTGTGCTGCTTCGATGGGATGGCGAGTCGCCGATGCAGAACAGGCTTTCCAGCACGCGGTGGACAAGGGTGCCGAACCCTACACCGGCGACGGCAAAGTTCTGAACGTTCCTGCGATCGTTGGTATTGGCGGTTCTTTGATTTATTTCATCGACAAGTACTTTGACAGCAGCCCCTACAACGACGAGTTCGAGTGGAGCACTAATGCACATCCGGAAGGGGTTGGGTTTTACTATCTTGATCACCTGACTCACAACGTTTTTCGCGGCAACATGGACAAGTGGTTCAAATTTTATGGCGACCTGTTCAACTTTCGCGAGATTCGATTCTTTGACATCCAGGGTAAATTCACTGGGCTGTTCAGCCGTGCTCTGACCTCGCCTTGTGGTCGGATTCGTATCCCAATCAATGAAGACCGCGGCGAGACCGGCCAGATCGTAAACTACTTGAAAAAGTACAATGGCGAAGGGATCCAGCACATCGCGGTTGGGGCAAAGAACATTTACGACTCAGTCGATGCGATTGCCGAAAAAGGCGTCCGGTTCATGCCAGGCCCACCGGAAACGTATTACACGATGTCGAAAGAACGAGTCGCTGGGCATGAAGAACCTCTTGATCGAATGAAAAAACACGGCGTCCTTATCGACGGTGAAGGTGTCGTCGATGGTGGCGAAACCAAAATTCTCCTTCAGATCTTTTCCAAAACTGTTATCGGTCCGATATTCTTTGAGTTTATCCAACGTAAAGGGGACGACGGATTTGGCGAGGGGAACTTCAAGGCACTGTTCGAATCGATCGAAGCCGACGAGATGGCCAAAGGCGAATACGGCGACGAAATTCCAAATCAGGGTTAAAGCAAGGTAGCGAAACTGATGAATGACAAGTCAACCGAAGGTGCCTCTGATCGTCATGAAACAGCGGCGACTCCCAAAGGCTATATGCCCGGGTTCGGAAACGACTTCGAAACCGAAGCTCTTCCCGGTGCTTTGCCCGTGGGCCGAAATTCGCCGCGTCGCTGTCCTTATGGCTTGTATGCCGAGCAACTTTCCGGTTCGCCCTTTACTGCCCCACACGCGACGCTGGAACGGTCGTGGCTTTACCGCATTCGCCCCTCGGTCAAGCATGTGGGTCGCTTTGACAAAATCGCGATGCCGTACTGGAAGAGTGGTCCCAACATTGTCCCTGATGTCGTTTCGCTAGGGCAATATCGTTGGGATCCGACGCCGTTCCCGAAGCAAAAGGTCTCCTTTGTCACCGGCATGCGAACGATGACGACCGCCGGCGATGTCCGCACGCAACTTGGGATGGCGGCTCACGTTTACCTGGCCAACCAGAGTATGGATGACGAGTTTTTTTACAACGCGGATGCGGAACTGTTGATCGTTCCGCAGTCGGGCCGGCTGGCGATCTTTACCGAGTTCGGCAAGATCGAACTTGAACCGCTTGAAATATGCGTTTTGCCGCGAGGAATGGTTTTCAAAGTTGACTTGCTGGACGATCAAGCACGCGGATTCGTTTGCGAAAACTACGGCGCAAAATTCACGTTGCCCGGCCGCGGTCCGATCGGCGCGAATTGTCTGGCCAACCCTCGCGATTTCAAAACTCCTATCGCCTGGTTCGAAGACCGCGACGCGAGCTGCGGCGTGACGATCAAATGGTGCGGCGAGTTTCATCGTACCGAGATTGATCATTCCCCTTTGGACGTGGTTGCCTGGCATGGTAATTATGCGCCTTACAAATACGACTTGCGGCACTATGCGGCCGTTGGCTCGATCACGTTCGATCACCCCGACCCGTCGATCTTCACGGTGCTTACAGCCCCCACCGCCGAAGAAGGCACCGCAAATATTGACTTTGTGATCTTTCCACCACGCTGGTTGCCACAGCAGAACACGTTTCGACCGCCGTGGTATCACAAGAACATTATGTCCGAGTTGATGGGTAACATTTTCGGACAGTACGACGCCAAACCGGAAGGCTTTGCTCCCGGCGGCATCAGTTTGCACAACTGCATGCTTCCACACGGCCCCGACAACGATGCGTTTGAAAAAGCCAGTAACTCAACAGACGATCCGGTCTATCTGAACAACACAATGTCGTTTATGTTCGAGACTCGTTTCCCGCAGATGGTAACTGAGTTCGCCGCCAAGGAAGCTCCGTTGCAAGACAATTACATTGATTGCTGGCAAGGGCTCAAGAAACGATTCGATGGCACGCCGGAAGGCGATTGGTCGTAGTCGACCTCAATCACTTTTAAACAAGCAACCCAGCCCGACAGGGCTACAGGAAAACCAGATGCAATTTAATCCTGCCGACATGGGCATCCGTGACGTTTACACGCTCATGGTCCAGCTAATCACACCGCGTCCCATCGCTTGGGTTTCTACGGTATCGAAAAGCGGTGTCACCAATTTGGCGCCGTACAGTTTTTTCAACGGGGTCGGAGCCAACCCACCCTCGGTCCTGTTCTGCCCAGTCAATCGCAGGGACGGAACCCGAAAGCACTCGCTGTTGAACGTTCTTGAAACAGGCGAGTTTGTGGTGAATCTGGTTTCCTTTGACAACGCCGAACTCATGAACCAGACATCAGCCGATTTTGAGCAAGAGCAAAGCGAAATCGATGCGTTGGGAATTGAAACCGCTCCCTCAACACTGGTCCAACCGCCACGAGTTCAATCGGCGTCCGCACAGTTCGAATGCAAATTGATCAAGCACATCGAATTAGCGGACGGCCCGGCCGGAGCGAACGTCGTCATCGGAGAAGTAGTCATGTTGCACGTTGACGATTCGGTGATTGACGAGAACGTGATCGACGTCTCGAAATTGGACAATGTCGGGCGATTGGGCGGTAAGTCTTACGCGCGAACGACAGACAGGTTTGAGTTGGATCGACCACCAGTGCCAAAAAAGGCTTAACGTTTCCTTAAGCAACTTCTTAGTTTCTCCAATAAAAAAGCCGCATCAATTAATGCGGCTTTTCGTGGCTTATCGTTTTATGTTATTACATCGCCAATAGTTGAATAAATGGTCCGATATCACCAAAGTCGAGACTTCCATCACCGTTGATATCGGCAGCCGGAGTGAAGTTTGCGTTAGACAGAACGCTAATGAAAGGTGCGATGTCCATAAAATTCACTTCGCCATCGTCGTTTACATCACCGACAATAAACGTAATTGGGTTAACGACGGTATAGTCGGACGGAGAGTTTATTTCGTTTTCGGATGCATCATCATTCAGAACAATCATTTCTGTATCCGAAGCGATCGAAATCCACTCGTTTTGATCTGCCCAAACTTCGCCTTCTGCTTCGTCGCTACGATCATCAGCGGTCGTGTTATCCACGCCGTCCACACTGAATTGAAGATGATCAGCAATATTGGCGCCGATGCCAAACGACGTTCGCCAATAGATTTGAGCGCCGTATGCACTTTGTCCGGCCATTGGTGCGGCACTACCGCCAAGGGCACTGACGTTGACCCGCTGATTGTTGGTAGGGTCATTATCGTCGTCGTTGCCGAAATGAACATATAAAGACTGTCCACTGGCCAGCGTGAAATTTGCCAACACCGGGCTCACACCAGTGTAACGTCGGACCAAAGTCTCATTGTGGGTACAAAATCTCCAACCTGCCAGCGACTGACTGTTGGGGCCAAAGTTATGAAGTTCCAAAACGGAGGTTGTTAAATCAATTGACCGAATTTGCACATAACGCACTGGAGTCTCGATTTGAGCAGATACGGTTTGAGCTAGAAGTAGAAAGGCTGAAAGTGCAATTGTTGCTAATTTTGTATTCATTAGGTTTCTCAATTGGTTCTCGAAGTTACCCATCTAATTCGAGATTTGGTAATGGAATTTTTGTTAAGGATTGACCGAAAGGCGGAACCGGATCTTACTTAAATCTGCGTACTTCCTCAAAATTTGAAAAAGTTCGAGAATAAGGCGCTCTTACTTGGGTAGTTAGTTATCAATGTCACACCCCCTGACAGATCTTTCATTGGTCGCACAAAAAAAATAGATCTATCTGTTTCTCAGTGGGGCTCAGTGCGATTCGCCCGAGATTTGCCTGCTAATTTTATAACCGCTACCACAAAGCATTGCACAACAAAATTTGGGTTCTGGGGAGGGAATGAAAACCTGCAGAGAAAAAAACTCTGTAATTTTCTGGGGTTTTCCAAGTGCCAGTTTGCCAAATCTTTCTAATAGAACATCCATCCCGAGTTCTGCTGCTGCGATGGGTCACCGAAATATTTAAGCAAGGTAGATATCGCGGTGGCGAAGAAGGCACAGTTTCTATCGTGCCAAATCAAAATGGGTGGCCCCAGTTCCCCCACCTGTAAAACTAAGGCAGCCGATGGCCAATTCTCCCGCACTTTACCTATCAACCATAAAGAAAACCTAAGTTTTCAAGGATCGCATCAAGCCACGAACGCTGCAGTCGCAATCGCGGCTGCGCAACGTCTGATATCCCATGGCTGGGAGATCTCGCCGAGCCAGATTCGTTCCGCGCTGGATAAACTTCGTCTAGAAGGACGCACGGAAGTGGTTAGCGAGTCGCCAACGGTGGTCATGGACATCGCGCACAACGTGGTTTCAGTTGAGGCTTTGCTCGAAACGTTTTCGCAACATTTCGGGAGCTGGAATACGGCTGGACGCAAGCGATTGATGTTGGCCGTAAGTTCCGACAAAGACACCGCTGGTATTTTGCGTAAGCTGGTTGATACGTTCGACGATATCGTTCTCACCCGATACAAGCTGAACCCTCGTTTTGTACCGATTGCCGATTTGGCGGAAATGACCGAAGTGGTCCGTGAGGGATTGAAAACCGAAGCTCGAATTCGCACCGCACCGGATCCCGCCGCAGCTTGGCAATTGATGCAGTCCGACATGGTCGCAGACGATTTTGTCTGCATCACGGGCAGCGTTTTCCTCGTCGCAGAGATGCGTCCGTTGCTCGTGAATCGAGAACGTTCATAGGGCACGGCGGCGCACACAAAAAGGCTGTGTTACCACAGCCGAATTTTGTGTCCGTTGTTTTCAATGTAACCCGACACGTTAGCGACGAGATGGGGCTAAGGTACTCGCTGGTCGGTAATTCAATTCTTGTCGTCTCAGACAAAATTCAAAGAGTCGCAACGTCAAAGCCAAATACGAGATACGTCTTCTGGATTCTGGTGATCGCGCTACTCGATCGCGACAGTTCTGCTTTGGCTTTTTGTTTGCACGTTCATGTAACCCAAAGAGTTGGATGATGTGCAGCCAGAAGCTGAATCGTGCGGCGTCGTAATTGCAACGGGTTAAGCCTACTCAAGAACTAACTGAACCACATGACAATCCGAACCGAATTTGGCTGTTCAGGTTTCGAGTAGGGGGCGAATTGCTGATGAAAAAAACCTGCCGCCGACCGATAGGTTTCGCGCCAACGCACTTTGACCCCATCAACTGAAT
>CAZDBA010000035.1:0-6911 GCA_964503615.1 uncultured Pirellulaceae bacterium
ACTGCTTTTTTCAATCTTCGCAATTTCGAAATTCAACTATCAAGAAGTAAGCTATGGATCGTAGGGAACTTATCAAATTTGTTGCGGGAACCGTTGCGGTTTCGACTTTGGTCAAAAAAGGAACTGCATCCGTTCAAGAAGACGAAACGGTGCTCGAAGATGGAGCAGTGATCCTGTTTCAAGGCGATTCGATCACCGATGCGCACCGGGACAAAAAGAAGTTTGCCGACCGAGCTAACGACCCGCGCGCCTTAGGGGATGGCTATCCGTTTTTGATTGCCGGCCCCGTATTGAAAGACAATCCCTCCAAAGGTTTCAAGGTTTTCAATCGCGGAATCAGTGGCCACAAAGTTCCGGACTTGCAGAGACGCTGGCAAAAAGATTGCCTTGATATGAAACCGGCTCTATTGAGTATCCTAGTTGGAGTCAACGATATCTGGCATAAGATGAATGGACGCTATGACGGGACGGTGGACGATTACCGAACTGGCTTTACAGAGCTGTTGGCCGGAACCAAAGAGGCTTTACCCGATTTGAAACTGGTGGTTTGCGAGCCGTTTGCTCTGCGTTGCGGCGCAGTGAAAGACGCTTGGTTCCCTGAGTTCGATCAACGACGTGCGGTCGCAGCCGAGGTTGCCGAGGCGGCCGGCGCGATCTGGGTTCCCTTTCAAGCAATGTTCGATATGGCGATTGAAGAAGGAACCAAGCCTCAATACTGGGCTCCCGACGGCGTTCATCCTTCGATCGCCGGCCATACTTTGATGGCCGAGACATGGCGAAGTTGTGTTGGCGTCTAACCAAACAGAAAACAGACCTGCATGTTTTCGTTCCGACCACGGGAAATTATTTGGCCGGAAAGCTGTTAAACGCTGCCTTTCAGCAAACTATCGCTGCGGAATTTGTTGATGTCGTTCATCATTTCACGCATTGTTTGGTAGCGGTCGTTCGGGTTCTTGGCCATCGCTTTCAGGCAGATTTCCTCGAGTGCTTTTGGAATGAAGCGATGCTTAGCGACTGCGCTGGGGCGTTTGGGTTCGTTCGTAACGATGTTGTCAAACGTTTCCTTGATGTTGCGACCACGGAAAGGTTCGTGTTGGGCCAGCATTTCGTACATCACAATACCCAAGCTGAAAATATCGGTTCGCTCATCGATCATAGTCCGCCCAGTGACTTGTTCTGGTGACATATACAAAGGCGTACCACTACGCTGGCCTTTGGTTCCATCAACACCTTCATTGGGCATCCCCCAAACTTTAGCCGCCCCCCAATCGATCAAGGTGACTTCGCCAAACATTCCAACGATGATGTTCTCCGGTTTGACGTCTCTGTGAATAACGCCTCGGGCATGCGCGTACGCCAATGCGTCACCTACTTGGTTCAAAATGTTGAGCAGCCGATTAAGGTCGAATTCAGTCTCAAAAGCCTCTACTCTTCGCGCGAGGCCAACGATGATTTGGAACAGGGTGTAGCCCGAGATCTTCTTCATCGCGAAATACCAATCGCCCTGATCATTTTGGCCAAGCTCATAAAGAGGTGCGGTAGCTGGATGCTGAAGCTGAGCCGTGATGCGCGCCTCACGAATCAGACGCCGAAGTTCAAGGTCGTCCGATTTCAGTTCGGGTAACAACATTTTCAAGACCACGCGGCGGCCAAGATTGGTGTCTTTGCACGAGATCAAACGGGCTTTGCCGCCACGGCTAAGCTCACGAAAGTTTGAGTAACGCTGGAAGTTGTTGGTGATCTTCTCCGGGGGTTGGCCTTGGATATCTGCAACGAAAATCATCTTCAATCCATCTTCGCCGGGCGGAGCCTCCCTGAGTTGGATCTTTGGCTGTGCGTTCTGTTGAGAATCGTCGTTAGGTTTAGAGGTCATTTCAGGTCCAGAATCGCATTCAACGCGGGGCATCATTAATTGTATAGAAGCAAACGACTCGTGCGATTACAAATTCCAATAAAACGTTGCTCGTGGCGATCTTCTTAATTGCAAGTTCTTAAGTTTCTGGCCACAGATCTTCCCAGTCCCGGATGGGATGAAGAGCCAGCCCGAGGACCAAAAAACACTCACTTTGCAAAAGCCGGGAATTGGCGTCGTTCTAACCTCTGTCTCTTTAAGCCCTATCTCGAAAGGCTCGAAAGGCCGAAAGTGATGGAACTGGGAAAGCGTGGCACAGAGTTGCTCACCTAAGGGGAATCCTGAAAAAAAACAAGCAAAAATATTCGTAATATTTAAACGAAGCGGTTATAAAGAATCCTTTACAGAACTATGAGTGTTTCTACACGCTGAATAACGTCTGTCAAATAGTGATCTTCGTCTCACCCAAATGGGTTCGTTTGATCTAATTACGTCGCTGTACTTTTCCAAGGAATTTTCCAATGAAAAAACTTTTTTTAGCAGCTTTGATCGCGCTGTCTGCTGTGGCAAATCTACAAGCGCAAACCACCACTGTAACCACAACCACTGTCGCCCCGACGACTGACTTAGTGGCTTCGCAACCGGAGGGTGGCCTGCAATATTTGGTGGACGCAACAAGAGATCCCGGGCAGGGCCAGACGTTTTCACTTCCCAACGATTTTACGATCGAGGCGCTTACCATTCAAATCGGAACGGATGATCGTGGCGCTCAGGGCCCGGCCGAAGATGCAGCTGCCTTGAGTTTGAACATTTATCAACTCCCTATTGATCCGATGTCAGGCGATCCCGTGCTTACATTCGACGAGACTACGCTTCTGGGTTCATTCAGTGACCCGACTGCCGCAACCTTTGATGCAACCGATGCGATTGAAACTCCGCTCTTCTTGACATTTGATCTCGATGCGGCCAGTACTGATACCTTGGGCACGCTCAGCGCTAACACGTTGTACGCGTTCACAATCACTACTACCAGTATGACGGACCCTAGCTTCAGGATCGAGCGCTCGTTGACGGATGTGTTTGCCGATGGCAATGGTATCTTCACAGGTAACAACGGCCCTACTCTACGAGATCCCGATGACGCTGTTTTCTTCCTTCAAGGAATGACGGATGCCGGCATTTTGGGAGATGTTAATTGTGACGGATCAGTAGACTTTGGTGACATCGCTCCCTTCATCACGCTGCTTTCCATGGGAGAATTTTCAGCTAAAGCCGATTTTGATCTTAATATGGTGGTGGATTTCTCAGATATCGCGCCCTTCATTATGGTTTTGGCGAGTCAGTAATCGCACTCCCGAAAATCATAACCTGCTCTTCACACGGAGGGCAGGTTTTTTTAATGCGCTGTCGAACTTCCGCACGATTCACCCTGACGTTGCCTTCTGATGTGGACTTGCCTGTGGGCTACGACCTCCGCAATCAACATCCGAATTGGCCTTGCTGTAGCGAACACGCTGGATGGCAGCATGTTGATCGTTTCACTGTTGTAATTGCCCAAGTTGGAATTGCAGCCATCAATCGGTGTCTTATGGGGTTGTGGGGCTCTTGGGATTTGGGCGGGCTAACTTTTTTGCACAACGTTGCGTGAATTTCCAACCGTAGCGGTGTACCAAATGGATGCTAATGGGTAGAAAAGGAGCTGAAAATTTTGACAGCAATTCAGTCCGAAGCGTGAACAGTCCCCCCCTCGGCGCAGGCTTAGCACTGGGCTTCTTACGGAACACCGGAAGACGCAGACAGGACACGGCTGAATTGCGTATGTCCTTTGTGTAAATCGTTCCCTTTCCCGGAGAATTCGTCCGAATGAGTAAGTCGAAACTAGAATACTTATGGCTAGATGGCTATGAGCCCACACAAAGTCTTCGCAGCAAGACAAAAGTCGTTTCAGACTTTAGCGGTGATCTGAAAGATTGCCCACAATGGTGCTTTGATGGAAGCTCCACTGAGCAAGCCGAAGGCAACTCGTCAGATTGTCTTTTGGAGCCAGTTGCGATCTTCCCTGATCCCGGTCGCAAGAATGCCTTCCTGGTTATGTGCGAAGTCCTCAATCCCGATGGCTCACCTCATCCATCAAACGGTCGCGCTACGATTCAGGACGACGATGCTGATTTCTGGTTCGGTTTTGAGCAAGAGTATTTCCTTTGGGATGCCAAGACTGACCGCCCACCAGGATTCCCACCAGGCGGCTTCCCTGGTCCTCAGGGTCCTTACTACTGCTCAGTCGGAGCCTCGAATGCTTACGGTCGTGATATGATCGAAGAGCATCTTGATATGTGTCTCGACGCTGGCATCAACGTTGAAGGTATCAACGCCGAAGTTGCCGCTGGCCAGTGGGAATTCCAAGTATTCTCCAAAGGTGCGAAAGATGCGGGCGATCAGATTTGGGTCGCGCGTTACTTGCTTGAGCGATTGGGCGAAAAGTACGGTTTGGGCATCGAGTGGCATCCTAAGCCGCTTGGAAAGCTTGACTGGAACGGATCGGGTATGCACGCCAACTTCTCCAACACAACCTTGCGTGAGTGCGGCGATCAGGCGACTTACGAAAAGATCTGTGAAGCGTTTGCGCCACGTGTTGCCGCGCACATCGCTGTTTACGGTGCTGACAACGATCAGCGTTTGACAGGTGCTCACGAGACGCAGCGAATCGACCAGTTCAGCTACGGTGTGTCGGATCGTGGTGCTTCGATTCGTATTCCTGTTGGAACGGTAACCAATGGTTGGAAGGGATGGTTGGAAGATCGTCGTCCTGCTTCTAACGCCGATCCTTATAAGGTCGCATCTGAGATCATCACAACTGTTAAGGGTGCTGAAGTCTAAGCCGCTTTTCAACAGTTTTTGAAAGCTATTAAGAATATGAACGCTTGCCGCGGTGGTTTGCCCGGCAGGCGTTTTTTATTGAATGTACCGGAGAAAGTTGCAACTTTTTGTCGGGCTACAGACGATCCAATGCAACTTCGGTAAACTGTTGGCGTTGTTTCGAGTGTGTATCCACGCATTATTTTTTGATGAACGATTCCGTGTCGCTATTGGCAACGACGACACCGAAAATTTGCAGGCCGCGATTTTATGAACCCAAAACAAATCCTTGCCCTGATCAAGGAAAAAGAAGTCCGAGCCGTCGATCTGAGGTTTATGGACTTTATTGGACTTTGGCAACACATTTCGATTCCGGCCGGTGCGTTGACCGAAAGCGATTTCGAAGACGGATTCGGATTTGATGGATCCAGCATTCGGGGTTGGCAAGCGGTAAACGAAAGTGACATGTTGTTGGTGCCTGACCCGACGTCTGTGTTCCTCGATCCGTTTACGCAGCTGGCCACGTTAAACATGATTTGCGACATTCAGGATCCCATAACGCGGGAAAGTTACAGTCGCGACCCCCGTTATATCGCTAAAAAAGCGGTAGGTTACTTGCAGCGGTCTCGTGTTGCGGACACGGTCTATTTTGGACCGGAGGCCGAGTTCTTTATCTTCGACGATGTTCGCTATGACCAGCGAGAGAACGAGGGGTTCTTTCACATCGACAGCGTAGAAGCCCAATGGAACCGGGGACGCGCTGAGGGGCCGAATCTTGGTCACAAGATTCGGCTCAAGCAAGGTTACGCGCCCTGCGCCCCTGTCGATCAAACGATGGATCTTCGCAATGAAATGATGCAAACGCTGATCGACATTGGGCTGGAGGTAGAGTGCCAACATCACGAGGTGGGTACAGCCGGCCAAGCGGAGATCGACTTGAAATTCGACGAGCTGGTCACGATGGCGGACAACGTCATGAAATACAAATACGTGATCAAGAATGTGGCGCATCGTAACGGTCGCACGGTCACGTTTATGCCTAAGCCGATTTTTGGTGAGAACGGATCGGGTATGCACATCCACCTTTCGTTTTGGAAAGACAACCAGCCTTTGTTTGCGGGAGATTGCTACGCTGGTTTAAGCGAGATGGCGCTCTACGCGATCGGCGGGATACTCAAACACGCCCCGGCGATTTTGGCTTTTACCAATCCCACAACTAACAGCTACAAACGTTTGGTGCCGGGCTACGAAGCCCCAATCAACCTTGCCTACTCGCAGCGCAACCGATCGGCTGCCTGCCGAATCCCGATGTACAGCGCTTCGCCGAAAACGAAACGGATCGAGTTTCGCTGCCCTGATCCAAGCTCGAATCCCTACTTGGCGTTTTCCGCGCTGACGATGGCCGCGCTGGACGGAATCGAAAACAAAGTCGATCCAGGCGATCCGATGGACAAAGACATTTATGACTTGCCGCCTGAAGAAGCGGTTAACCTTGCCAAGACGCCCAATTCGTTATCTGCCGCGTTGGATGCATTGGAAGCGGACCACGAATTCCTTTTGCGCGGAGATGTTTTTACCAAAGACGTTATCGAAACCTGGCTGGACTACAAACGTGTTAACGAGGTTCAAGCGGTTGGCTTGCGGCCTCACCCCTACGAATTTTGTTTGTACTACGACGTTTAAGTCGTCCAGCCTCTGCAGTGAGCGAACTTTCAGTTAAGAACTTTTTATGAATGATTCAATGAAAAAACATGTACTGATTTTATGTACGGGCAACTCATGTCGCTCTCAAATGGCGGAGCGGATCTGGGAGTCACTGGGCGAAGGCTGGCAATGCGATTCGGCGGGTAGCAAGCCCTCGGGATACGTGCACCCGCTCGCTTTCGAAGCGTTAAAAGAGATTGACCTCAGCATCGAAGGGCTTCGCAGCAAGTCGATCGACGAGTTTTCCGAGCAGCAAGTCGATTTGGTTGTGACCGTATGCGACAATGCTGCGAACAGCTGCCCAACCTTGCCCGGCAAGCAAACGTTGCATTGGCCGTTTGATGATCCCGCTGACGCAGAGGGTAGTGACGAAGAAAAGATGGTGGTTTTTCGAAGAGTGCGAGATGAAATCCAGGAAGCGATTGCCAACTATCTAGCCAAAGGCAATTAACCGCTGGAACCCAGCCGTAAACGACGGAGTACAAGCGACGGAGTACAA
>CAZDBA010000035.1:7011-20585 GCA_964503615.1 uncultured Pirellulaceae bacterium
GGAGTACAAACATGGCAGCATCCAAATTCGAATTCGACGAACAAACCCGCGCCGATTGCCTGGTTTTGATCGATCAGGCTCTGGCCGAAGACCTCAATGGTACGGTCGACTGTACCAGTTGGTCGGTCGTACCGGAAAAAGTGACGGGAACCGCAAAATTCGTTTCACGAGAGGTGGGCGTGGCTTGCGGACTTCAGATTGCCGAACTGGTTTTGGCGCAGGCGGCACAACAGTTGGATTTGGAGTGTCACGTCAATGATGGTGACGAGATCGAAAAGGGCCAAGCGCTTGCAACGATCCGCGGTACGGCCAGAAAGATACTTTTGGTTGAGCGGACTTGTTTGAACTTTATGTGTCGTCTGTCCGGCATCAGTTCATTGGCCGCGCGTTTTGCCAAGCAAACGGAAGGCACCGCCGCAAAAGTCTACGACACCCGAAAAACGACTCCTGGCTGGCGCCGTTTGGAAAAATACGCGGTAAAATGTGGTGGTGGAGCGAACCACCGAATGGGTTTGTATGACGCGTTGATGATCAAAGATAACCACCTCGCGATGTTTAGCAGTGTGGTGGATCACGCAGAGAATACGATCCCAGTAGCGCTCAAAAACGCACGGGAATGGATTGCCGAACATGCCAAAGAGCTGCCCCATGGCGACAAGACGATTTTACAAATAGAGGTCGACACGCTGGACCAATACCAAATCGCATTGGATTGTGATCCAGATATTATTTTGCTGGACAATATGAATACGGATCAGCTTCGCGAAGCGGTTTCGATTCGTGAACAGGAGTCAAAACATGGTGTCTTGTTGGAGGCCAGTGGGGGCGTAAATCTCGATACAGTTGGGGGCATCGCCCAGACAGGGGTCGAGCGGATCAGCGTTGGTGCCTTAACGCACTCGGCGATCAATTTCGACATTGGTCTGGATTGGACGATCGACTAATCGAAAGTTGCCTGTTTTGCAGCGTTTTTGCGGGGATTTTCTGCATTCGGAAGTTTTTTCGGTTTGAGTTTTCCGTTTTATCAAGCGACTGGCTAACGACGACCTAGGTTTCTCAGTCAGGCACGGACTGGGGAGCTTTGTGCCTGATGTAGCGGTAAGCAATTGGCAGGAGCCGATGGGGACTTACCGCTTTTTTTTTTATGCGGTAAATTTGCCCTGCAATGTAGATTTATCGGTTGATAAAATGAGAAGCTCTTGGTTCAGATGCGCTCTACCGTTTCAAAAACCACTTTTGGGTCGAATTCAACAAAATTGTCCTGCGATCTCTGGGCAATTCAACGCTTCTTGACTAAGGTCGGTAGGGCATAATCAACCCTCAGTTAGAATCCCCTATTTCTTAAATGGTGATTTATCCTATCACCATTTTTCGAAGACAATAGTTAGTCTGAATGTCCATCCCCAAGCAAAATAAGCCAAAGCGCATCTTGATGTTGCTTGAGAATAGTGGCTTTCCCGAAGATTGCCGTGTCGCTTCCGAAGCGTTTGCGTTGCACGGCGCAGGATATTCAACTCGAGTCATTTGCCCCAAGGACAGATACCACAAAAAGTGGTTCGAAGTCGTTTCAGGAATCCCGACCTATCGTTATCCCGCGCCACCTGATTGGGGTGGATTTCTGGGCTACGTTTTTGAATATGGCTACAGCTTGACAGCTGCCTTTTTGATTTCTGTATGGATCTTTTTAAGGCATGGCTTCGACGCACTTCACGTTCATACTCCACCAGATATGTACGTGATGATCGGATTCATCTACCGGGTGCTGGGTGTCAAATATGTGCAAGACCACCATGATCTTTCGCCCGAACTCTACCAAGCTCAGACTTCCGAAGACAACACAGGACTGGTGTACCGGGCTTTGCGATGGTTCGAGAAACGGTCGCTCCGACTCTCCAGCCAAGTCATCGCGACCAATCAGACTCAACGAAAGATCGAGATCGAACGTTGTGGCATTGACCCCGAACGCACCAATGTTGTTCGCAACGGTCCTGACTTGAATCGTTTTAAACGAGTGGAACCCCTCGAGCAGTTTCGCGTGGATGGGCATACCACGTTTGGTTATCTGGGTTGTATCGGATTTCAGGACGGGATCGATCAATTTATCCATTCTTTGCACAGCTTGCGAACCAATTTGAACCGTGACGACTTCATCGCAGTGATAATCGGTGATGGGCCAGCGGTTCCCAGTCTCAAATCACTGGCCAAGGAATTGGATTTGGTAGACAAAGTTCATTTCGTTGGATATCAACGGGGCGAATCTTTGTTGCGTCATCTTTCATCTTGTGATGTTGGAGTGACGCCAGACCCACCCAGTGCATATAATAAGACTTGTACAATGATCAAAACGATGGACTACATGGCGATGTCGTTACCGGTCGTTGGATTTGACATGCCAGAACATCGCTTTAGCGCAGGTGAAGCTTCGCTCTATGCAGTTCCTGGCGACCATGATGACATGGCACGTTGCTTGCAGGTCCTGATGGACGATTCAGAGCAACGTGAACGACGTGGTTTGTTCGCGCGTCAGAGAGTCGAAAGCGAGCTTGCTTGGGAGTTCCAAAAAGAATCGTTGCTAAATACTTATTCAAAGTTGTTTGGCGATTCATAGTCTGAGATTCAATCGTTTCCTGCCTGAATTTCTCATAAACTCTCGGTAAATTGATGTGTCGATCCAAGCATCTCCATAGCTGGTTTGAATCCAACGTACAGCAAGCTCCAGATTCGATTGCACTGATTCTGGGCACCGAAAGCTGGACGTATGCTCAACTCAACGTGCGCGCGAATCGAATTGCCAACCGCTTAATTGCGATGGGTGTTCTGCCGGGTCAGATCGTGGGGCTTGCGCATCAACGGGACGCGGATTTACTGCCCAGTTTGTTGGGTATCCTCAAAGCAGGTGCCGCCTACGCTCCGCTGGATCCGCACTATCCGCTGGATCGTTTGGAGTTCATTCTTCAAGACTGTCAGGCTCCAGCTGTTGTTACGACAAGCGAGGTTGCAGCAAAGATGGAGCTGGGCGAGGCTCAATTGTTGTTGGTCGACCAGATTGATGAATCGGCAGACGACTCTAATCCTGAATTGCGTTTGGATGACCAGCAACTGGCTTATGTTATCTACACTTCGGGATCAACGGGTAAGCCAAAAGGTGTTCAGGTTACCCACGCCAATGCGACTCGCTTGTTTACTTCCACTGAGCCTTGGTTCGGGTTCGATCACACCGATACGTGGACGCTGTTCCACTCTTTTGCCTTTGACTTCTCCGTTTGGGAGATTTGGGGTGCGTTGCTTTATGGCGGGCGGTTGGTCATGGTCCCCTATGAGATCAGTCGATCACCCGACTCGTTTTACCAGTTGCTGTCCGAGCAAAAAGTTACGGTGCTGAATCAAACGCCTTCCGCGTTTCGGCAATTGATCTTGGCGGACGAAGCGCTTCACGAGCAACACGCGCTCAGTTTGCGATACGTGATATTTGGTGGCGAAGCGCTTGAATTCAGCAGTCTGCAAAGTTGGGTTCGACGGCACGGCGATCAGAAACCTCGCTTGGTCAATATGTACGGCATCACGGAAACGACAGTGCATGTGACCTATCGGGTGCTGAGTTCATTAGAGATTCAAAACGAGTCGCGAAGCCTGATTGGCGAACCGATTCCCGACTTGCAATTGCATGTTCTGAACGATGACTTGCAACCGAAGCCGGTGGGTGAAGTCGGCGAGATTTATGTTGGAGGCGCAGGCGTCTCGCTGGGCTACTTGAATCGGCCTGAGCTGACCTCTGAGCGTTTTTTGCCTAATCCCTTTTCAGAAGATTCCAGTGCTCGACTTTACAAAACGGGCGACCTTGGCCTGTTTCGTGCCGATGGCGAACTGGAGTATCACGGGCGAAGTGATCGTCAGGTCCAACTACGCGGCTTTCGAGTCGAGTTGGGCGAGATCGAGGCCCGTTTGCAGGCTCATTCCAGCGTGGCACAGGCGATCGTAATCGTCCGCAACGAAGCGGCAACTCAACAGCTGGTCGCCTATCTGGTCCCTGCTCGAGACAAGCAGATTGACAGTTCCGAGTTGCGAGAACAACTGGGTGAGAAACTGCCTGATTATATGATTCCGCAGTTCTTTGTGCCGATCGAGCAGATACCGCTGACTGCAAATGGAAAGCTGGACCCAGCCGCGTTGCCGTCTCCGCTTGAGCACGCTCAGCTTGGAAATTATGTGGCTCCGAAAACGGAAGCCGAACGAAAAGTTGCCGCTGTCTGGCAATCGCTGCTGGGAATCTCAAAAGTTACCACGACCGCGACGTTTTTTGAGTTGGGTGGGCAGTCGCTGATGCTGGCCAAAATGGTCCACGAGCTAAAGAAAGATTTTCCAGGCCGGTTTGCGTTGGTCGATCTGTTTCAATACCCGACCGTCCGACAACTTGCCCGTTTCCTGACTCGAGAAGCCGATCGTTCTGGCGAAAGTGGTCCCTATGCAGTGGGGCAATATGCTGCCGGTTCCAAAAATATGGGCGAGCGTCCGATCGACTTGAACGAGCCGATTGCGATTGTAGGCATGTCGGGTCGTTTTCCTGATGCGGAGAACGTGGAGCAATTCTGGAATCACCTGTTGGAGGGACACGAGTCGATTCGGCAACTGAGTGAAGCTGAATTGTTGGCGGCTGGAGTTCCGCTGGAGACGATCCGGTCCGAGAACTATGTGCCTGTCACCGCATCGCTGACCGAAGTCGATTATTTCGATGCTGAATTTTTTGGAGTCAGTCCCTATGAGGCCAAGATCACCGATCCGCAACATCGGCTGTTCCTTGAGTGCGCTTGGTCCGCTTTGGAAAGTGCTGGCTATCCGCCCGAATCGACCGACCGGCGTATCGGTGTATTCGCAGGAGCGCGACCCAATAGCTATCGCCAGTTGGTGCACGAGGCGGATCCTGACGAGATCGACCCGTCGACTGCTTTTCAAACTCTGATCAGCAACGAGAAAGATTTTCTATCCACGCGCGTTTCACATCGTTTGGACTTAATCGGCCCTAGCATGACGGTGCAGACTGGCTGTTCGACTTCGTTGGTTGCGGTGCAGCTTGCTTGCCAGTCGCTTCAAACGCAGCAGTGTTCTCTGGCGCTGGCTGGCGGTGTTAGTGTGAATCTCGAATATCGAAACGGTTACGTTTCTCAAGAGGGCATGATTCTGTCGCCCGATGGACATGTTCGCACCTTTGATGAGAAAGCGGCCGGAACCGTCTTTAGCGAAAGCGTGGGGATCGTTGTGCTCAAGCGGCTGTCTGACGCCGTCGCCGACCGGGACACGATCCACGCAGTGATTCGAGGCATCGCGCTCAACAACGATGGTGGTTCGAAAATCAGCTACGCCAGTCCCTCTGTTGACGGGCAGACAGAGGTCGTGGCGATGGCTCACCGAATGAGTCAACTGAGTGCTGATCAAGTCGGCTTTGTGGAGGCGCATGGAACGGGCACGTTTGTGGGTGATCCGATCGAAGTCCAATCGTTGACACGAGCTTTCCAACGATCAACGGACAAGAAACAATTTTGTGCGCTGGGATCGGTCAAAACAAATATGGGACACGCCGACGTTGCTGCAGGCGTGATCGGATTAATAAAAGCTGCGAACGTAGTGCGTGATGGGCTGATTCCGCCCAGCCTCCATTTCGAGACGCCTAACCCGAATTTCTCGCTTGAGGAAAGTCCCTTCTTTGTTGTTACAGAGAAACAGGTTTGGAAAAACGAATCGGGGCCTCGCATCGCAGGTGTCAGCTCGCTTGGTATTGGTGGAACCAACGCCCATGCGATTTTGATGGAGTACGATTCAAAGAGTGATTCTTCGGAAACCACTGAAACGAGCGAGCCCCCCTGCCCTGTCGGCGATTCGGCGGGAGGTCTGGTCTGGTTGCCTCTGTCAGCTCGTGATGAAACGGCACTGGAGAAAATGAGTGTCAATCTGGCCGAGTACTTGCAGCGACATCCTGAGCTCGACTTGCACGACGTTGCATTTACTTTGAACGCAGGTAGAAGTCATTTTAAAGAGGGGCGAGTGGTCGCTTGCCGGACTCGCGAGGAAGCGATCGCGGGCCTGTTGGGCCAGGCGCCCGAGTCTGTTGTGCAGGGAAGTTGCGGTATCGACTTACAGAGCGATCCCCGGTCTGAGGTTGTGTTTATGTTTCCCGGTCAAGGCGGGCAATATGTCGGCATGGCTCAAGGACTCTACCAAACGCTTCCCTCGTTTCGCGCTGATGTCGACTACTTTTGCGATATCGCAAAACGTTTTATGACAGAAGACCTGCGCGAAATTATGTTCGCTGAATCGCTTGATGATTCGCAGCGCCAGCAGATGCAGGATCGGTTGGCTGAAACCTGGTTGACTCAACCCGCTTTGTGCATCATCGAATTGGCGCTGGCAAGGCTTTGGCAGCGATGCGGCGTCCAGCCCAAGGCGGTGATTGGACATAGCATCGGTGAGTTCGCGGCAGCGGCTGTCGCCGGTGTGATGTCGTTTGAGTCGGCGATCGAGTTGACTGTGTTGCGTGGTAAGTTGATTTTCGATTTGCCAAAAGGTTTGATGTTGGCCGTGATGAGTCCGGTTGACGAAGTTAAGCCGCATCTGACAGACGGATTATCGATCGCTGTGCTTAACAGTCCTCAAAACTGTGTTGTCTCCGGAACGACCGAAGAGATCAAGGCGTTTGTGGGCCAGCTGGAAAAGGTCGAGATTGCCAGCCGTGTTTTGCACACGTCGCATGGCTTTCATTCTTCGATGATGGATCCGGTGCTCGATGAATTCAGATCTGCGGTCGAGGCAGTTGAGCTTTCCGATCCACATACTCCAATCATCTCGACAGTTACTGGTGACTGGGTTCAGCCGGGCGAAATGAGCCAAAGCCAGTATTGGGCTCGCAATATCCGTGAGACGGTCCAGTTCTCCAAAGGGATCCAACATTTGCTGACAGCAGAGCATGTGTTACTGGAAGTCGGGCCAGGGCAAACTCTTTGTTCGCTGGTTCGTCGTAGAGACGATTTTCATTCGACGGCAGTACGCTCAACGCGGCATCCGAAAGAGACGTTGGACGATGTCGTGCAATGGTCGAACTCACTTTCCGAACTGTGGATCGCTGGTGTTGATGTGATGTGGCCCACGAGTGGAAAAGGTGGTCGCATTCCGCTGCCGACCTACCCGTTTCAGCGGAAGCGGTTTTGGTTTGACGATTTGCCACCCGGTTCGGTGCGATCCAAACAGCGCAAGCAGAACACCGCATCGGACGGTGCGACGACAAAGAATGACAATTCAACGTTGCCGCTGTTGAATGCAGAGATCGCTGCTGCGTTACCTCAGGAACACCAGCCGTTTTCGCAGTGGTTTTACAAGCCTGATTGGATAGAGAGTTCGACCGCTGCGGATGAGAGCAAAGTTGGCTCCAGGTTGTGGTTGTTTTTTACGAGTGATACCGAGAACCAAAAAACCGTTTTGAAGGCAGTGGCTGATTCGAATGAAAAAGTAATTCAGGTCTTTGCTGGTGATCGCTTTCAACAACTGGATGAAAATCGGTTTCAATTGCGACCTGATGAGCCGAGCGACTATGACCAACTGCTAAAACAGTTGAATTCTGAATCGCGGATGCCAAACAAGTTAGTTCACACTTGGTGTTTGTCCGGTGGTGATTCTGTCCGTGGAACAGACCCCAGCTGGCAGCAGGAACTGGAGCAAGCTCAGACCCGAGGCCTGTATGCTTTGCAGGCTCTAACACAAGCGATCGGGCGAATACCGCTTTCGGAAACGATCGAGTTGGAGATCGTGGCTGGGAAGGTTTACGCCGTCGAAGCGGGTGAAGATACTGCCGCAGAGAATGCGACGTTGTTGGGAATTGCCAAAGTGGTGCCGCTGGAGTATCCCCAACTGGAATGTCGCTTGATCGACTGTGGCAGCGAGTTGAACGATCAAACTCTTTCCGCCTTACGTAGCGAATTGGATTCTTCGCTTGAAGAGCGGCCTTGGATCGCGATTCGAAACGGGCGACGTTTGGCGCCAGGTGTTGCCGAGCATTGGCTGGACGAGTCGACGGAGACGCTTGACCGGCTGAAGAAGAACGGAACTTATTTGGTCACAGGCGGTTTGGGCGGGATTGGACATGCGGTCGCAAAGTTCCTTGCCGAGACGGTTCAAGCGAACCTTGTTTTAATGGGGCGCAGTGAGCTTCCCGCTCGCGACAATTGGTCTGAGTCTGTGTCTGATTCGAAAACGGATCCGGGCGTTGTTACCAAAATCAAGCGGTTGCAAGAATTGGAGGCGATGGGCGGAAACGTTTTGTATGTTGCCGCTAGTGTTGCCGACCGAGATCAGGTGAAAGGAGCCGTCGCGGAGGCGGTACAACGATTCGGTTCAATTGATGGCGTTGTGCATTCCGCAGGCGTGGCAGATACCGCCGGTGCAATTCAGTTACGAGACCGGCAAGCGACTGAGAATCAGTTGCGTTCCAAAGTCGCGGGTACGTTGGTGCTGGAAGAAGCACTGCGGGACCAAAAGCTTGATTTCTGGGTTTTGTTTTCTTCGATTTCCAACACCCTTTATCACAACCGCTACGGGCAATTGAGCTACGTAGCAGGAAACACTTTCCTGGAGTCGTTCGCATCCAGAATGCGTAGCACGGGCCAGTTTGCAGTGGCCATCGCATGGGACGAGTGGCAAGATGTGGGCATGGCCGCCGAAGTGGTGCAAGACTTTGCCGATTCGTTCGGGTATACGCAGCAGTTGTTCGATCCTTTGGACTCGTTTACACCCCAGCAAGGTGCAAAGATGTTCCATCGAATCCTCTCCTCCGACGCGGCAACGGTTTTGATTTCGACTCGCGATCTCCAACAGCGAATCGATCTCGATATCCATGCAAAGAGCCCTTTTCTCGAAGCGGCGCGAATGGCGGACAATTCTGAGGACCCGAGCTTGGAGTCCCAGCCCGATATGGCGGGCGAATCGTCGGCCAAGGCGGGTTACCAACGAATTGCAGAGATGTGGGAAAAGCTACTTTCGGTCAAGAGCGTTGGGCCGGACGACAACTATTTTGCGTTGGGCGGCGACTCACTTTCGGCCGTTCGGTTTTTGAATCAAATCGAAAAGAACTTTGGAAAACGAATTCCATTTGCTTCGATGGTTGAGTTTCCGACTCCGAGTAAACTAGCTGACTATTTGCAATTGCCGGATGGTAATTCGCAATCGGTCTCGAACATTGAATCGAAGGCACCCTCGCAGGCGCAAGAGTCTTCAGCAGAGGCTCGGTCTACATTGGTGGAATTGAACTCAGGCGGCGATTTGCCACCTTTGTTTTGTATGCACGCGGCGGACGGGTACGTTTTGATCTTTCGCGCTTTGTGTGAAAAGCTGAATCCTAACCGCTCCATATTTGGGCTTCAGTCCCCGGCGCTATTTGGTGAGCCGATTGAGAGCATTGAAGCGCTGGCAGCGCGTTACGTGTCCGATATTCGTCGGCAGCGTCCTCATGGTCCTTATCATCTTGCCGGCTATTGCATGGGTGGCACCATCGCGTTGGAGGTGGCTCAGCAACTGAAAGCGGCTGGAGAAGAGGTGCAAAGCCTGATTTGTATTGAGACTTACAACTGGCACACCTCTTTGGCGGCCAGCAAGTCGCGCTGGGTAAAATTTGTTTACACGATGCAAAAAATCGACTTTCATTTCCGAAATTTTTGGATGCTTAGCTTCAAGCTAAAGCGGCAATTTCTGAAGGCAAAGCTGCAAGCGGCTTGGCGAAGAAGAAAGGTTTGGTTTAGCAAACGAACGCAGGAAACTGCGACGGGCGAGATGACATTTGCTGAGATTTGGTGCCGTCACGACGAAGCGGCCGAAGAATACAAGCCTGTCGATTACGATGGCTTGCTGACGTTGATTCGAGCCAGAAAAGACTACGCTCGCTATGCGGATCAGCCGTTTCCGATTGCGGACGAGGGGCAAGTTGAACTTCATCGTTTGCGGGCTTACCCGGCGGGAATGATGGCCGAACCGTTTGCCACCGAACTGGCGGAATTGGTTGAGCAGATTTTGGATTAAAACAAAAAGAATAGCCTAAAACCGGCCTGTCCAATCTGTCTAGTAACGGCTGATCCAGTCAGTGGCAAGAAAAATGGTCAACCCAGTTCCAGCTAGGAAAGTGAGTAAAGCAAAAGGTGCGGTCCAAATTCCGAACCAAGTCAAATAGCCGTCAAACGCAGGTCCCATCATGAATATCAGGTTGGCAATGAGTCCGCCTAGTGCCATGAACATCCAGAATTCGGGGTCTCTGAAATTCACAGGATCGACGATCGCTGTGTAGCAAAGGCAAATCAAAACCATCGTCAAGTTGAAGACGACACGAAACGATTCCCACCTCATGATAACGAGGCCAAAGTCGTCTTTCAGGCGCCTACGGGGTTCTGAAGTGGGAGTCTCAATCATAGACATTTTTCCTTGCACAATTCACCTTTCCAACTATCATATCTGCTCCGCGACACCACTCCAAGTTGGGTTCCTCCGTTGTGGAAAAAATGCCGAAATCAAGGACTCCACGTTGCCTAACTAACCCTACCTGAAAAACCTTTCAAAAAATTGGTTTGGCCTGTCCCTAACGTTCGGCGTTTGGATGATATACACCAAAAGGCTCTAGCTACCCAAATTAACGGAGCGACAGGCTTTAGGGGTCCTTTCCCGTCATTCAAAGTGCCAATTTTTGCGTTGCTTTTGCGTTGCCTAAGGCTCCCGTTTTAACCCCCCTTCACTTTTTACAGGAGACCGTTCATTCGTTCTCTAGAATTTATATATCGAAACAGATTCAGTTGGATTCTGGCAGCGGTGCTGGCAGGCATCATTGCTGTTGCGCTGTTGATTGGATTACCGCGGAAGTATTATTCCGACGCTAAGTTGATCGTAAAGATTGGTCGTGAAAGTGTGGCCTTGGATCCGACAGCCACGACCAGTCAGACCCTGTTGATGCAGAAGACTCAGGAAGATGAGATCAATACTGCTCTTGGCGTGTTCTCCAGTCGCAAGATCAAAGAGGAGGTCGTCCGCACAATCGGCGTCGATGCGATTCTGGATGGTTACTTGCCCGGCGAAGAAGACGAGCCTCAAAGCAAACTGCATGAGAGGGTTGGAGCGGCAATCGACTGGGTGGGAAACTATCTTCTGGAAATTGGAGTACGTGACGAAGTCGATGACTTTGAGCGGGCGGTTATCAAACTTGAGCAATCTGCCTACGTATCTGCCAGCCCCAAATCTCAGATTATTGATATTTACGCCGAGGCAAAGTCTCCCGAGATGGCGGCGGAAATTGTTCGGGTCATGACCCAAGCCTTCTTGCAAGAGCACATCAACATCTCGCAGACCTCAGGTTCGTTTGAGTTGTTTGAGACGGAAGTAAAACGAGCCGATGCCAAGTTCAAGCAAGCCAAGCAAGAAATGGCAGATTTTATGTCAAAAAACGGTATCGTTTCGGTGGCATCGAATCAGGAACTGCTGATGAACGCTTGGGGCAACATTCTTAACAACATCATGCGTTTGGAAAGTGCCGAAAATGACCTTGCCGCTCGTTACTCAAAGGACCACCCGCAACGTGCTGCGGTCATCGCGCAACTGGAGAGTGCTCGTAAGGTTCTGAATCGAATCACTGAGAAAAGCGGCCAAAAAGTCCCTGGTGAGATCGTAAAGTTTGTCAAACGGTTTCCCAGCGACAGTTCGCCGACCGAATCGCTTGAGGGCGTTGCGCCAGAAACTATCACTTCGATCCAGAGGATTGACGAGCTGATTAGTTCTAACAGCCAGCTCGAATCGATGCACGCAAGAGTAATGGCTCTCGAAAACCAGCTGGCTGGCCATCGTCAGAAGTTTGAAGAAGCCCGCATCATTCGAATGCAGCGGGAAAACAAGATCTCCAACATCAACGCTTTTCAGAAAGCGACCCTTAATCAAAAGCCGACTGCTCCCAATAAAATTCTGGTTTGTGCTGCATCGGTTTTCTTTACCTTCTTTACCGCATTCCTATTCGGTTTGTGGGGAGAAGCCAGAAGAAGACGGGGAGCGTTTCGAAAAGCAGATGATGTGGAGCGTAATCTCAAAGTGCCTGTGGTTGCCACGATTCCCGTAGATCGCTCGGCGAACAATAAGTGCAGGAACAGCAAGTCGATGATAACGATGCGAGAAAAGTGTCATGACGCTGTTCATACCCTCATGCAGGAACGAGCTGACTCGGATCAAAAGGGTGCGGTTGTACTTGGAGTTTTAAGTATTGAAAAAGGCAACGGAGGCAGTACGATGGCGTCCGCTTTGGCTGCCTGCTGCTCGAAAGATTTCGGTTTGAAAACCGTTTTGATTGATGCAGATGTGCAATCCAAATCGGTCTCTCGTCGGTTCAGTCTCAACGGCGCGCCCGGCTTGCACGAAATGGTGTTGGACGGGGAGGAGATGGATGATTGTATTCAGCGGTTCGAACCTTTTGGACTTTCGCTCGTTTCCTGTACCAACAAATCGAGAATGGATGCAGAGCGTGTTGCTTTTCCGGCTGAAGAGGTGTTGAATCAACTGGATGAGATCCAAAAACATTTTGAAGTAATAATCGTTGACCTTCCGCCTGCTTCAGAAGCGAACAGCGCTGTGTTTTTGGCGATGCGTTTGGAACGTATCTTCCTCGTTGCCGAGGCCAGTAAGACGACCGCTTCGAAAGCGATTGGAGTTTTACGTAAATTTGAAACTGCAGACGCTGACATAAGTGGAATGATTTTGAATAAATACCGTTGCGAATTTCCTTGGGAAAAGAATGCCTGATTTAGAGACTTGTTCACAGGACTTGTCCTCCCCGCCCGAATTTACACAGGCAGAGCAGGCGAGCGAGAAACCGATCCAAATCGTCAAACAAAGAACTCCCCGCTGGAAGCGGAGCTTTGATGTTGTCAGCTCGCTGATACTTTTGATTCTGCTAGCCCCGCTCTTGTTGGCGCTCGGCCTGTATATCAAGCTCGTTTCGAAAGGGCCTGTTCTCTACATCCAACCGCGAGTTGGGTTCGGTGGTGAGACGTTTCGTATTATGAAGTTTCGCACGATGCATGATCGCAAACAAATGCGTGACGAAGTGCATCGCGAATACGTTGCCAACCTGGCAGCAAATAACGAGGTGCTTGAAAAGCCGGATATTAAGTCGGAACTGATACTCGGCGGCGGTTTGCTGCGAGCTCTTTCAGTCGATGAACTTCCCCAGCTTTGGAACGTACTTAAGGGCGAGATGTCACTTGTGGGCCCCCGCCCTGATCTGTTGGAGCTGGAGGACTATACGGAAGAGCAGCTTCGGCGGTTCGAAGTTCTCCCCGGCATCACCGGTTTGTGGCAGGTTAACGATAAGAACGATTTGACGTTCACTGACATGATCGACTTGGACATTGAATACATCGACACTCGAACGCTGTTGCTGGACATCAAGATCCTTTTTGGAACCGCGTTTGGAATGTTAAAGCTCTCCAACTCCTGAACAATTTTCCTGCCTGATCCGTTTTAGGCACCAACTAACTCTTCAGATTTTAGACCAACTTTTCTTAATCACTTTTCTT
>CAZDBA010000035.1:20685-33540 GCA_964503615.1 uncultured Pirellulaceae bacterium
TTGTTTTCGCAACCTGGAATTTCAAAATGACAAAAATCGGCATTATCGGTGTAGGCTATTGGGGCCCTAATCTCGTTCGTAACTTTGATAGTATCCCTGACTGTGAGATCGTTTCGATTTGCGATCTGGACGAAGCCAACCTCGACAACATTACCAATCGTTACCCTTATGTGAAACGATACAACGACGTTGACGAAATGATCCAAAACGAAAATTTGGACGGCGTAGTGATTGCGACTCCGACCGCGACCCATTTTGGATTGGCCAAGAAAGCGCTCGAAGCCGGTTTGCACGTGTTTGTTGAAAAACCGCTGACGGTCGAGTCTCAGGAAAGCAAAGAGTTGATCGAAATAGCTGCCGCTCGAGGGTTGGTTGTGTTTGTCGGGCACATCTTTTTGCACTCGGCTCCCGTTATGAAACTGAGGGAGTTGATCGCTTCAGGCGAGTTGGGTGAGATTAGCTATATCTCGTGTAAGCGTTTGAATCTCGGGCCCGTTCGTAGTGATGTCAGTTCGCTTTATGATCTCGCCACTCATGACATTTCGATCGTATTGCATTTGCTGGGGCAGCAGCCTTCGACAGTTTGTTGCCAAGGGTTGGACCATATCAAAGAAGGCGTGCACGACGTGATCAACCTGACAATGAAATTCCCCAACAACAAAATGGGTATCGTGCATTGCAGTTGGTTGGACCCGCGCAAGGAACGAGTCATCACGGTTGTCGGCGATCAAAAGATGGCCGTCTACGATGATCTCGGAGAAGAAAAGATTCGCATTTACGACAAAGGGGTCAATCTTCATTCCAAGTCGGGTGAGCTGGCTGAGTTTCAGCTTTCCTACCGTCATGGCGACATGTACAGCCCCTGGATCAAGCAGCAAGAACCATTGAAAAGTGAGTGCAGCGAGTTTGTCCGTTGCATTGTCGAAGGGGATACACCCCGTACCGATGGTGTGAACGGCTTGCAGGTGGTCGAGGTTCTCGAGGCCGCCAATGAGTCGCTAATGAACGACGGAACTCCCATGGCGCTTGAGTCAGAAATCGTCATCTAGACCTCGCTCGCAGTATAGATCCAATCAGAACTTGCCGGCTGGTTTGAGTGGCGTTGAAAGCGTTGCTAACCAGCCCTGTAGGGCACATTGTAGATTTTCCTCACCGTTTTTATAAAGACCGAACCCAAAATGATTCACGCAACCGCAGTCGTCGACAGCCAGGATATTGGTGAAGGCACAATGATCTTTGCCTTTACTCACGTCTTGGACGGTGCGTCCATTGGCAAAAACGTAAAGCTCTGCGACCACGTTTTTGTCGAAGGTGGATCGAAGATCGGCGATAACGTCACGATCAAGAATAACGTTTCGGTTTGGGAAGGTGTGCATATCGAGTCAGACGTTTTCGTCGGGCCCAACGCGTGCTTTACCAACGATATGAGTCCTCGCTCGCCCAGAATGCCCGCTGCTAAAAAACGCTACTCAGAACGTGCAAACTGGTTGCTCGAAACTCACATACATCGCGGAGCAACGATTGGCGGAAATGCCACCATCGTTCCCGGCGTCACCGTCGGCGCATTTGCGTTTGTTGGTGCCGGAGCCGTCGTAACCAAAGACGTTGAACCCTACACCTTAGTCGTCGGAAATCCGGCGCGACCTCAATCATCTGTTTGTTCGTGTGGTCAAATCTTGGCGGGATCGTACCGCGAAGTTGCCTGCGAGCACTGTGGTGAAACGCCAAACGACCGAGTAAAGCAGATCGAAAGTCTGTCTCAATCTCATTAGTGAATCGTTTCGCTTTGCTAACCGTTGACCTTACTTAATCATTTTTAACCCTCATTCAACCAACTAAGTGAAATCTCGTATGAACGTACCTCCCAAATTTAAAATTCCTCTCGTCGATTTGCAGGCGCAATCAAGGTCGATTCGTGAAGAAGTGCTCGAGGGCATTGCCGAAGTCGTCGACTCGTGTGCCTTTATCCTTGGGCCTCAGGTGACTGAGTTCGAAAAACAGTTTGCCGAATATTGTGGCGCCAAGCATTGCATTGGCTTGGCTAATGGAACCGAAGCATTGCACATGGCTTTGCGAGCACTGGATATCGGCCCAGGTGATGAAGTAATCACCGCAGGTAATTCGTTTGCTGCCACCGCGTTTGCAATCGGCTACACCGGAGCTCAAGCTGTCTTTGTTGATATCGACCCAGATGACTACAACATAGATGTTCGCTTGATTGAGCAAGCGATTAGCGAAAAGACCAAGGCGATTATTCCCGTTCACCTGTATGGTCAACCGGCTCGTATGAACGAGATTATGGAAATTGCCAAACGGCACAACTTGCGTGTTGTCGAAGACACCGCGCAAGGACATGGTTCGGAAATTGATGGCAAGCGATCGGGCACCTTTGGTGACGTCGGTTGTTTCAGCTTTTACCCTGGGAAAAACCTCGGCGCCTATGGCGACGGAGGTGCTGTGGTAACTGACTCAGACGAGTTGGCTGAGAAGTTCCGCTTGCTCCGTAACTATGGCCAAAAAGTTAAAAACCGACACGACATGTTGGCTTACAACTGTCGTCTGGACACGATGCAAGCCGCCGTGTTGTTGGTCAAGATGAAGTACATCGAACAGTGGACCGATCAACGTAATCAAGTTGCTCAGTGGTACCGCGAGGCATTGAAAGATGTCGACATCGTGTTGCCAATGCAGCATGACAATGTTCGACATGTTTACCACCTGTTTGTGGTTCGTCATCCAATGCGTGATCAAATTCTGGAGCATATGGCCAAGCAAAACGTCTTTGGTGGTGTGCACTATCCAAACCCATTGATGACCGCCGAATCGTTTCAGACCGCGCCTTGTTTCCCGATGGAATTGCCGGTAGCCACCGCACATTCGAAAGAGATTTTGTCTCTGCCGATGTATCCGGAAATGACAAAAGAACAGGTAGATGTCGTTGCAAAATCGCTGATTTCGGCGATTGCGGCAGTCACAAGTTCGGTCAAGCAGTAGTTGAATAACAGAAAGTGACGCAGAACCTAAAAGATCCTGTTAGAACCCAGTTTATGTCTTCCGTATCGCTAAAAAACCGCCTTCCCAATCGCTATCTGGTAGCCCCCGCTGCCAGCCAGGCGACCGGATTGCGCTGGTACGAGAAGGCTCTGTTGGGCGTCGGGATTTTGGAGATTCCGTTGCAGTTGGACAAGTACTTTATGTACTTTGAACGCGATGCAAAGCTGGGAGCCGTCGGCGGGATTAACGTTTCGGTTACGACACTCAGCTTGGTTGCGTTGTACTTTCTGTGGGTTATGAGAAGTATAAATAAAACGGACAAGCACAAGCCTGAGTTGGTCTTTGGCGCGCCAATGATCTTCTACATTGGTACTGTCGGTTTGTCGATTTTTGCGGCGCATGTCAAGATGCTGTCCGTGTTCGATTTGGTTTTACTTCTCCAGTCCTACGCGCTGTTCTTTTACATCGCCAACCGTATTCGTACTCGTGAAGAACTAAAGTTTCTGCTTTGCGTGTTTTTTGTGACCGCATTGGTGCAGAGCTTTTTCATCTTTGGCCAGAAGGCTATTGGCGAATCGTTTTACGGACAGCGTGTTGATATCGGCCCGTTGGCGTTGATGGTGTGGGAAGACGGAAGACCCTGCTCGACGATGCACTCTCCCGTTCTGGCCGGGAGCTTTCTGGCTTTGATTTGGATTCTTGCACTGGCCGTTTTGACAACTCTCGAAAAGGGAACGATTCGCATTCTTGCCATAGCGATGGTTGTGCTCGGTGGGTTGGCGATTTTAATCACTCAAACTCGCGGTGCGATTTTGACAACCGTGGTTGGAAGTGCTGCGATCGGAATCGCCTGTCTCTGGCGTGGCTGGTTTCCAATGCGGTTAATTGCGATCGGAGCACTGTTGGCAGTTATCGGTTTCATTCCCTTGTTGGAGGTCGTTGAAAAACGAATCACATCTGGCGATAACGGATCGGCAGAGGCTCGAATTCATCTTGCTGCTGTTGCGGCACAGATGATTGAGAGAGCTCCCATGTTCGGTGTGGGGGCAGGTAATTGTCACTTGGTTGGCGAGAGCTTTGCGCATCAAGCCGAATACCGTTCGCTGTGGTATTACACGGTTCACTGCAAGTATCTGTTGGTCTGGGTTGAAACCGGATTTATCGGGCTGATTGCATTTTTGATCGTGGTCTCCGGTGGAATTCGTGATGGTGTAATTGCCTGGTTCTCCAGAAATCGGTGCTTGGGTCCGATCGGTTTGGGGCTGGCGATCGCGATTGCCGGGCATATGTTGCACATGATCGTCGATATTTTCAACTCGAGGACTCAAGTCCAAACGTTGTGGGCCTTGCTGGGTACCGGCGCAGCGATTCGGATGATCACGATCAGTGAAGCTAAAGCTGAACTCCATACAAAAGACGATAGCGCTTCGGAGGAGGTGCCCGTTGTCTAACCAAAAAAATACTCCACCCATTGAAGACTCAAAAAAAACGGAGCGAGACGCAAATGCGGGCAACGCGGCGCGTCGTACTGGTAAGAACACATTGATGCTGTTGTTGGGAACGCTGTTCCGAATGTTTGTCAGTTTTGGGTTCATCATATTTGCCGCCGATCGCTTGGGAGTCGAAGGGTTCGGTATCTACTCGATCGGTATTCACTATTTCGAGCTATTCCTCAGCCTGTCAGCAACCGCGATTGGAATTCTGCTGACACGAGATATCGCGAGGTGGAAGAAACGTGCTGACGAATTGACAACTTCGGCGTGTGTTTTTGCAGCGGTCCTTGCTCTGCTGGGTGCGTTGGTGATGATCGGGTTGACCTTTGCCTTTCAATTTACCGGTTCGACCTCGATGGTGATCATGGTCGCTTCGTTGGCCTTGTTTCCAGCGGCGTTGTCGGCGATTTTTGAAGCAGTATTGGTTGCCCACGAGCGAGCGGAGTTCGTTGCACTGGCGGTTTCGATTGAAAGTACTGTACGCGTGCTGGCCAGTATCGCTGCCATCTTGATGGGGTACGGTTTGATTACCTTGTTTGTAATCTTGATCGTGACCCGGTTCATTCAACTGGCTGCCTTTTACATCAGTGTGCGTTATGTGGCTTCGCTTCAATTCATTTTCAGTTTTCGCGGGTTCTCCCGTTTTGTTCGTCGCTGGCGAATGTTCGCCGCAGAAAACTGGATGGCGACGATCTATACCAATCTCGACGTGTTAGTTCTTTCGTGGCTGACAGGCGAGGTTGCAGTAGGACTTTACAGTGCGGCCTGGAAGATTGTGCGTCTCGGCTCGGTTGCGGCAAAGACTTATACAACTGCAGTGTTCCCCTTGCTTGCCCGGTTGCATCAGAGCTCGATTCGTCAGTTCGAAAAAGTCAACATGGACACGATTCGCTTGATGTGTGTGATCGCAATACCGATTGTGGTCGTAACGTCAGTGATATCCGACCGCATTATTGGTTTGGTCTACTACACAGGCAAGTACTCCGAAGCCGTTCCGGTACTGCAAGTTCTGATCTGGGTTTTGCTTTTGGAGTTTTTAAACCCGTTTCTAAGCCACACCCTGTTCGCCCGCGGACGTCAGGATCGCTCGATGTATGTTGCGGCGATCGCTTTGGTTGTTAACACAGCAGCGACGTTCGCTTTGGTCCACAATTTTGGCGCATTGGGCGCTGCGATGGGCACCGTGATTGGTGGATTGGTGGCCACGATTTGCTACATGAAATTCGCGCTGACTCGCTCGGAAATCATCAAGACGACTCATTCGATTCTGCGGGTCCTGTTGGCCTCGTGTGTTGTCGGACTCGTGTTGTTGTTTGTTCGAGACGAAAGCTGGTTGGTGCTTGGCCTGGTTGGCCTGCTGATTTACCCAGTACTCATTTGGGTGCTACGTCTGGTAAGCCAACAGGATCTCGATCTGCTGCGCTCGATCGTGGCTTCCAAAGCAGCTTGACATACAAATTATTAAACCTTTTACATTTCATCGCCTTTATACGATTCACTAGTTTTAAGAACCCGATACGACAAAAATGACAAACTCACGTTCTTCCTCTGAAAATCCTGTCCGCATTGGTGTTATCGGTTGTGGTGCCATTGCCGATCTATTTCACCTGCCAATCCTTGCCAATCACCCTGCAACCCGTAACGGCATTGCGCTCGCTGATCCAAGTCAGGATCGGTTGCGTGAAATGGCGGCCAAGTACGCTCCAGTCCATACCGTAGAGAATTACGAGGAGCTGTTGGGGAAAGTCGATGGCGTATTGATTGCGACTCCACCCAAGTTCCATTTTCCGATCGCCAAGTTCTTTCTGGAAAACAATGTTCCCGTGCTGTGCGAGAAGCCTTTGACCGAAGATCCCGAAGAAGCTTTTGAACTGAAACGGATTTGCGAGCAGACGGACACTCCATTGGCCGTAAATCAGACGCGACGCTTCTTTCCCAGCTATGGAAAGATCCGCGAGTTGATCGATGCGGGTGAGTTGGGAACGCTTGAACGGATTACTTATCACGATGGTGTCGAATTCGATTGGCCCGCCGCTTCGCCTCACCATTTCGTTCCTACCGCGAAAGGCTCGTGGTCTGATACCGGAGTCCATCTTTTAGACACGATCTGTTATTGGTTGGGTGAAAAGCCGGAACTGGTTCGTTCGTTCAATGATTCGCAGGGTGGTCCGGAAGCGATGGCGACCGTTATGTTGCAACATGAAGGGTGTGAAATAGAGATCAAAGTCAGCCGATTGGGTAAGCTCAAGAACGGGTTCGTAATTGAGGGCTCAAAAGGCCGAATCGAGGCCGGTGCCGAAGATTTTGGCGAAGTGATCGTTCACTACACCTCGGGTGGTAAAAAGAAATTCAAGTGTGGTAGCCGAGCGTTAAAGTACACCGACTTTGCAAAGCCGCTGATCGAGAACTTTATCGAAGTCATCAATGAAACGGCTGAACCGATCGTTTCGGCTCACGATGTTGTCGATACCGTCGTGTTGCTGTCCGAAGCGTATTCAAAAGTCGAAACCTACCCGACGCCTTGGAACGACGCTGTCAGAGGTGGTGAGATTTTCAAAGCCAATAATTTGGTGCCAGGCGACATCCGCGTCTTTGATCGTCCTACTGTTTTAATCACCGGTGCTTCCGGGTTCCTGGGCGGCCGAATCGCGGAAGTCATGAAGATGTCCGACTTTGCTGTGCCCGCAGCAGCGATCCGCAAGTGGACGCGGGCTTCACGCTTGGCACGTGATCCGATGGATATTCGAATCTGTGACATTCTTGAACCCGCAACAATGGATGCCGCGCTGGAGGGCATTGACGCAGTGGTCCATTGTGCCAAAACCGATTCGCAAGAGTCGATCGTTGGGGGCACTCGCAATTTGCTCGAAGCCTGTCAACGACAAGGTGTGCGGCGCTTCGTTCATATCAGTACAGCGGAAGTTTACGGCCCGGTTTCGGGTAACGTGGTGGAAACAGACCCGACTCCGATTACCGGTCGCGACTATGGTGACTGGAAGGTCGAAGCGGAAAAGGTTTGTATGGAATTCAATTCTCGCGGAGTTGAAACCGCAATCCTGCGACCCTCGCTGATTCATGGGCTCTACAGTAATTCATGGTCGACCAATATGGTCAAGCGATTGTTGTCAGGAAAATGGGGTCAGTTTGAAGAACACGGTGAGGGAATCGCCAATCTGATCTACGTCGATGATTTGGTTCAAGCGATCTTTCTCTGCCTGGTCCACCCACAAGCTGCCGGCGAAGCGTTTAATGTCAACGGCCCGGACAAAATCACATGGAATCAATACTTTACGTTGCTGAATGATGAACTGGGGCGCGAGCCACTCAAAAAGATCTCAGCCGCCAAATCGAAATTTCGAACCAAAATGATCGGTGCTTTTGGCAAGACGACCGACCTGATCCTGAATCGGTACGAAGACAAGATCATGGAGATCTACATGCGGGGTGGACTGGCACACCGAATCATGAAAAAGATCAAAGGCGAAATGAATGCAACGCCGGACACGAACGAGTTAAATGATCTCTTTTCGCGGCAAGCGTACTATGATGATTGCAAGATTTGTTCGTTGCTAGGCTATCGACCTCAGTTCGATATTGAGTCGGCGATTCGTTCAACGATCCAGTGGCTTCGTTTGCATGAGGTTGTTGAGTCGGGGCAGGTTGCCAATTCGGAAGAAGAGATGGAACCGGAGATGGCCGTATGAGAATAGCGTGGATCAGCTACGACTTTCTTGAGTACAGCTCGTTACACGTTAACGCGTTGAGCAAGGAGCATGAGGTATTGGCCGTGCTGCCTAAACAGGAGTGTATTGACGAAGAGCATCAATTGGATGCAGACGTTAAATGCTTTTTGTTTGACAAGCCACGATTGCGCCAACCGATCAAGCAGAACCGCTCAATCCGCTCGATTTTAAGAGCGCTCGCCGAATTCCGACCTGAGGTTGTTCATTTCCAGCAGTCACACCTTTGGTTCAATTTCTCCCTGAAAAAGTTGCAAAAGCACTTTCCGTTGGTGATTACGATACATGATCCACGGCATCACTCGGGGGATGCTGTTTCCAAAAAGACGCCGCAGTGGGTTGTTGATCATGGGTTTCGGCAAGCCGACCATGCGATCGTGCACGGACGAAAGCTCGTTCCTACAGTGTGCGATCTGTTCGGGTTCCAACAGGACCAAGTCCATGTGATTCCGCACGTAGCGATGGGCAATATGTCCAACGGTGGTCAAATCGATTCATCGCTGACCGACCCGAATACAATTCTGTTCTTTGGTCGCATTTGGGACTACAAGGGGTTGAACTATTTGATTCAGGCCGAGCCTTATATTTCTCGTGAGTGCCCAGACGCCAGATTCGTTATCGCAGGTCAGGGCGATGACTTTCAAAAATATCGCGACATGATGGAGAATCCAAAACGGTTCGTTGTTCACAACCAATGGATCACTGATGAGGAGCGTGCTGAATTTTTCAGTCAGGCAGGCGTTGTTGTTTTGCCCTATACCGATGCGACGCAAAGTGGTGTTGTACCTGTTGCTTACAACTATCAAAAACCGGTCGTTGCGACCCGAGTGGGTGCTCTCTCCGACTGTGTGGCCGATGGCGAGACTGGCTTGTTGGTTCCTCCCAAAGACCCGCAGGCACTTGCCGCCGCAATTGTTCGCTTGCTTAAAAACCCAACGCTCGCTCAAAAAATGGGAAAGGCGGGACGAGACTGGGTCGAGGACGAGTGTTCGCCGGAAGCGGTCGCTCGGCAACATGTCGAGGCTTACAAAAAAGCAGTCATCTTCCGCGCTAACCAATTGGGGCAAGGGGCGGCTACCGCTTTTCCGACCGCCACTCAGCTAGACCAAAATACGAAACTCGAAGCACGAAACGAATAAACCGAATCAAACACGTTGCACCAAAGAAGCCCAAAAAAGTTATACACCGACGTGAATTTTTCCAGAAACCTTACTCAATCAAACTCAATACACGAATCAACTAACACGGGAACACCTGTCGAAAATGGACAAAATTGCTGAACCAGAACGCGAATTGCGTATTGGAGTGATCGCATCTCTCAAACGAGGTGTTGAGCAATTCATCTATCGTGAATTGACTCATCTCGAACACAGGGGAGCGCGAGTTACGCTTTATCCAACTAAATTTGGCGATGGCCTTTACGCTCCCAAGGACTCATGGAACGTAGCTCGCTGGACATTGTTGGGAATCCTGCTGGCCCAACCTTTCGGGTTCTTCCGCCAGCCGGGTCGTTACTTGAAAGCCCTTGGGGTCGCGATTTCGCACGGAGCGATTTTGGACTTCCTGCTGGGAGTCTACTTTGCTCCCAGTATGAAAGAACAAGACGTTATTTATTCGACGTTTGGTGATCGTAAATTGTTTGTAGGCTACTTTGCCAAGCTGCTGATCGACAAACCGCTGATGTGCACGACGCACGCGTACGAGATCTACCAAAACCCGAATCCGAAATTATTCAAAAAAGCGATTTCAGAATGCGAGCAGTTGATTTCGATATCTGAATACAATCGCAAGCAGATCAACGAACGTTTTGATTATCCCAGCGATCAAATCGAAGTGATTCCATGCTCTATCGATCTGACTGAGTATCAACCGGCTGAGAAGTTTAAGATTTTGATCGTAGGTTTCTTTGTTGAACGCAAGGGACACGACATTCTTTTTCAAGCGATCAAGTCGTTGGGCAATCCGAACCTTGAGGTCTGGGTCGTCGGTGGTGCTGGAGCAGAGCTGGACTCAGTCGACGTACGGGCAATGGCACGCAAGCACGGAGTGGAATCGCAAGTTGCTTTTTTGGGCAAGTTGTCCGGAACAGCACTCCGCGCGACCTATCACGCTTGCGACCTGTTTTGCTTGCCTTGTCACTTTGGAGCCGATGGAGTTGGCGAAGGATTCCCAACTGTAATCATCGAAGCAATGGCCTGCGGCAAGCCCGTTGTTTCGACCTATCACGTGGCAATTCCCAGCGTGCTGAATCAAATTCTCGTCGAAGAGAAAGATGTCGAAGGCTTGGCCAAAGCGATCGACCGGGCTTATGCCTCGCCCGAGCTTCGAGAAGAAATGGGCAAAGAAAATCGCCGTTTGGCCGAACTTCATTTTTCACCCAGTAACGTTGCCAAAACAACTGCCGTTGCTAACCGACTTTGCCCTGTAGAGTGCAAAGTCTAAGTCGTTTGAAAGATCATTATGTGTGGTATTGCAGGAATCTTGAATCTCGAAAAAGGTAATCCCGGGCGCCCGGAATTACTGGAAGGGATGCTGCGTACGATTATCCATCGCGGTCCGGACGAGGACGGTACGCTAATCGACGGTGAACTGGCAATGGGAATGAGGCGGCTGAGTATTATTGACTTGGCCGATGGGAAACAGCCTATTCAAAACGAAGATGGTCGCTACTCGGTCATATTGAACGGGGAGATCTACAACTACATCGAATTGCGGAATGACCTCCAATCGCGAGGGCACAAGTTCCGAACCAACAGTGACACCGAAGTGATCGTTCACCTCTTTGAGGAATACGGCGAAGGGTGTGTGGAACACCTGCGTGGTATGTTTGGTTTCGCAATCTGGGACCACCAACAGCATGAGCTGTTTATCTATCGAGATCGTCTTGGGATCAAGCCTCTTTATTATGTTGTCGATACAAATCGAAGGTTGATTTTCGGTTCCGAGATCAAATCGTTGTTAACGTTGCCTGACGTAACGGCTGAGATCGACCATGCTGCTTTGAATGAGTATCTTTCTCTGAAGTACGTTCCGGCACCGCGAACACTGTTCAAAGGGATTCGTTCACTACCGCCAGGGCACATGATCCGTGTTTGTGATTCGAAGGTCGAAATCAAACAGTATTGGGATCTTTCGTTCGCGAAGAAGCAGGAATTTGCAAACGAAGAAGAGTGTGTTGAAGCGTTGCTCGAAAAGTTGCGAGAATCGATTCGGCTACGATTGCGTTCTGATGTTCCTTTTGGAGCCTTTTTGAGTGGCGGGCTCGATTCCAGCATCATCGTAGCACTGATGTCCGAACGTTTAGATCAGCCAGTAAATACGTTCTCGGCTGGATTCTCAGGTGCAGATGGACAAGACGAATTGCCTTACGCTCGACAAGTTGCCGAAAAATTTGGCTGTAACCATCATGAAGTTTTGATTGGAGCAGATGACTTTCTGTCTTTGGCGGACAAAGTCATGTGGCATTTGGAACAACCGATCTCGGATCAAGCCACCGTTGCAACACACATGGTCGCGCGACTGGCACGTCAGCATGTCAAAATGGTGCTTACCGGCGAAGGCGGCGACGAGCTGTTTGCGGGTTATGCAAGGTACGTTGGCGAGGGGTACTCAACAACCGCAAAATGGATGCCTCGTCCGTTGCGTGGTTTGGCTCGTACGGCCATCAGCAAATTGCCTGGGCTCCGGCGTCAGAAAATTGCCCTCCATGCGTTGATGCAGAACGATGAAGTCTCGCGGTTCTCAAACTGGTTCCCGCTGTTCAATGGCGACCTCAAATCAAAAGTTGTTACTGAACAACTCAAGCCAATGATGACCAATGCGGTCGATTCGATTGCTGAACATCTTGCCAAATGTGACGGGAAATCACCTTTAGAGCGGATGTTATATGTCGATTCCAAACTGTGGTTGCCCGACTACCTGTTGCTGCGTGGTGACAAACTCACGATGGCCAATTCGATCGAAGGGCGTGTGCCGTTATTGGATCACGAATTGGTCGAGTTTGCGTGTGGCCTGCCCGATGAGATGAAGCTGAACGGAAAGACACGCAAGTACTTGTTGAAAAAAGTCGGAGAGCGTTTGCTGCCCAAAGAGATTATCTACCGAAAAAAACAAGGGTTTCCGATCCCGATTCACAACTGGTTACGCAACGAAGCAAAAGAGATGATGCACGACTTGCTCTCGCCACAATCGCTTGCCGATCGCGGGCTATTCGATCCCAAGGTCGTATCTCAATTGATGGCAAGTCACGTCAGCGGATATGCCGATCACTCTACCGAGTTATGGGGAGTAATGAGTATCGAATTGTGGATGAAGAACTTCGTCGATGCCGATCATACGCCAGACGTCAAGCAACCGCTGCACGTCGGCTCGCCGTAATTAAAATAAGAACACCTTGATAAAACCTGTTAATTTGAGCTACATGTCAATTAGTTTTTCTCTGGATATATACATTGAGAATGTAGAGCCTGGTGCTCTGCGTTCGTACTGTGTGGAAGGCCAAATTTACTGCCAAGTCAGTTTTGGCTGTCTTCACAGGCAACATTTCCCAAATGTTCCAGGAGGCTCCGTCAATGTCAATGTCTGAAGGAAGCATCTTCGAACTAACGGCGCACCGTAGTTGGAACGAG
>CAZDBA010000036.1:0-21598 GCA_964503615.1 uncultured Pirellulaceae bacterium
GCTTGCAACATTCCTTGCGCCTTGGTCCATGTTTCCTGATACTCCAGCTCCGGAATTGACTGAGCAACCAGTCCGCCCCCCACGGAGAACTGCCAATATCCATCTTTTGCTGTAATCGTACGGATCAGGATATTAAAGTCTGCGTTCCCGTCGACACTGATGTACCCGATCGAGCCACAGTAGGCACCGCGAGCGGTTGGCTCGAGTTCTGAGATGATCTCCATCGCGCGAACTTTGGGAGCTCCTGTAATTGAGCCGCCTGGAAATGTCGCCAGCAACGCATCAAAGGCGTCTTGGTCCTCACGCAACTGACCGCAGATCACCGAAACCAGATGGAAAACTGATTGATATTTTTCCAATCCGCATAACTGGGTGACTTCGATCGAATCATCGGTGCAGATCCGGGACAGATCGTTACGCATCAAGTCAACGATCATAACGTTTTCCGCACGGTCTTTTTCACTGCTGAGCAGTTGTTGTGATACTGCGGTGTCGATTTGAGGCTGTCCGGTTCTGGGGCGCGTGCCTTTAATCGGTCGAGTCTCAACATGTCCGTCGCGGATGGAAATCAATCGCTCAGGAGATGAGCTGATTATTTGGGCATCACCTAAATCGAAATAGCAACTGAAGGTGGCCGGGTTGTGTCTGCGGAGCCGAGAATAAAGTTCCGAGGAACTGCAGTTTGCTTGGGCGAGGAGGCGTTGAGCCAGATTGATTTGAAACACATCTCCAGCACGAATGTAGTCGATACATTTCTGCACTGTCGCCAGATAGCGTTCTGCAGAAAAATTGCTGGTCAGTTGAGGCATGCCCTTGATCGAATACTGGGTGGCGGAATCGCTGGGAGTCTGAGAACTGAAGCGAGTCGATTCATCGGATGCTTGAGGAGGCTGATCGAGCAAAAGCTGAAACGATTTCAAACGTTTTTCTGCAGTAGACTTTCGCTCGGATTCATTGCTGGCTCCAAATCCTTGGGAGATCAGCCAGGCTTCTCCGCTGGCGTGATCGAAAGCCAAGACAACGTCATAAAGTCCAAACGCCAGATCGTCGATTTCAAACTCGTTGAATCGAGTCGCTTGAACCGATTCGAGTTTTCGATTGTGGTCATAGCTGACCATACCGGCTAAACCACCTTGGAACGGGGGTAGGCCCGGCAGAGAGAGGCAAGTATACGCGGCCAAGACATCTCGCAGTTGCTCGATCGAATCAGGATTCAACCATCGAACTGGATCGGCCATCAAAAAGGAGTAGCGACCGAGCTGCTCGTGCCGCAGGGAGCTCTCCAGCAACAGCATGTGCGGGAGGTGTTGCAAACGCGCGCGGCAATGTTCCAAGTCAAATGCGGGCGTGAGTTTCTCAACACGTGGGACGAATTGAGCATCGCTGTGATGAGAGAGTACGCGTTTCGCCTGCGGGCTCAAACGGGCAGCGGAATTAGCGGCGGTTGCTTTGTTCAAGATACTTGAGGTCTTTTCTGTCTCAGAGTGGTAACTCAGACTCCGCCGATGTTGTCCGGTCTATTAAGTTAAGACGACAGGCCCCGTGCTTTATCCGATGTTCATTGTTTTCCATATCGAATGGTCGTCAAGGCGCTAAGGCCGCATGTGAGAGCGAAACCGGTTTTGCATGGAAAAAAGTGTGCGATTTGTCTAGCTGGACATAACGAAAGTGTATCGGTTCGTATCTGTTGGCCGAGTAAAATCTAGTTGCCCGGGCAAAGCAATATGTTTATGTTTGACTGGAAGATGTTTCAAAACTCAAATTCATTGATGGTCCGGTGAGATTCCTCAGAATTCCTTTTGTTCGTGAGATGAATCGGAATTCTGGCGAATCCCACTACCAATTTTGAAGTGTAAGTGTTCTAGATAGTCCGCCGGCTAAAGTGAATGTTGAAGCCTAATTTATTTGGCTCACCTGCTCTTTATTCTGATTCTCGGCTCGTGGAGTGAAAAAAGCTTATCCATGATGAAAGCAGCTCATTACACCAAGCGGCTTGTTAGTTTCGATTCGACCAGTCGTTTGTCCAATCGGAAAATCAGTAAGTACCTTGAACAAAAACTGATCAAACACGGATTTGTGGTTGAGAGTTTAGAGCATGACGATCGCCGTGGAGAGCGAAAGGTTAGCTTGGTCGCCAAGAAGGGAAGCGGTGAAGGCGGGTTAGCTTATTTTGCTCACTCGGATGTCGTGCCGGCGAACAGTTGGTTTACTGACCGTTTTGGACCGTTTGAACCGACGATTGAGAACGAGCGTTTGTATGGTCGTGGAGCTTGCGACATGAAGGGTTCGATCGCCTGCATGTTAACGGCTCAGCAGTCCGTTCCATTGAATCAGATGACTCGGCCTTTGTATTTCGTCGTGACTGCGGACGAGGAAGTCGGGTTTAACGGTGCGAAACAGGTGGTCGAGGAGAGTAAGTTCTACCGAGAGATCGTCGAAAACGGTACGAAGGCGATTGTTGGTGAACCGACGATGATGGAAGTGGTCCATGCACACAAAGGATCTTTGGAGATTCGAGCGACGTCAAAGGGCGTGGCGGCGCACAGCAGCACGCGCGACGGAATCAATTCTACTTTGCCGATGATTCCCTTTATGGCCGAGATGAAAAAGATCTACGACGAGATTGAATCGGAATCAAAATGGAAAAATGAACTTTTCGATCCGGCACCCATGGGGTGGAATATTACGGTGGGTGACGATTCGCCCGCGATGAACATTACGCCCTCAAAGACAGTGTGTACCGTGTACGCCAGACCTGTGCCGGGCGCGGATGTTGGTCCCTTGTTGGCTCGTGCAGAGCGTGCGGCGGAGGAGAACGGGGTGAAACTGAAAGTTAAACGATGGTGTGAGCCGTTTTATTGTGCACCCGATTCCGAATTTGTTCGGCAGGCTCTACAACTTGTAGGACGTTCGGCTCCTAAAACCGTGTCCTTTGCCACTGATGGAGGAATCCTGTCCGAGATCACTGACAAAATCGTGGTTGGGCCGGGTGACATTGCGCAAGCTCATACACCGGAAGAATGGATTTCCCTCGAGCAGTTGGAGCGGGGGACGGAGCTTTACGCCGATCTTATTCGTTATTGGTGCGGCGATAAAAAGACAGATAATTGAATGAACATAGAGTCTGAATCTGAAATATCTTATTCGCGAGCGAGCGAGGCGGACGCGAATCCGTTGAGCGAGTTTTTGCAATCGTTCGTTGATGAAAAACAGCTGCTGCCCAGGACGGTTGAGGAATTGCGCCATCTGACCAAGTTTGCTTGGATAGCGCGGTGGAATAGAGAGATTGTCGGGTTTTCAGCGGTCGAAGTGTACTCTCGAAAGCTGGCCGAGTTGCAATGTATGGCGGTCAGCTTGGAAATGAGACGATGTGGTGTCGGCCAGAATCTTGTGAGACGCTGTGTTGAATTGGCTCGTGAACAAGGCGTGTTGGAGCTTATGGCGATTAGTTCTTCGGATGAATTTCTTAGGTCATGCGGTTTTGGGCACTCGTTACCCCAACAGAAAAGAGCCTTTTTTATTCAGCCGGGTGAGGGTGCGCGGGATGCTCACGAGCAGGATTCAGGATCCTGAACGATCCATTTTAGGGTGAGTGTCCATCGTTAAATCCTGCGCAATTCGTACTCGCGTGTCTGATAGCTCACAAAAATGGCTCACTGAGAAAAATCGTGTGTTTTACCGTGAAATCCCTCGTAAGCTTTGATAGAGTTGGCTTGACCACTAACACCGTTTAAGGGGGATAAGCTTGCTTTTTGGCACGTCTTTGCCCCACTTTTTCGTGACTGGAAATAGGGCTTATTCACCTTAATTGTTGACGTGACTGTTTCGACGACTAGACTATTTCTTTGCATGAGGTCTGAGACCAAAATGCGACTTCCCTGCCTCTGATATACACCTTTGATTCCGGCCAAATTTATGAGTATAGCGATCGTCACCGGTTCGGCCGGTCTGATTGGTTCTGAAGCTTCCCGACACTTTGCCAAAAAAGGACTCCATGTTGTTGGTATCGACAACAACATGCGACAAGAGTTTTTCGGAAGCGAGGCCTCAACCCATTGGCAGCGAACCGAGTTGGAACGAGAGCTTGGTTCTTCTTATACCCACGAGTCGATTGACATTCGTGACAACGATGCGATCAAAAGCCTATTCGAAAAATACGGATCAGATATCCAGCTGATCGTGCACACCGCTGCCCAACCTTCTCACGACTGGGCAGCACGGTCTCCAATCACTGACTTTACTGTCAACGCAAATGGGACCCTTAATCTGCTGGAGGCGACTCGGACTAACGCGCCTGATGCGGTTTTCATTTTTACTTCGACCAACAAGGTCTACGGCGATACTCCCAATCGGCTACCTTTGATCGAAAACGAAACAAGATGGGAAATTGCTGAAAACCATGTCTATAAGGACGGGATCCCTGAAGACATGTCGATTGACAATTGTCTCCACAGTCTTTTCGGAGCGTCAAAGGTTGCAGCAGATGTATTAGTTCAAGAATTCGGTCGCTATTTTGGTATGCGAACCGTATCGTTTCGCGGCGGTTGTTTAACGGGCCCCAACCACAGTGGCACCCAGTTGCACGGGTTTCTTGCCTATCTCATGAAGTGCACGGTAACTGGCAATCCCTACACCGTGTTTGGATACGATGGTAAGCAGGTTCGAGACAATATTCACAGTTTCGATTTGATCCAGGCGTTTGACGCTTTCTTTGAAAATCCACGAAGCGGCGAGGTCTACAACATCGGTGGAAGCCGTTTTAGCCACTGCTCAATGCGTGAAGCGATTGGGATGTGCGAAGAGATTGCCGGGCGTCCTTTGGAACGAACTTATGAAGAAACGAATCGCGTTGGCGATCACATCTGGTACGTCAGTGACGTGAGTAAGTTCAAAAGCCACTTTCCAGAATGGAAACTGACCAAGAATGTTCATGACATCCTGTCTGAAATCTATGAAGCAAACCGAGAGCGTTGGGTGACCGATAGTCCGGTGCCTGTGGGCAAATAGACCGCTTTTGCAGAGCGTTTAGGTCACTTTTGCACTGCATATGCCATTCTTTCTCCTTTACTCCCTCCAACAAACTCTCGACTCGATTGATCATGATTGATCTAGGTAAATACAATCTTCTGGGCGTTAACGTTCATGCTGTCGACTACGAAGCAGCCGTTTTCAAGATCATCGAAGCTGCGAATGAAAGGAAGCCGTTTGGTGTTTCAGCCTTAGCGGTCCACGGAGTGATGACAGGTGTGATGGATGACGAACATCGCCATCGTTTAAATTCTCTGGAGCTGATTGTGCCGGATGGTCAACCCGTTCGTTGGGGGTTGAACCTTTTGCACAAAACTAAGCTTCGAGATCGAGTCTATGGTCCCAATTTGATGTTGGAGACCTGTCGAGCAGCTGCAGAAAAGGGAGTCCCGATTTTCCTGTTTGGGGGCAAGCAGGAATTGTTGGACGATCTTTCTGCAAAACTGTTGGAAAAGTTCCCTGAATTGCAGATTGCGGGCATGCGGGCTTCTATGTTCCGCACTGTCAGCGAGAGCGAGAAGCAGGAAATTGTGGATGAGATCAATGCCAGTGGCGCCGGAATCACTTGTGTTGGTCTAGGTTGTCCACGCCAAGAGGTCTGGGCTTACGAGTTTAAGGATTCGTTGAATATGCCTGTGTTGGCGGTAGGAGCTGCATTCAACTTTCACGCCGGTCAATTGGATCAAGCACCGCCTGTCCTGCAACGTTGGGGCCTTGAGTGGCTCTACCGTCTGACCAAAGAACCCAAGCGGCTTTGGCGGCGGTATATGATTTTGAATCCGTACTACGTGAGTTTGTTGTTCGGGCAATGGACCCGGATCAAGAAATTCGATACGGAAGATACCCAGCAGCCAAAAACTGAAATTCTTTACGGCTAACTTCTTTACGGGTAGCCTTCTCTTTTAGCAAAGCTGATCCCGTTAATCGCTTCCTGACCGAGTTTTTATAGGACTCGAATCCAGTCTTTAGTTGGATTTTTCAAGGCTTTTGCTCAAACTCGACTTTGGCGGTTGTCAACTTGGTACGCCTGCAAAACAATGGTCGCTTTATGAAAAAGAGCAGGCAAGTCTAGCGCTGACGTGCAGACTTGAAACCGAGAATCGAGCCCAGGATTATTCAGATATGGCGTCACCGCAAACGAAAATCTACAGCAAGCGACTTGCGAAACTCAAATCACGCGTCAAGTCAGCCGGTTACCCCGCGATGCTGATCTCCGACCCGATCAACGTGACTTACTTGACCGGGTTTACAGGGGACTCGACCTTTCTGCTCGTGACCCCCAATTCGGAAAAGCTCCTGAGCGATACTCGTTATACAACCCAGATCGCTGAAGAATGTGAGGGCATTGAAACCTACATTCGGGACTCGACCCAGACTGCGGTTCAAATGATTGGTGGAGTTGTAAAGAAGTCGAAGCTCAACCAATTGGCTTACGAAGCTGATTCCATGACCAAAGCGGTTTTTGACCAACTGGATGCGGGCTTGTCTGGTTGTGAACTGGTTTCGACCACAGGTTGGTGTGCGGAACATCGCGCGATCAAAGACAAATACGAACTTGCGGCGATTCGAAAATCGATTGCGGTCAACCAGCGGGCGTTTGAGGTTTTGCGGGCTCAACTTCGAGCCGATCAAACGGAGCGTCAAGTTGCACATAATCTTGAACATCAGATTCGGGCCTTTGGAGGAACGCGATGTGCTTTTGACCCGATTATCGGTGTAGGAGCTCGGGCAGCTTTGCCGCACGGCACCCCTTCTGACATGCGTATGGACGCCGCTCCGTTTGTGCTGGTCGACTGGGGGTCGCAAGTCGACGGATATGCCAGCGATATCACTCGAGTTTTGGTGACTGGGAAAATAACTGCCCGGTTTCGAAAGGTGTACGAGACGGTCTTGAAGGCTCAGAAAGCGGCGATTGCCAAAATCAAGCCAGGCGTTTCCATGCAGCTCGTAGACCGCACTGCTCGAAAGATCATTGAGGACGCCGGATTCGGAAAGTACTTCGGGCATGGGCTGGGACACGGATTCGGTCTCCAAATCCATGAAACGCCCTATATCTCGCCTATTCGTCAAGGAATATTCGAAGCTGGAATGGTCGTAACGATCGAACCGGGGATTTACATTCCAGGAGCGATTGGAGTGCGTATCGAAGATGATATTCTGGTGACCAAAACCGGCAAAGAGGTGCTAAGTACTTTGCCAAAAGAACTCGAAGAGTGTGTTGTTTCGCTGTTGTAGAAACGCCCAATTTATTTATCCTTTAGGGAATCAAAAAACGATTTGAAACCGTTTTTGCAGAAAAGTTGGCAACTCCTTTTTTCGAGGAGGTTCCACCCGTTGCAGGAACGAAGATTGAACGATCCAAATAAGGCGATCCGATAAGGGTCTGGAAATATTATTATGGCAAAACAAGATAACCAGGACGTTTTTGATGTCGAGCGAATTCGTGAGTTGATCGAACTGATGAAAGAGCACGATCTCTCGGAGATCGACCTCAAACAGCAAGAACAGGAAATTCGTCTAAAGCGGGGTGGTGAACAACCGATGATGGTGAACTACCCGAGTGCCCCAGTCGGTCCCGCACCGGTTGCGGCGGCGGGTGCTGCTGGCGCTGCAGCGGAAACACCTGCCGAAGATCCTAACGCAGTTTTTATCAACAGCCCGATGGTCGGAACTTTTTACACTAAACCGAAACCGGAAGCAGACGTTTTTGTAAAGGTTGGCGATATCGTTGAGCCCGATACGGTGGTCTGTATCGTCGAAGCGATGAAGACGTTTAATGAGCTACCTGCGGGTGTCTCAGGAAAGATCGCTGCGATCCTTGTCAAAGACCAGGATCCAGTTGACGTTAACAAGCCGTTGTTCAAGATCGTACCTGCGTAAGCAACGAACACGAACTTTTTAATTCGCTGACGTCCGTGTTGGCGTTCGGTCAAATTCACTTTCGATTTTGATCTCCTCAAACGATTCTGCGCAGTTTTCAAAAAGTAAATTATGTTTAACCGCATTTTGATCGCCAACCGTGGAGAGATTTGTCTTCGCATCATCCGAGCTTGTAAAGAACTGGGAGTCGAAACCGTAGCGATTTTCAGCGAAGGCGACCGTGGTAGTCGTTACCTGGATTTGGCCGATGAAGCCTATTGCGTTGGCGGCGTCAAATCGATGGACAGTTACCTTAAGATTCCAGAGATTATCGCTGCCGCAGAAGTAGGCAACGTCGATGCGGTTCACCCTGGATACGGCTTTCTTTCTGAGAACGCTTATTTCAATGAAGTTTGCCGAGACAGCAACATTGGCTTTATCGGTCCCTCACCCGAAGCGATGCGTCGACTGGGTGACAAGAACACGGCTCGCTCGATGGCACGCGAAGCAAAGGTGCCTGTCGTGCCAGGAAGTGATGGCCTGATCGAAAACCCGGAAGAAGCTCTTGAGGTCGCTCGCGAAATCGGCTTTCCGGTTTTGATCAAAGCGACTGCCGGCGGCGGTGGTAAAGGGATGCGAGTTGCGGCCAACGAACTTGCGTTGCACAGTGCTCTCGACGGGGCGATGACTGAGGCCAAAGCTGCCTTTGGAAACCCTGCCGTCTACCTCGAACGCTATGTGGAAAATCCTCGGCACGTTGAGGTGCAAGTCCTTGCCGATTCACATGGGAACGTGGTTCACCTTTGGGAACGAGATTGTTCTACCCAACGCCGACACCAAAAGTTGATCGAAGAAAGCCCAGCCCCCAAGCTGCCTAAAAAAGTTCGTAAAGCGATTTGCGATGCCGCGGTTCGAATGATCAAGAACGCCGAATACGAAAACGCGGGCACAGTCGAGTTTATCGTCGACAAGGATCACAACTTTTACTTTATTGAGGTCAACGCTCGAATTCAGGTTGAACATCCCGTTTCTGAAATGGTGACCGGTATCGACTTGATCCAGCAGCAAATTCGAGTTGCCTCGGGCGAGCCGCTAGCGTTCGCTCAAAAAGATATCGAGTGCAAAGGCCATTCGATTGAGTGTCGCATCAACGCCGAAGATGGCGAAAACAACTTCCGGCCTTGTCCTGGTCGAATCGATCACATTTCGATTCCAGGTGGCTTGGGAGTTCGTTTTGATACCCATGTTCATACGGGCTATCACGTTCCACCCCACTACGATTCGATGATCGGGAAATTGATTGTTCATCAACCAACTCGCGAGCAAGCCGTTCGCTGTATGTTGCGTGCGTTGCGTGAACTGAAAATCGAGGGCATCAAAACGACGGCTGAATTCCAAGCCAAAGTTTTGCAGCACGGTGACTTTTCAGACTTCAACATCGACACCAAATGGGTGGAACGAACCTGGTAGCGGACCAATCAGCATCGTGTTTAACGACCATTGATGTCGGCGTTTAGAAACTCGTAGCATGCACGTCTAATTCTGCAAAAAAGTTCTCCACCATGCGTTACTTTTTATCCATCTGCAGTCTCGCGGTTTGGGTTATGACGGAAAGGAGGCACTGTGGGCGTCTTCTTGCTTCTACCGTAAAATGAAGTCATGTAAGCTTGGTCACCAAAATTTGAGTGCCTGAAAACTTCTCGCTTCTTAAATTTTACTGTGTTAGGATCTTGGATGTTTTCGTTGCCCTCCTCGATAAAAAGGTAAAAACATGCAGCTCTGCAATGTTGTTAAGCCGTTTCTCAAGTTTTGCGTGTTATTCGCGATTGCAACAATCGCTCTGGCTGATTCGCAATCCTTCGCTCAAATCAACGACCCTCGTGATATTCCCGGCAACACACTTTGGCTGGATGGAAGCGACGTCGATGGTGACTTCGTTCCGGGCGGTGCTTTTTTGAATGGTACAACATGGGTCGACAAGTCGACTGCTCAAAACGCGAGTGCTACCCAGACTCTCGCCACCGCCCTACCGAACGTTGTAATTACACCTGCCAATAATTTGACCACCGTCCAATTCGATGGCGATGATTTTATGGATGTGGAGAGCGGAGCGTTTGGAATGCTTCGAAATGTTGAAGGCGCAACGATGATTGGTGTGCTTTCGACCGAGTTGGAAAGTTCCAACCGGGGACTGCGTGCGTTGATGGTTTCTTCTGGAGCGAATTCGGCGGCAACACGTGCTGGTATCAACCTGTTTGACGGGTTCGGCAATAACATTGGTGGAACTGGAGATTTTGGACTGGCCGGTCGACGGCTGGACTCCGATGGTTTTCAACGGATCGAAGGTGGTAGTGTTGTCCCCGGTCAGTTTCATACGCTGACAGGGCTATTCGATTACCAAGCCGGTGAAGTCTCGCTGCTGGTAGATGGCCAACAAGAAACGTCTATTAGCACTTTCCAAACGCCGGGCCTAACCAGTGATACCGATAGTCTCAATATCCGAGTCGGTGCCGATGCCGCGCTCAATTCGCCGCGAGGTTTCTTCAACGGGCAGATTTCCGAGTTGGTCGTCTACGATCGCGTCTTGAGCGCCAGCGAATTGGCAGACCTCAACGTATATCTTGCTGAAAAATGGCAACCTTTTGAAGCTCCGTTAGGAGATATCAACTTAGACGGCAGTGTCAACTTTTTTGACATCGGACCCTTCATTGCGATCCTGTCGGCTGGAGAATTTCAAGTCGTAGCGGATATTGATCAGAGCGGAGAGGTGGACTTTATGGACATCGCGCCATTCATCGCCATACTGATTGGATAAAAGCCCAATGAACGTTCGTTTGCCCGCGTTTTACTTTTCGATGTAAAAGCGATGGGTGGTCCGCTCGTGGAACGTCTGGCCGGGCCGAAGTAGCGTAGAAGGAAATTCAGCTTGGTTGGGACTGTCGGGGAAATGTTGCGTTTCCAGGCAGAACGCCCTGTATTGCTGATACCCGCCGCTTTCCTCGCTGCCATCCAGAAAGTTGCCCGAATAAAATTGGACGCCAGGTTGGGTTGTGCGAATCTCCATAACTCGGCCGCTTTCCGGGTCTTTGACAACTGCGGCAAGAATAGGCTCGTCCGAGTCGGCCGCATAGTCATTGAAAGCGTAGCAATGATCGTAGCCAATCGGTTCGCCACAAGTTTCCTTTATCCGTTGGCCAATGATTTGAGAGACGCGAAAGTCAAAAGGAGTTTCTGCGACCTCTACAAGTCCTTGATTGGGAATCATCCCTGCATCGACTGGTAAATAACGATCGGCCAAAATCTGTAGTTCGTGGTCCAATATCGATTCGGAAGTCTGTCCACCCAGGTTCCAATAATTGTGATTGGCTAGATTAACGTGGGTCGGTTTGTCTGTTTCCGCGCGAAAATCAACGACGAATTCGTCCTCGTTGGTCAAACGATATTCAACCGTCGCATGGACAGTGCCGGGATAACCTTCGTCTCCATCAGGGCTTGTCATTCGCAAACGCACACCGATCGAATCTTCGTCACGAATCAATTCTCCATCCCACATGGCTTTGTCCCAACCTCGGTCACCGCCATGCAAATGGTTTGCACCATTGTTGGTTGCCAGTTGAAACGACTGGTCGTCGATCGAGAATTTTCCTTGAGCGATTCGGTTACAGTACCGTCCTGTGGTTGAACCGAAATAGGCTTTATTGGTTTCGAAGCTGTTGATGTTTGGGCAGGACAGAATGATGTTCGAAAAATTATTGTCTCGATCAGGCGTTTCCAAAGCGACCACTGTCGCTCCGTAGTCAATTACCTTCAGAACAATTCCGTTTGCGTTAACGCACTTGAACAAAGTGACAGGTTTGCCATCGCTAGTCGTACCGTACTCGACAGCGTGGGCCTCTTCTATAGTTTGGGAGCTCGATACGGGTGGTTCCAATTCGGGTGAATCGGCTTTGTTGAAAGACACCGTCGCCCATACACCAATAATAAAAGCTACTAAAAGCCCTCCTACCTTCATGAATTATCCTTGGATTTAATCCCGCTCAAAAAAGCGTCTCGAAACAATTGCATCTAAAAATGCTGGAGTGCCAATTGAGTGGGAAAGTTCGTCTTGATCTATCCGATTTGCAGCAATGTGGATCACAATTCCAGCGTGTGCACTGCGAGTCTTAAGCTCCAACCGATGAAAGATTTGCCAATACAATATTAACACGGCTGGTGGTCGAAAGTACACAGATTTTTCGGATAAGTTTGAGAGTGGCCTCGGGTGATTTCGGCAGGCCCAGGCTTAGGTTCATAGATTTTGGGGGAAAACGGCCGAGACCGAAAAAATCCAAGTTAGAATGGGAAATTCAGTAGAACTTTCCTGCCTTCTCCGCCAACAGTTCCTCCTCCCAACGCACCGAAATAACGCGGCCGAAACGAAGATGAGTTTTAACGACTCCCAAAAACCAAACGCCGAAGTTGAGAGTGGAGACCGAGTATCACCGACCTCTTCGACTAGTGCGAGCTTTCGCCCCAAGGCTGGGGAGTGGGTGCTTGTTAAATCGCTGTCGAGTATCGCGGATACGCTAGATCGAGATGGAGTGTTGGAAGGCCTCCCTTTTATGCCGGAAATGGCCGCTCACTGCGGTAAACGGCTACGAGTGAAACGATTCGCCAATAAGACCTGTGTGTATGCCGAATCGACTTACATCGGTCAATTAAAAGACTGCGTAGTTTTGCAAATAGAGGAGCGGTGTGACGGATCCGATCACGGCGGATGCGAAATGGGCTGCCAGTTTTTTTGGAAGACCGAATGGCTGCTTCCTGACCGATCCAACGCGACGGAACCGGAGCAACCCAAATCGGAACAGCCCGGCAATGACTCGATTGTCGATTGGTTGGTTGAAAAAACGAAAACGGGTCAACAACCTATTCAATACAGATGCCAAGCTACCGAGTTGGTGCAAATCGCTAAACCGATCAGCCCATTCAAGTTTCGACAATACGTTGATGATCACCGACGTGACAAGGTCGCTCTTTCAGCCATCGGTGGTTTTCTGTTTTCACTGATCACCAAAAAGCTGACACGCAAGTCGGATAATCTTGCCGGCCCAAATTTGCATCGAACTCCCAGCGAAAGGCTGAGGTTAAAAATTGGTGAACGGGTTCGTGTTAAAACTTTGGCCGATATTCAGCAGACTCTCGATGGCAATGGTTGCAATCGGGGCTTGTGGTTCGATCCTAAAGAGATGGCTCAGTTTTGTGGTAAAGAGTTGGTCGTCTCGCGATTGATTACCAAATTGATCGATGAAAATTCTGGTAAATTGCGAATAATGAAACAACCCACTGTGGTCTTGTCAGAAACGGAATGCAGTGGCGTTTTCAGACGATTCTGCTCTCGTGGCAGTTTGCATTTCTGGCGGGAAATTTGGCTGGAGCGGACTTCGGGAACGTAGCCGATGTCGCCAGACTTCGGGATGAGGTTGGTGGGGCCTGAACACTGGTGAGCCAAGCTATGTAGGAAAGGCAACAAAAAAACGCGGCATCTTTTGGATGCCGCGTTTTGAATTCGTACTGTTGGTCAAGCGTATTAACGCTGGAACTGGTTGTCCAACCCGAGCCCATCGTTGGAGTGCGCAGTTGTTGACGCACCCGATGATTGAATCTCATCTCCGTAGAAACGTGTTGTTCCTTCGGCAACTTCACGAGAGTCAGAATCGGTGCAAGTCAGCTGAGCACGGAACACGTGTGTTCCGGCGACTTCTGGTACCGCTCTCACAACCAAAGTCACTTCTTCGCCCGGATTCACTTGTGGAATCGTAGAGAAGAGAACCTGTCCATGAACCGAGTCGATCGTGTACTTGAGTCCCTCAGCTTCGGTTGGCTCGATACCTTTTGAGTATTGCATAACCACGCTTACGCCACTGGCAGCTCGGCTACCTCGGTTGCGAATCTTGATCGTGTAGTCCACGTTTTCACCGGTTGGAAGTGGGCCTTTCGGATCTTCGACGGTCAATACGAGGTCGGCAACCGTTTCCACGGTGGTGATGGTGGCGTTAGAAGCGGCCAAGTCTCCGTCACCTCGAACTCCGACATCGAACTGAAGGTTTCCGTCGGCGTCCAGTTGGCAGTGGAGTGTATAAGTTCGTGAGTCACCTTCGTCGAGCGTTCCGATTGACCAGTTAACACCATCTTCGACTTCGGTGACTGAGTCAATTCCGCCCAGGTACTTGACCCCAGCAGGCATCGCTACAGCTGAAATAACGTTTCGAGCCGGTGCGTCACCATTGTTGGTGATTGTCACTGTGTACTTTCCGTCGGTGCCCGCGTACTTCATGCCTGGACCCTGGATTTGAACGTCCAAGGCGGCTCGGCGAACCATGATTTTGCGACCCGCAGCCGTTTGCAAATCACCATCGGCAACAGCGATTGTAGACAGGTCCAATTCGCCAGCAGTTCGTGCAAACAATTCGACTTGGAAATTCTTCTCTTCACCTGGCAGGATGTCGTACAGCTTTGCACGCTCACCGCCCAGTGCTTCGGGAAGTTTGACCATTACGTTTTCTGCCGTGCCCGTTCCAGGGTTCCGAACGGTAACGTGGTAGATCGCCTTTTCTCCATAGTGGACATCGGAAGGGCCAGAGATTTTCATTTCCAGCCGTGGCTCGGTTACGCTTACGCTTGCTGACGCATTCCGCGGAACTAAAGTCCACTCAATCCCGATGTCAAATTTTTCTGCTTTGGTTGGCACCGCGTCAATGATCAAAGTCTGATCTGAGTTGGCGGCGATTCGAGGAACGATCCAACTCAGTTGGTTCGAGCGTTCTGACTCGACCATGTTTCGAGTTCCGCTGGTCAAGTTGACGTTGCGAACATCGATCCAAGTCGGAAGTGCAATGCCGACGCGAACGTTCTCCGCTTCGAAATCGCTCTGATTCCGAATAATAACTTTGTACGTTCCAACTTTGTTAATCCCAATGGAACGCGGGCCGTACGTGTCGACCTGGATCGCAGGTGCGCGAAGACTCAACTCAGGTTGCTGTTGTTCACCGATCGGTTCGTTGGCAACCGTTTCGGCGACGGTATCGATAACCACGGGTTGAACGTCGATTTGCGGTTCCTGATAGGTCACGTACTCACCATTGGATTCTGTTTCAAACTCTTCTACGACGGGAGCTTGTCGAGAAGGAGCGGCGCGAAGCATTGGCGTTTTGTCAACGATTTGATTTTTCATCTGCTCACGCAAAGCAACCATTCTTGCTCGTTCTTCGTCGATTCGGTTGGCTTCTTCTTCAGCAGCAATTCGTGCAGCTTCTTGCTCGGCAGCGATCATTGCCTGTGATTTTTCTGCAGCGACCCGGGCTCTCTCTTCGGCAGCGATTCGAGCCTGTTTTTCTTCAGCGGCAACACGTGCATGTTGTTCTGCGTCGATTCGAGCCGCTTCCTGCTCGGCAGCCAGTCGTTCCGCTTCTTGTTCAGCGGCGAGTCTGGCAGCTTCCTGTTCTGCGGCAAACTTAGCTTGTTGTTGTGCACGCCTTTCGCTTGCAGCTCGCTCAGCGGTAGCAATTCGAGCCGATTCTTCGACTTCAGCGACTCGGTTGGCTGTAGCAGCTTGTTGTTGCTCCAGTGCAATTTTCTGAGCTGCGATCGCTTCTTTGTGTGCTTGAATTTCGTTGCGAAGGTTTATCAGGTCAGCTTCGGCTTCTGGAGACATTTGGGGTGCTTCAGGGGCTTCAACATTACGTGGAATCGGTGCTTGGACTTGGATAGGTGCCAAGTTGATTTCATCAGGCGCAACACGTGGTGGATTCCAATTAGATTGTTTAGGTTGAGTGGTTGGTGGTGTTGAAGGAACTGCTGGCAGTCTGAATTGACCCGCTCTATCGGCAATGTCCTTGGCCGCTGGAGGGACTTGAAGATTGGGCACTGAAAAGTTTTGGGGAATATGGTTCGAAGGCAATACGGATCCTTCACCAGCCAAAATTTCCGGTACATCTACGTTTTGATCGGTAAACGTGTACGACGTTGGTCGTACATTGGGATCGCGAAACTGCTGCTCGTTGGCTTGCCGCAACTGACTACGGGTTGCCGTATTTTGAATTTGGCGAAAACCTTCAGCCGGCACGTGAACCTGTGGAATAGATCGGACCGGTTTGTAACGTTGCGAAGGCTGTTGAGCATTTGCAGAAAGTGGGAGCGTTATGCACATGGCGAAGCAGCCGAGTATGCAAACAAATTTTGTTGTTGTGTTTTGTATCGCTAGCATTGGATCCTACCTAGAAACGAAAATCCCGTTAGATGCAGGATCGACTTTGACGGTTAGGCAGGATTAGCTTATTTCATAAAATTTGCGGATTGGCTGGGTTTGCTAGCGTGTGGCTTGCTTTCGAAATGGGTGAACTATCGGTTTTTCCGCTGCCGCGCTCGCTGTAGTCGGCGTTCGCGTAGAGTAGCCGTAACGTAATTTTGGTCCTGTTCAGACAGCTCCGATTTTTGGACTTTGATTTCTTCCCCGGTGTCTTTTCGGACCAAAGTGATTTGTCCGTTTTGATAGGACTTGTATCTTGCGCTGGCTAAAAAACTTCCATCTGAGTAATTCCAGTCGCGGTATTCGGGTTGCGGTGCCGGTTCTTCTGGCAGGTTGGTTTCGGTAGTACCGGGCTTTTCTGATTCAGTCAATTTAGAGCCTGAGTCAGCTCGCTTTGTAGGTTGGGTTCGCGTGGCTGGGGGCTTTTTCTCACTCTTGGATCGACGTGGCTGTTTATCGCTTGCTTTTAAGCTGGCGTTGTCAGGATCGGTTGGGTCCGGTTTCTCAATTGCTTTCTTAACGTAGTTGTCGACCGCATCTTTATTTTGGAAATAGTAGTAGCCTCCTGCGGCCAACGCTGCGGTAACCAATGCCAAGAATAGATACCGACCCAAGTTGGATTCTGAATCCACGTTCGATTCCCGCCGTTTTCTTCGTGCTTTTTTGGGGTTACTTTCCTCAGGTTTAAGTTGTTTGCCGTACTGGCTTCGGGCATGAAAGGCGAATTTAAGCAGCGGCGCGGGTTCGTCCGGTTTTCCGCCGATCCACGCCTTGTCGTTTCGGTTGTAAACGAATTCGTGAAAAGAGTTTCCTTGACCGGTTATAAAAAAATAGGACGTTCTATCACGGTTCTCTCCAACAAAAGCCAAGCGGCCATTGAATTCGAAAAATGCAAACGAAGTTCCGTTGGGCAATCCCTCTCCGCTCGATTCGCGGGCTTCGAAAATCGAGCGTACAAAAGGGTGCAAGTCATCTGAAAATTGAGTTTGAACTTGGACCAGATGGCGACAAAATCGACGCGGGTCGCCGATCGGCAGTCTGCTGCGATATTCGAGGAAGTCTTTGCATTGACAGCTTTGCAAAGCAAGATCGACGACAAACTCTTTTGAGTCACCCAGAACGGTGCGGACGATCGAGACGGGATGAATTATGAACTGGTCTGACTGTAACTTTACAGTTGAACCATCAGAATGATCTTGTTCAAAGTTCATCGCGTTCTCCATGGGTAAGGAAGGTTTAGAACGCGAATTTGTTTAGCAAAAGAATTGATAGGTTTGCCTAATTCATGCTTAGCCGCGTTTTTAGCTGCCGAATCGATGATTCCGCTTGCAATCGCAAGGTAACAAGTTCGGATTCGAGAAAGGGCTCGATTTTTGGAATGCTTTTTTCGGAGCCAATTTTTGTCAGCAGTGACATAGCATTGGTGATGTCGTCACGGTTTTTGGATTCTAGAAACGGGAAGATACGTTCCTCAATTTGATTTCCAAAAGTGACTAACACAGAAAGGACTTTTCCATTGTCCTTACTTGGAAATCTCTCAATTAAAGTATCGATGGCTCGGTCGTCTTGAAGATGCTCAACCAACTCCAATGCGGTCCAACGAACGTCAAAGCTCCCATTGTCAGAAACCGCTTCCAGAATCTTGGGTAAAGAGTTTTGGGGATCGAACTTGGCAAGCAATTTAATTGCTTGCATACGAAGATGCTTATGAGACGAATCGGCCAATTCTGAGATCAACTCGATCATCAAAGGAGGGATTGAGCCTTTGTCTGCAATGGCTTCGAACGCTCGATTAACAACGATCACATTTTCGCGCTGGTGGAGTGTCGTGCCTAGTGCGCGAAAATCGCCTTGTAACTCCTGGATTCGGGTAATTTCAATTTCGGATGTTTCGTTCAAAGGAGGGGCCGTCGAGAAAGCGGCGGATTCGAGTCTATCAATTTCCAAAACGGAATCGTCGCGAACTCGTGGAGCTCGACGAATTGGTTGAGTTGGGCGTGGCTCCGTTTTGGGCGGTTCAGTTACGGTTACAGGTGGCTGAGTTACAGGTGGCTGAGTTACAGGTGGCTGAGTTACTGGGGGCTCTGTTGTGGGTTCCGTGCCGTTTCCTGGAGCTAAGAGGTCTCGCACGTAATTTTGATCATCAATGGATAGTTTACTGAGTGCCAAAGCGATCGTCTCACCATCAGGCCTACGCAAGAACACGTCGCCTTCTTCAACTTTGACAAATTCAGCAGTCAGTTTGTGGACTCCTGATTTGTCTGTCCAAACACGCTCCTGAGCGATTAAAGGTTCAGCCCCGCACAGACATACCAAGGCCAGAATTGGAAGAATTAGTAGAGAGCTGCCAAATTTCAACATCTTGCTTCGCCATTGAAAGTGAATTCGTAAACCAGAGAACTTATTTTAATTCATCATAGACAAGTTTTCCAATTTTGTGAAAGATTGTAAAATCCCTTCCGTTCTAAAGCAATCGCCCTGACCTCAATTGTACTGACTGATCCAAGACATGCCGGACTTACGACTAATCAAGATTTTTGATACCACCCTTCGCGATGGTGAACAATCGCCGGGTGCCAGTATGAACTTGGATCAAAAACTGCGTGTCGCAAACGCTTTGGTCGAATTGGGGGTCGATATTATCGAAGCTGGTTTTCCGATTGCTTCGCCCGGAGATTTCGAATCGGTCAAGCAGATTGCGATCGAAACCAAAGGGGCCGAAATTTGCGGTCTTGCGCGTTGTAAGGATGGTGACATCGATCGTGCATGGGAGGCTTTGCAGCACGCAGAGAATGCGAGGATTCATGTTTTTCTGGCAACCAGTGCGATCCACCGAGAGTTCAAGCTGAAAATGTCACCGGAGCAGATTATTCAGCAAGCGAAGATCTCGGTTGAGCGAGCGGCGGGTTATTGCTCCAACATTGAGTTCTCTGCTGAAGACGCTGCGCGGACCGAGATTGACTTCTTGTGCCGAGTGGTAGAAGCGGTTATCGAATCGGGTGCCAACACTGTCAATATTCCCGACACGGTCGGCTATGCGACTCCGAGCCAAATGTCCGATGTGATTAAGCAGTTGAAGAATCGTGTTCCCAACATCGATAAAGCTGTTATTTCAATTCACTGTCATGATGATTTGGGAATGGCAGTCGCTAACAGTTTGGCTGCTGTCGAGTCTGGCGCGGGACAAATTGAATGTACGATCAACGGCATCGGCGAGCGGGCAGGTAATTGTGCGCTTGAAGAGGTCGTGATGGCGATGCGAACACGTAAGGACTACTACCAGTGTGATACTCGTGTCAACTCGCAGAAACTGGTTCCTACCAGTCACTTGCTGACTGAGATGACCGGAATGGTTGTTCAACGGAACAAAGCGATCGTCGGACGCAACGCGTTTGCCCACGAGGCAGGAATCCACCAGGATGGTATGTTGAAGGAGCCCTCGACGTACGAAATCATGCGGCCTGAAGATGTGGGTTTCGAGAAAACCGATTTGGTGCTTGGAAAACACAGTGGCAAGGCGGCTTTGAGCGATCGAGCCAAACAGCTTGGTTTTTCTTTGACTTCTGATCAGTTGCTTCGAGCTTTTGAGCAATTCAAGAAACTTGCAGACGAGCAGAAAGAGCTGGACAATGCTGACATCGCACAATTGTTACGGCAAGCGACTTCTTAGCCCAATACTAACTTGCGACTAACTAAACAACGTCGTGGGAAAAGAGTGTTTTCAGATAGCTCAAGTAGATTTCGATTGTTGGAAATCAATTCGTCAAAACAAACAGGGCCGACTTTGTTCAAGCCGGCCCTGTTCCAAATTGTGTGCTTTACGTGCTCTTGCTATCTAAACAGCTCGCGAACACCGAAAGTAAAGAACGTGCTGATCGCAAAGTTGGCTAATTCCTCTTGAGGCTTGAACCTCAAAATCAGTGTATCACCTGGGACGACCAAGAGTCGTGAGGCGGGATCGTTAATTGCCTCATTGAGATCGACTCGGATAGCGATTTGCCGACTACCAGGCAAACGCCGAAGCACGATCAACTCGGTTGGCGGAACTTGCGTTGTACCAACATTACCAGTGATGCCACCAACTTGTGTTCCCACATTGACTCCAGCAAGCGAGACTGCCGCCAGTACATCCAGATCGTAGTCCCTTGGAAGTGCACGCTCTCCACCGCCAAGCAAACCACCGGTGTAGTAAACTTCAGTTTCTCGAGAGTCGATGTAGACGATGTCGCCATCGCGAAGAATAACATCTTCGGGTTGGAAAGCAGGGATCTGTCCTGGACGCAATCGAGTCTCAATCTTGATCGTGTTTGTTTCGTCAGCTACTGTTGGGATTACACCATAAGGAAATTGGTCGGCCGAGTTGGTTCGGTAGAATTCACGAACTTCCTGGTCCCGTTGTGCGATCTGTAAACGGTCGCCTCGAAGAATCCGGATTTCAGATTTTGCATTCAAACCAGGTAAACCACCGGTTTGGGACAAGGCGTTCAACAAATCGTTTTGGTATGCTGGCATTTGCAGAACGAAACCTCGACTACTCTGGTCGGAACGATCCGTCACAAGACCACCCCTTCCTTGACCCTGAAACGCCCCGCCTCGTTGACTTTGCGAGTTGTCCTGTCGAATGACGAACACTCTATGTTCTCGCTTACGCACCAAGGTCACAATGATTCGACCTTCGCGAATGATTGGGGTGGTACCACCAAGATATGCTCGGGAGACCATTTGTTCAGCCTGTTGAAGTGTCAGCCCCCGAACCGGTATCGGATTAACCAAAGGCATCGAGATCGTTCCGTCTTCTCTTACTGGAACTGGAAAACCGATGGCTGGCGGCAAATCGGCGTTTTGTGATGGGACAACAGGAGGTGCAGAATCGAATTCGCCCAAAACGCCCTCTACGAAAATGCCCAAGACATCGTTTTCGTCCAGCAGATAGTTGCGAGGCGTTGGCTGCCCAAGTCTCGCAGGGTCGATGTTAGTTTTGAAAGCTTGCGGTTCACCCAGAAATTGAGGGGGAACACGCTCTGCCGGGATCGACTGAATCGGAGAAAGGATTGCAGTGCATCCTGACGACATGATGCTTGCCATGATTATGGCCAGCGCCGCCAGTTGTGCACGAATCGGAGTGCCTGTACTCTTGTGATCTTCTTGCATCACTTTCGTGCCCCCATCTGTGTTGAACTTTTTCATCGTCTTGTTTCGGTAAAAAGATTGGCTTGGCTTTTTTGAGCTTGGCGAAGTTTGGGGTTCGCCTACTCAAACAACGTAATTAAGCGAGGTTCTAATTGCTCGCTAGTTGCGTTTCGCCCCGTAGTCATAGTTGGCTGGCACGACGGGTGGGACGAAAGATTTGTTAGGTTGCAGTGGAGCGTTTAAGAACGGGTTGGGTGCACTCACTGGGTTCGAATTCACCGGGTTCGAATTCAC
>CAZDBA010000036.1:21698-33434 GCA_964503615.1 uncultured Pirellulaceae bacterium
GAATTCGAAAGGTTTGAATTCACTGTACTGACGCTTCTGATTGGTACTTTGTCAGTAGGCTTTACGATAGGAACGTCTTGTGGAGTCGTTTTAGTCGCTTTGTCCTGACTGATCGCCGATTGGATCATTCGAGAGACGTAAACGTCGCGGTAAGTACCAGCATGATCTCGTTTGGCCGCTGCCACACCGGCTGGATATCCCTCGAACCACGAGTTAACACACTGAGCTCCATCAGGTGTCTGGTAGTCGAATCCCCAATAGCATTCGGGTGGGGTCGCTGGAACGTATCCGTCACCACCGTTGCAGATGTCGACGTAACCCGCTTCAAAACCAGCTTCGAAATGGCTTGCGTAGGGACGATCACAGTTGGAGTAACGCAGATTGCAAGCTCGTTTTGCCCAGACGCTGTCTCGATAACATCCAAACGCCTTGTCCAGAATGGAGCCATCGAACAAATCTGGCCTCGGAACGTTGCAGCAACCGGCAAGTTGCATTGAGACTAACGCAAACGTGATGACTAAAAGAAGCTTGCCACCCGACTTGGTAGATGGTTTGTGATCAGTAGATCGCTTGTTGCCTGCAGCAACACTTTCGATGTTCATTTGGTTCCCCCCAAAGTTCATTTGCCACTGGGCGAATGGAATCGCCAAAGCGGACATGAGCTTGATAGACGTATCTATCACCTCACCCCACTAATCGCCATTTAAGCTGCAACGAATTTAGCGAAGATTTGGACTATTTCGTTTTTCGCGAAAAATTCAGTTCTTCTCATTGTTCCGAACACCAACGGGAACAATTTGCAAGCATATAAAGATGCATGCATGGGCGGTGGTTAGAGCCGCTTTCGGTGCGCCCGCCAGCCTTACATTGGGAAGCAAGATAGATAAGAACAGACTTCTCTGAGGAAAACTCGATTTAAGTGCGACTGTAAGCTTGGATTGGGGGAAGTCTAAACCCCGATCTTCTTCACGCACAGCGACTACTTCCCACCTATCTCTTTTGCATCAGGAACCAACTGATGTCGTCTTGTGGAAAATTTGGATCACGATGATAGGTAAAGCCGTAATCGACAAGTGACAGATCCGAAAAACGATCCATCATTTCGCCTGCAAAGTCCCGCTTGAAGAGCTTGCCTTCGTGACCTCGATAATCGACTTCACAAGGGCTCCGGTTGTAATATTCTGCAATCACCACATAGCGTTCCGAACAGCGGTACATCAAGTCGTAAACCTCTGGCAAACAATCAGGATTGATGTGGATCAGCACCCCCTTGGTGAACACGACGTCCCACGTTTGGGACGGCGTGAAATCCAGAATCGAAGTCACGTGCAAATCCACATCGGGATTGTGTGCCGCCAATTCCGCCGCGGCTTTCTCGTTAATCTCAACCGCAGACAAATTGCAATCTGGTAAAAGCCGCCGGATCGACGCCAGATTCATTCCGATATTGGCGCCTAATTCCAATGCCGAGCCAACATTGCGAGTCTGCTTTAGGATTTTCGAGAAGAAAACCGTGCTTGCTGCAACGGCCTGAGGACCTTGATTGCGACCGATGTACTCATCGCCAAACTCCCCTTGCCAGAATTTTTCCTGTTCTGTGCGCAACATGTTTTAAAGTTCCACCACGTTGAGAATCTGTAACTCTGGCGTTATAGGAGGCTTGCCCAGTCAAGGTGAGTTTGGTTTTGCCATTCCAGCTTCAAGCGACGACGCCATCGACCAAGTGAATTAGATGGTCAGCAGCGTCCGCGATCCGATCATCGTGTGTCACCATTACGATCGTGAGATTCTCTTGTTGAGCAAGCTCGGTCAGAGTCTTCATCACTTCCTCGCCGTTTTGTCCATCCAAATTGCCTGTTGGCTCGTCAGCAAGCAAGACGGACGGATCTGAAATCAAAGCCCTCGCGATAGCGGTTCTTTGCATTTCGCCCCCGCTCAACTGGCTGGGGCGATGCTTCAAGCGATGTTCCATACCGACCATGGTTAACAGGTCTTTCGCGCGTTTTTTGAACTTCGACTTGTTCCTCATGTAGGAAAAGAACCCGCTCTCAACCATTTTGGGAACCAGCACATTTTCCAGCACCGTTAGCTCGGGCAGCAGGTGGTAAAACTGAAAGATCAAACCAAACTCTTTGTTCCGCAAGGCGTCTCGCCGTTTGTGAGGAAGTGAATCGATACGTTCGTCTCGAAACCAAATTTCACCCGCATCCGGTTCGTCCAGTGTTCCCAACAAGTGCAGCAAAGTACTCTTGCCACTGCCGCTTTTCCCAACGATCGCAGTAAATTGGCCAGTGGGAATCTCTAAATCTACACCTTTGAGAACAGGCACATTGACTTTTGATTTGCCGAAACTCTTGTACAGCCCTTGAGTCCGCATTGCGCAAGGATAGGCAAGTCTGAGGGCTGAACTGTTGCCTTTGTCAGCAACTTGGGTTTCGGTGAGGCCTGAATCCAGGCCCCTTTTCGGGGCGACTTTCATGGCTTTATTCATAGCGTAACGCCTCCACAGGGTGCATCCGTGCCGCTCGTATCGCGGGCAATACACTGGCCAAAACTGCGATCGCCATCGCGCCGATAGCAACCCAAACGATCATCATTGGATTAATGATTGTTGGGATTTCTGAAAAGTAATAAATCGTCGGATCAAAAATCTCTTGCCCGGTCAACATGGCAATAAAGTCAGCGATCTCGTTAATGTAAAATACAAAGACCAATCCAATGGCGATACCAACTCCCGTTCCCACAGCGCCCAGCGAAAGCCCATATCCAAGAAAGATGGACATCACTCCACCGCTAGGAGCTCCTAACGCTTTTAGAATTCCGATATCCTTGGTCTTCTCCACAACAATCATGAAGAAAGTTGCCAAGATGCCGAAGCCTGCCACTGCGATGATTAGGAACAACAGGATGTTGAGAATCGTAACTTCCAATGTGACAGCACTTAGTAAAGGGCGCTGCGTGTCTTGCCAAGTCTGGATCATGTAAGGGTAGGTCTCAGGCGGAAACCTCGCTATCAGCGCGTCCCGTGCCGAAGCGATATCAGCATCCGGCTTCAACCGAATTTGGATCGCCGAGACGGTTGAGTTCCCGGTGCTGGGGTCGATCATCCCTCTCAACTCTTGCAACTCTTTTAGTGGCATGAATGCAAAACTCGAATCGTACTCATGCATATTCGAAGAGTAAAAATCGACCACGGTGCAATTTTCGCTGATTGGAGATGGGTTAGGGCCGGCCGTTGGCAAAGTCACCTGAACGTCATCGCCTGGGCGGACCATATAGAGGTCCTTTGTTTCGCCGGTCTCTGCATCGACCCACTTTCGGTTGCTGATTGCCAGTCCGAGAATGATGCCTGAATATTGATCACGCCCCGGATCGAACATCTCGTCTACCGAGATTTGCTCACGAAACTGAGAACCCGGGTCAAAAGCACTGATTTCATCCGGCAAATCACCTGAGATCGAATCGGAATTCTCAGCCATTGCGTTCAAATCGGGTACAGAATCGGGTAACGCTGCGAACTGGACGGTAGGTTCGGCTTTCTCTTCGGCGACGGTTTCCTCAACGTTTAGAACTGGCCGCGGTTCGGTAGCTGCTGGGCCAAACATTCGCTCCAGCTCTTTTTTCTCTGCTGCCTTGGCTCGACGATACGGCCAACCCACGCTTTGGAACGTGGGATGGTTGAATTTTGGATCATAGCCGTCTTCTTCCAAGTCGAATTGGATGGAGCGTTTTTTGCGTTCATTCGTCACAAAGGGGTGGAACTTAGTGACGTCGCCATAAGTCTGCTCGTCGACGCCCATCAACATGATCTGCTGAGTCCATTGCCGGTTGCGGAACTCAACGTTCAAAAGTGCTGGCACTCGTACGATTGTCGTGATTGCCTCGACATCATCGCCCAAGACTTCTTCGATCGCCGCAACGTGCAGGTCAGGCCAAGGAATTTCACCCAGCCCCGGATCTGCCATTTCGATATCGGAAAGAATTCCGTGCAAACGGTCTTTCATTTCGGTGACAAAGCCCGACATGACGCTGTTGACAACGATCAAAGTTGCCACGCCAAGCGTAACGCTTACGATCGAAGCCAACGCAATAAAACGCGTTCTGAGATACCGCCATGAAAGCAGTAATTTATACATCGCCAGTCCTTTGGCAAAATTTTTATTCGAACAGCTGGTCAAAAACCGGGCCTCCGCCTCGATTCCGCGTCAGCAAGACTGCAAACGCAAAAACTGCATGCGGAACTTTAGCTGTTATTAGAAATTAACTCAATTTCAAACGACAACTTCCAAAGTGCATGCATTTACTCCGTTCGAGCTATAAACTCCGTTTCGATTTGACCGGGGCGAAACAGCGGTCGTATTCGTGTTGTTCGATACGAAACAGGCGAAAGTTACACACCGCAGAAAGGAATGAAGCCCTCAGAGAGGTGACTTCCTTGACATTATCTGGCTCAAAACAATAATGATCACCAATAAATTTGGGAAAGAGGCCAAGCCGAAAATCTCGTTTTTTAGTTGCATTTCAGCGATTCTAATGAGATTTGGCGTTACTTTTTTATCCAGGTCGTTCTGCATCGTCTCTCCTTCCAACGATACAGTTCTCCCCAAAAAATTTTAGATCACCTTCCATGCAATTGCTTATTTCTGCGCGCAACTATTTGGTAACCATTCTTCAAATTCTCATATGCTCAACACCGAAAAGAACTCTCTTTTTCTCGGTGATCATCGGATTGCTACTCGCCAACAGTAGCCTTGGGCAGACGGTGACGATCAACTCCAACGTGGTTGGAGAAACTCCCAGCATCATCGGGCTCAATAGCGGCAATTATATACCCGGTGCCAATACGACCAGCTTTTGGCGATGGACCGGAGTCAACGGCGCGAGGATCTTTACCTCGGCTCCCAATATCGAACAGGACGACGACATTCCAGGCGACGGTGATGGAGTTAACAGCGCGGGCACTTTTGTAGCCCGTCGTGCAGCGGTTCGCGCCAATCCAACAGATCCCAGCCTTATTAATTTTGCTGAATTCGAAGACGGCTATGGGAACAATGAGTCAGATTTTATCAATTACGATCTTGCCTACAGCGAACTTTCATCCAATGGGATCAGCCCTTTGGCGATCATCAATCGAACCGAAGGCCAGTTTCCATTCGCTGCTAACGGGACTGCGGCAGGTTGGGCCGATCGTTGGGAACACTGGCAGCATTACTATGCTCAAGCTTACTATCTAGGAAGTAATTATGATGTTCAGCGATTCAGCATGTACAACGAACCAGATCAATCAAGTCAGGATGTTACTCAAGCCGACTACCTGAACCGTTTGCAACTGGCTTCAGACGCGATTCAAAGCGCATTGCAAGACGTCAATCGGGATTTTGGAAAGAACCTGCAGCCTAACATTATCGCTCCCATCACCGCTGGAGGTGCCAACGAGTATTTTAGACGCACCGACAATACGGATACTCGTGATGACAACCAAGGTTGGGGCGAATTGGTTATCAATAACCTCAATACAGATTTTTTGGGCGAAGCGGATCCGACGTTCCAGTTGGTCCACACCTACGGTTACCAACAATACAATGCGGATGGCCGTCGATATGCTGAGGACCTTGAGTTTATTCAGGGGCAAGCTCTCAACGACATTGTTACTAACGGGCTTAACGGCGAAGTTAACTTTGGACTGACCGAGTTCAACGTTCACAGCAATGGTGTCTTTGCTACTCGATCAGATGACCTCAATACTCCATCACGTTATTCCCGTCTCGGCGGAATGTTCACTGGCTTGGTCAACCAACAAGCCGACGAGTTGTACTTGTTCAAGTTTGACTCCAATGCGGAAGATGATTTCCTTCAAAAGAATGGCATCTTTACCAACAGTCGTTTTAATGCTCCCTATAACGTTGGGGGAGCAACATCGGCAGCAGGCGTACTCAAGCTGTTAACAAAAGGCTTTGTGGGCGCTCAAGCACTTTTGGAACAGCCTGACCATAGCGTAAATAATCTCGACGTCGCTGCCAGCTATAACCAGACCGAAGGGTGCTACTACGTTCTGTCGGCCAACGAAGGAACTACGGATCGCGATCTGACGTTTGATCTGTCGTCGCTTGATATTGAGGTGGGTTCAATTGTTCAAGTTGAAGAAGTTTCCGAGGGCAACATCGTTGAAGTGACTCAGCGCATTCCCCTTCCGGACAATGGTCGAATCTCAGTCGAACAGTCCGGCGAGAGCGTATTGCTGATTTCTGTTTTAGAAACTGCCCATAGTCTGCTTACGCTTATACCTACCGATGATGCGACCGTCCGTGCGGGCAGTGGTACCAATAACGCTGGATCAAGTAACAATATTTTTGTTCGTAACATCGTCAACGATACGAATTCATCGACTGGACGCGCGGTGGGGTTGTTGCAATTCGACATCTCCGAAATCGGCAACGATTTGTTAGGCCGAGCGGTGATTCAGGTTAACGGAGAGATTAGCGAGGGCAATCCCGATTTTGTAACGACTCATGTCTATGGAATTCGCGGTGACGATTGGAATCAGGACACGATCATTTGGAATAACGTCAACAACTTGCTTCCTCCAGCGCAACAAGGCACTCGAGCGTTGATCGCTGACAATTTCGTCACGGGTATTTCGGATACCGCTGAGTTTCTTGGCCATCTGACGTTCAGCCAGGATACAGAGCTGGTTACCTTGGATATTACCGAATACTTGAACAGCAATTTGGACGATGATTTAAGATTGCTGGTTACCCGAGAGGTTCGTTTTGATGGAGAAGCCGCCGATCGAGATGATGGAGCGGTTCGTTTCGATTCGTTGGACGACGTCGACGGTTTGGGACCTCAACTTATTCTTGAACTGGAAACAATTTTGCTCGGCGACGCCAATCTCGATGGCATGGTGAACTTTCAGGATATCGCTCCCTTTATCTCGCTCTTGGGCTCTGGAGATTTTCTGGCCCAAGCGGATGTAAACGAGGATGGGGGCGTCGACTTCCTCGATATTTCTCCCTTCATTGGCCTCTTGACCAATCAGTAAAAGAGTCACCAAACTATTTTCCGCCTACGTTCTTCGGCAAAGTGAGATTGGATGGCCGATGCAAATTTTTGTTTGCTATCCAAGGAGAAGGCCGATGAACGAATTGATGTCCATAAAGTTGACTGCTCCGTCTTCATTGACATCTGCTTCATCCTGAAACCCACCGGATGACAGGATCGCAATGAAGGGTGCGATATCGGAAAAGTCGACCTCGCCGCTTTGATTGACGTCTCCCAGGATGATTGCCTGAATTTCAATCGAGTCGATTGTGTATTGCAAAACAAAGCGCGAGCCTTCTGGATTGTTTCCTGATATCGTCCCCGTCCCAATAGTGAAATCTGACAGCGAAAAGCTTTCGGGTAATTCGTGGCCATCAAAAAAAGATGCGGTCTCGTCGGTGAAGTCCAAAAGGATCCCCGCGTCAATTGCAGTGTCATCGACCATAATTTGGTCCCCAGTCAAATTGCTGTTGCTAAAGACTGGGTCCTGCCCGTCCAAAATGCCGAAGGCGTCTATTGTAAATGTCGGGGTCACAGAGAAATCGTTGTTTATGAAGATTCCGTAATCTCCAATGGATCGATAAGTCAGTCCATTGATGGTGACTTCGATCGCTTCCGGTTCTGTCACAACAAACAACGCTGCCGTGCCGTCGATCAGATCTGTCGTTGCCTCCGCGTTATACGTAAATGTTGTGGTAACGATATCGCCAGCAGAGTAGGTCACATCTGAAGTAAGTTGATTGAGTTTTTGGAAGCCGTTACTTGCAGGGCCAGAAAACGTAGCACGAATTTTTTGTGCCTCGGCCTCTTGGCACCAAAAAGACACAGTACTGATAACTGCAATCAGGAAAATTAATCGTTTCACAATTATAGCCGCTCCCAAATTTAAGCGTATTTAGATTTTTGAATTCAGTTTAGTCTACCAAGCATGAGTTAAGTTTCTTAGCAAAAAAACAGTGAACTCTCCAAAATCCGCCAGACGCAAGTGGGCAAGTGGCTTGGCTGGACGACAAGCCGGAGCGAAGCCAAGTCCTGATGGCCTCAAAGGACCATTTGCGCTCAACCATTTGCGCTTGTGAATACTCCAGCCCCTTATCTTCCGCGGAGGGGTGATTTTGTTAAAATTCGGGCTCGATTCACAAATCAACAGGAATTCCGTGCCTAACAACCCTGCTCAAATTGACGAAATACGTTGTGGAACCGATCTCCCCTTGATGGTCATTGCTGGGCCGTGTGTTTTGGAGGACGGTGAAGCGGGCAAGTCGTTGGCTTTTCAGATCGCCGAGACGCTCAAGACGGTTTGCGTTGGGCTGGAATTGCCTTTGATTTTTAAAGCTTCTTATGACAAGGCGAACCGAACGAGTTTAAATTCGTATCGAGGGATAGGGATTCAGTCAGGACTGGATCTGCTGGGGCAAATTCGGGCTGAGTTCGGGGTGCCGGTTACAACCGATATTCACGAACCGTCCCACGCTGCCATGGCGGGTGAGGTTTGCCAACTCTTGCAAATCCCGGCTTTTTTGGCTCGGCAAACCGATCTGTTGGTCGCAGCTGCAAAGACAGGCAAGCCGGTGAATGTCAAAAAAGGCCAGTTTATGGCACCATGGGATATGGAGCATGTGGTGGGTAAACTGGAGGCCGCTGGCTGTGACGATGTTTTGTTAACGGAACGTGGTACGTTTTTTGGCTACGGCCGTTTGGTTAACGACTTTACTGGATTGGTGCACATGCGAGAGCTGGGAACGCCCGTCGTGTTCGACGCCACGCACAGTGTCCAACAGCCCAGTGCGGCCGGTGGCAAAACGGGTGGTAATCGACAAATGGTTGCTCCCTTGGCTCGTGCGGCGGTTGCCGTCGGGTGCGATGCGGTCTTTATTGAGACTCATCCCGATCCAGACCAATCACCCAGTGACGGTCCGAATATGGTTCCGCTGGACGAAATCGGTGACCTGTTGAAAGACCTGAAAACAATTCGCAACGTGCTCACCACGTAACTGACATTCGCAAAAGTATTTTGAAATCATGCAAAAGTATCTTTATCTATCCTTGGTCTGTTTGATTGTTTCGGTCGGTTGTAATAAACGCGACTTGCTAAAAGAAGACATGCTTGACGCCCAAATGGTGTCGGCCAACATCGATAGCCTGCAACGAACGCTCGACTTTGTTTTTAGTGATAGTCGATTTGATCGCAAAGAGTTCGAACAACAGATCGAGGTCGGTTTGAATCGCTGGGTTTCGGAAGTGATCAAGGACGGAAAGGTCGAGGATGATTGGGGACTTTCTTCCGAATCGGAGGCTTTAGTTGAGGCGAATAAAAATCTTGCGGTTTTGGATCGGGTCGACGAAGTCAGTTTTTTGTCGTCGGATGGATACTTCGTCCAGCAGGCGGCGTGGCTGAAACTGATCGGGCAGCGAGTGCTGAGTGCGGAAAAGCTTGGCACGTACGAGCTTTATCGACTGGCCGCTGGGAAAGAGGAGGTTGAGGATTCTGTAGAGGCGTTTGATGAGATCGTGGCCGAGTTGAACCCTGATTGTTCGGAGGAGAACGCGCCTCAACTGGCCAATGCGATTCGCTTGTTCGACTGGGTTACACGCAATATCCAACTCGATCCGTCTGTGGAAATCGAAGTCGAGCAGTTAGCTCAAAACCTCGTAGTCACCGACATCACGAAAACTCCCGAAGAAACAATCGAGTTTTATACCGATCTGGCCAATCGCCCTGCAGGTGGAATTCGTGGGCTGGGCTATAACCATTTTCCGTATCAGACGCTCGTTTTCGGGCGGGGAGATTTTGTCGAAAAAGCCAAGCTGTTTATGTTGCTTTGCCATCAATCGGGATTGGATTCCGTGATGTTGGCTGTCAAAGATGCGGACGGGAACGAGGTGCCTTGGCTGCCCGCTGTGTTGCTGGGTGATCAACTGTATTTGTTTGACAGTCAGTTAGGTTTGCCGCTTCCGGGTGAAAAGTTGGGTTCGGTTGCGACTTTGGCCCAAGTCCAAAAGAACGGTAAATTGCTTAACGGGCTTGATTTGACTCTGGAAGAATCGACTCGTGACGAAACTGACTACCGTGTCACAGCGGAACAGGTCCAGGAAGTAACGGCTTTGGTCTACACCAGCCCAATTGCCGTTTCACGCAGAATGAAGTTTCTGGAAGATCGTCTGCTTGGCGATCAACGAATGCGTTTGACCATTGACACAGACCAAGTTGTGAAGGCGGTTGATAAGCTCGAAAATGTTTCGGCAAAACTGTGGGATATCGGTTTTAAAACGGAACAATTCAGGTCGGTCGTGAGTTCGGCCATCAAAGAGGCCAAGTTCGATTCTTCGTTGCGTGATAAACTCGGTTGGTACTACGACAATGAATCTTACATCGATTCGTTCGTACGATATCGAACGGCAAGGAACCTGTATTTTATCGGCAAGTTTGAAACTGACCGAAACGCTCGTGACTACAGCGCGATTGAGGCGTTCAATGCACTGATGTACTCGGATGAAACGATTGCGAGTCTGGATACGAACATGCGAGTTCAATATCGTTTAGGTATTCGCAAAGACGCTGGTCAGTCGAACGAAGATTTTCAACGCAGTCTCAATGGCGTAAAGGGGCAAATGCGTTTGATTCGCCGCGATACTGGGCTGTTTTTGGCGCAATCCTGTTTTGATTTTGGAAACATCGGGACGTGTGCAAACTGGCTTAAACGTGTGGCAGAGAAAGGATACTCGGAACGCTGGAACACGGGGCTTAACTATCTTACTGCTCGATCTTTCGAAGCTACCAAAGAGTACGACCGCGCAATCGAGGTATACAAAAAGGGAGAAGACGCCCAGTTCCATGGCGATCTAATTCGGGCTCGACTGCTAAAGGCTGCGAAAGAACGGTCCTCGGATTAGGTCCAAAGTCAGTTGAGTGCTGAATCAAGATCAGGCTGGCTGGATCAAAGTATCTTCATTCGCTAGTTTTCCCTTCAAAAGCCGCATGTGGATTGGCAGTTGCCCGTCGATCGTGCCCCGTGATTTTTCAACGTCAAGATATGCTTCGGCGGACTGGCTGGTCGTTCGCCACGTTTCATCTGGCTTGATGGAATCGGACTGAAAAAACAGAGCGTGGTCAAACTTTGCCAGCGGTTCGACGTGTCCGTCGTGAATGTGAATGGTTGGGAAAAAGATCGTATCGTCCATTCGGCTACGAAATTCGAAAGCCATCGGGTGAACTTCCTGAGTCGTCAGTTTTCTCCAGAACGAACGAGACAATGTTTTGGAGAGCTGAAAAACTGCGAATGAAAAATCTTTGTATTGTGGAATCTGATCCCAAACGTCATCGGCCAGCCGAAAGACTTTGTCCAACCGTCCAAAGTCATCGAGCGTCGGCACAAAAGAAGCAACAAAGTCGCCAACTTTGTGAACCTCAAGCGTTTCAGGTTCCGCAGAAAGACACAGGTCGCCGCCTCGAGAAGGGAACGCCCGATGCATGTGGTCAAAGAAATCTGGGTAATGCTTCAAGTCAATGAAGTTGATCGCGTCTGTTTCGTTCGGTCGCAAAACTGGAATCGGCAAAACCATCGCGACGGGCGATTTCGAAGCGTAGTGCATTTGGTAAACCAAACACTGGCGGTCAGATCGGTGCCCAGCCAGTCGGCGCGCGAAGATGGAAGTGTTGCAGACATCAACCGGTCCGGTGAATATGCACATTGG
>CAZDBA010000037.1:0-5545 GCA_964503615.1 uncultured Pirellulaceae bacterium
GAACGATTCCTACCGGTGTGTCAGCAAGTCCGATCCCGATCAGCTTCATCTGGTAATCGGCTTCGATAATAACGCGAGCAAAGTTTGTGCTGGGCGAAATTCCATCGACGGTAATCGTTTGCATTCCTAAAGCAGCTTGAAAAGCTTGGGCGACTTGAAAGTCGTTCACGTTGCCACGTTTCCAATTGGCGAACACATCTGGAATGGCTTTTTTCAGAGTCGCCAGTCCTTGTTGAGTTGGGTCAATCGAGCAAGCGATTACACGAGTGTTACCATCGGGGCCGAATGCACGCAGGGCGACAACCAGATCTTCCAGTGCCAACGTCGCCGCGCCGGTGTCAGCACCAAGCACTCGGTTACCTGCACTTCTAAAAAAGCCTTCGGCTGGACCCGCGATCACAATATCTTTAGTTTCAGGATAGTAAAAGACGTGGGTAATTCGAGTCATTCCCGCTAGGTACTGCATGTCCATGGGGATAGCCTGACCTGCGTCTTTGAGCTTTTTGATTTCAGCTTCGAGGCGGTTTAGCGAAACTTTTCGCATGTTCGAGCGAGTGGCCAAGTCACGATTCAAAGAAGCCTTGGCCGCCGCCGCTCGTTGACGATTCAACATTTGTCCGTTTTGCGGAATGGCCCGCAAAGAGAGCACGCCGTCGGGATTGATTTCAACGCCACCACCGGCCGGTGCGCCTCCTCCACCGCCACCCGGATCGCCTCCTCCACCACCTGGATCGCCTCCTCCGCCGCCACCAAAACCAGGAATCTGCCCTTCGGTTAATTGGGCAGTTGCAATTGATGGGCCCAATACCATTGGTCCTAGTACCAACGCAGCCAACGCGATCGCCAACAATCTCCCTATTTTATTTCGTAATTCCAAGGATGGTAGGTTATTAAACTTCATAGGATTGCTTCCTTTTCCTTTATTGGCGGTGACGCCTACCTTGCCCTATATCACCTCCAAATATTTGTTACTCCATTGTAGCGCAATCACTTACTTGTTGGCAACAACTCACTTTCCTTACAGGTGATTGCGGTCTGCCGCCGGAGCAGAACCAAAGCCAGCAGAACCTACTAATCACAATCAAAAATGAGGGTTTTGAGAGATTGGGTGGTAAAAGCCCCTCTCGCTCACCGACCGACGGTGTAAAACTCGTCACCTTTGGCAGAGCTGTTAAACACCACGACCATAAGCGAAAATGGTTCTGTCGATTGAGCAATATCGATTTGGCAAGAGGAACTAAATCGAAATCCCCATTTCGCTCATTAACATTTTCATGTCGTTCCAAGTATGTTTTTTTGCACTTGGAGTGTGAAGCAGATAAGCAGGATGATAAGTCACTAGCACTTTACTGCTTCCAAACGAATGGAATTGGCCTCTAAGCTTGCCGATCGACAACTTGGTCTTGAGTATCGTTTTGGCTGCTACACTGCCCAAACAGCAAATAAATTCAGGCTGAATGATCTCCAGCTGTCGAATACCATACGGCCAGCAATTGGCTAACTCGGTTTCCGTTGGATTGCGATCGCCTGGCGGGCGACACTTGACTGTATTCAAAATGTAGATCTGGTCGCGGCTCAATTTACAAGCTGCAAGAATCTTGTCCAACAACTGCCCTGCATCCCCGGCGAACGGTTCACCAGTACGGTCCTCATCAGCACTTGGCCCTTCACCGACAAACACCAACCGAGCGTTCGGATCACCTACTCCAAACACTGTTTTATTTCGGTTGGCACACAAGCCTTCGCATGTTTCGCAATTCTCGACTTCGGTCTGAATCACCTTTAACAAGTCAGCCCTTTGATTAGGCGGCACGAGTGTAGCCCCTTCCCCAAGCCGCTCTTTGGGCATGTCCGAACCTGAAACGGCCATTTCCGTCTTAGGTTCAGCGACAGCATGGTCGGCCACCGCAGCTTTTTCGGCTGGATCGGCTGCCCGATTTGGGGCGTGAGTGCTCGCCTCGGATGGAGACTTCTCAGTTGGAGCCGGCGGCAAAGCTTTCAGATTACCGAATCCTTTCGGGACCGTTTGGACCCCGAAAGCTCGCAGACTTTCCAATTGTTGCAACAAAACGGTTCGCAGCTGCTCATTTTGGTTCATACTGCTCACTTCTGCGATTTAATGGTTTGACAAATTGCCGCTATTTGAAAAAATCCACTAGCGAAATACAAGGGCGGCAATCGCAATTCATTTTATTCAAGGGCTGGCTGGAGAAATTCCGGTCCTCTCTTCGCAAGTTCAGCATCAATCTCTGGAGCTTGTGCTCCGCTGATGCCCACAAGTGACCTGAACTCACTTGAACTCAACACCAATACTTTTTTTCGATCGAATTTTTGTGGCTGTTTCCAAAGTCTCTATTGTTGGCCGACCAAACGTAGGCAAGTCCAGTATTTTTAACTGGCTGGCCGGAGTGCGCCTGGCTATCGTCGACAACATGGCGGGGGTCACTCGCGATCGGATGAACTACATGGTTCAGTACGAAGATCGCTACTTTGAGATTGTCGACACCGGCGGGATCGGCATCAATGATGTCGATGACTTGGACCAGGAGATCGAAGATCAAATCCGGGCGGGAATCCGAGAAGCAGACTTGTTGATGTTTGTTGTCGATGCTCGTGAGGGAATGGTCTCGTTGGATCGAGTTGTAGCGGAGCGATTACGAGGAATTAACAAACCGGTTCTGCTGGTCGCCAACAAGTGCGACGGCGAAAACTGGGAGCTTGCAGCCAACGAGTTCTTTAAATTCGGGCTGGGCGAACCTTTGGTTGTCAGCGCGAAAAACAACCGGCACCGCTACAACTTGCTGGATGGAATTGTCGAACGACTACCAAGCCAAGCCGAATTGGACGAGCGTCCGCTGGAAGCTCCCGAGATGAAGTTCGCAGTCGTCGGACGGCGCAATGTCGGCAAGAGCACATTCATCAATTCGATTACTGAATCGGATCGCATGATCGTCAGCGAAGTCGCAGGTACGACGCGCGACAGCGTTGATGTTCGCTTTACGGTCGACGATAAAACGATGGTCGCAATCGACACGCCAGGTTTGAGACGAGGTAAAAGCGTCCGAACCGACATCGACTTTTACGGCACGCATCGCGCAAAGCGGAGCATTAGACACGCTGATGTGACATTGATGTTTTTTGATGCGGGACAGCGGATTTCTAAAGTTGACCGTCAGTTGGTCAATTACATCGAACAGTATTACAAGCCCTGTATTTTTGTGGTCAACAAGTGGGACTTGATGGCAGACCACATGGTTACCCAGCGTTGGGCCGATTATTTACGTGACAATTTTACAACGCTTTGGAACGTTCCCATCGCGTTCGTCACGGCTAAAGATGGGAAGAACGTGAAACGACTCCTGAACCATGCTCAGATGTTGTTCAAGCAGTCTATGGAGCGTGAAACGACATCACGACTCAATCGTATTCTCCGAAAAGCAATCACGCACCATCCGCCACCCATTACTGGGCGGCGGCGCCCCAAAATTTACTACGCAACGCAAATCGGAATTCAGCCGCCGACCATCATCTTGAAGTGCAATGACCCGGATGCGTTCAATAAAACTTACCAGCGTTATCTTTTAAGTGTTTTTCGCGACTCGTTAAGCTATGGGGAAATTCCGATTCGCATGGTGCTAGAGCAGCGTGGTCGTGACGATCAATCTGATGCAATTAACGCAGACGAGCTTGGCGCCGAAGGGTGAATTTCAGGTGTCGGGATTGGTAGCGAAGTAACAGAAGTGGGGTAAGAGACATGACAGAAAATCCGTACGAGTCTCCGGTCTACTACCAGGCTCAATTAGCCGATCCGGACGAAGTTACTTTCCCGCCTTGTCCGAATTGCAACAGCTCAGACGTCGAACCGACTCCGTACAGCGCTTGGTACGGTCGTCGCGCGCCTACGGCCATAGAAGACCTGACATGTTCTCATTGCCAATGTAACTTCAACGGCCTAAACGGTAGTATCTACCCACCGAAAAAAACCCCGATGATCTGGTTCCTGGTTGGATTGGCCGGGTTCATCTTGTACATCATTCTTGTGGTCTGGGTTGAATTATCAGGTTTTTGATCTCAGTTGGTCAACTCACCATTTAATTGATGGTCGGTTAGTCAACCATTCACACCGCCCTCAAAGCAAACACTGGACGAACATGTCAGCGCGGTCTATCCTGACAAACCTTAGCAAAATAACTTTAACCAACGTTCAAAATAAAATGAAAATCTCTATCGTTGCAAATTCTGTTTTTACTTTTGCATTTTTCTTTGCAGCTCTATCGTTAACACCGAACTGCGTAGCAATGCAGGAGACCTCAAAGACTGGTGATGCGAAAACAGACCAAGAGTCCGAATCTGATTTATCTGTCATTCAGCAACTTAAAAAATTCCTCGCTGACAGCGAATTGAACGGACTGAGCGAAGCTGAGTTTGCCGACACTCCGCTCACTAAGGAAGAATTTGCAAAAGCAAAAGAATTGGTCTGGGCCAGTCATAAAAGTTCCGTTCGCGAGAATCGCGAGGAAGAATGGACCAACAAAACGATTGAAATGGATGGTCACTCGATGCCATTTGACTTCAAGGTGTTCGGTGAAAAACCGGAAAACGGTCGAAGCCTGTTCATCTCGATGCACGGCGGTGGCGGAACTGCCAAACGGACGAATGACGGTCAATGGCGAAACCAGATAACGTTGTACACGCCAGAAGAAGGAGTTTACCTCGCACCACGGGCACCGACTGACTCCTGGAATATGTGGCACCGTGATCATATCGACCCGATGTTCGCGAGAATCATAAGTGACGCGATCGTATTTGAGGACGTCGACCCCAACCGCATTTACATCATGGGTTATTCAGCGGGTGGCGATGGCGTCTATCAGCTTGCTCCACGGATGGCAGACCAATTGGCAGCCGCAGCAATGATGGCAGGGCACCCCAACGGAGCCAATCCTATTGGGTTGCGAAACATCGGATTCACCTTGCATATGGGCGGAAAAGACCGAGCGTACAAACGAAATGAGATTGCCCGCAAATGGAAAACTCGTTTGGCAGAACTCGCAGAAGCCGATCCTGATGGATACAAGCACGAAGTCACCATCCACGAGCAGCACGGTCACTGGATGCGGAAAGACGATGCGGTTGCTGTTCCATGGATGAGTGAATTTACTCGCAACCCGTTTCCGGAGAAAGTTGTTTGGGCTCAGTTTGGCGTCAAACATGATCGCTTTTACTGGGTGGCAGTCAACGATGAGAACATGGAAGCGGGAACAACCGTCGTTGCCACGCGGAAGGGTCAAAACATCTCAATCGAAGAAGCGGAAGGGCTGAGCGAATTGACGATTCGGTTCAACGACGAAATGGTTGACTTAGACCAACCGGTCACGATCACAATGGGTGAGAAAGAGCTGTTCTCAGGAAAGCTTGAACGAAATATCAAAACACTCGCAGACACCTTACTCGATCGTGGTGATCCCGTAGCGGTCTATTCAGCTGAAGTCGAAGTCAAAATCGACGCATCTTAACAGGGGCCTGATTTCAGGGGCTCGATTTC
>CAZDBA010000037.1:5645-11989 GCA_964503615.1 uncultured Pirellulaceae bacterium
GATTTCAGGGGCTCGATTTCGTATCGGGCCGTTTTTGTGGTTTGCTGGCGGTCTTGATAACCGTTCTCAATCGGTTACGCTTTGGGCTCAATAAAGAACTCAAATTGGCCCATCAAATATTCGAAAGGCACAACGAAATGGCTGAAATTACTCTCAAAGGAAACGCGATCAACACCTCGGGGGATCTTCCTGCTGTAGGCGCAAAAGCTCCAGACTTTACTCTTGTCGCCGGCGACCTCAGCGAGGTTTCTTTGGCGGACTACGCAGGCAAAACGATCGTTATCAACATCGTGCCCAGCTTTGATACGGGAATCTGTGCCGCCAGCGTGCGTGAGTTCAACAAGCGAGCGAGCGAATCAGCAACCATCGTCAACGTGTCAAAAGACCTTCCTTTCGCGCAAGGCCGATTCTGTGAAGCGGAAAGTATTGAAAACGTTGTCAATCTTTCAGCATTTCGCTGTAATGGTTTCGGTGACAACTATGGAATGAGCTTGGTAGACGGACCTCTCAAAGGCCTTCTGGGGCGTGCAGTGGTTGTGGTCAATGGGAGTGGCGAAGTTACCTACACAGAACTGGTTCCAGAAATCGCACAAGAGCCCAATTACGACGCGGCGCTAAACGCCATTTCTTAGACATCGTCTCAAACGCGATACGATTACAATCCAGATGAGCGGCAATAACATTGCCGCTCATTTTTTTTCACCGTTTTTTGAGACCACAGATAAGCTCAGATGAACACAGATGACCATGATCGTTTTTATCTGTGTTCATCCGTGGTTCTCTAACTCCAGCAAAATTTGGAACAACTAGACCTCAAAAACAAACAACGACTTATCCAGTCGAAGCTGTTTCATGTAAACGCCGTGCTCCGCGCGTTTTCCAGCTGAAATGACCATGCATACTTCTGCTGCGCGAGGCAAGCCAAGCAGTTTTTGAATGCGACGTTCGTCCATGCCTTCCATAGGACAGCTGTCGTATCCAAACGCGCGAAGCGACAACATTAAATTCTCACAGGCAAGTGCGGTAGTCTTGTGTGCCCAAACGCGCATGTCCGATTTTCCTGCTGGCCCACGTGGCGTAACACGAGTGAGTCCCAAAACCATGATGGCCAGTTTCTTCAGCGGACCCAGTAAGTAAAGTGGGCCATGGCCGTAAGCCAGCGGGACGATCTTTCTGTGATAGTGCAACATCGACTCAGGTGCTCCCGACTGCTTGGATTCCAGTTTTTCTAACAGCAATCGCGAGTTGCGTTTCCAAGTATCCAAGCGAGCGACGCAGACGACTAATTCCTGAGCCGTGGCGGCAGCGGGTTGCCCAAGGCAGTTCTTCACTAACTCTTTCTTCTTGGATGCCTCACGCACCCAATAGAATTCCCAACATTGCAAATTGGATGAGTTAGGGGCCAACGTGGCTAGTTCCAAACATTTTCGCATGACCGATTCAGGAACGGGTGAGTCGTCGTAGACGCGTGTGCTGCGACGAGAACGGACGACTTGCTCAAACGCTTCGTGATCGGTGGAGGGTGCGGGTTCAACGTATTCGGTTTTGGGAATCTTTTGAAAAACCGGAATGTTGGACGGGCTGTTTTTGGGCATAGTCAGCGTACTTGTCGAAAGGTTAGTGTTCAGGGCGCGGGGCAATCCCACTACATCTTACTGGAAGAACTTGCTGTTGGTTCAAATGATTGAAGAGTTACTACTCTCGTCACGAAGATAGGGTTTGTAATCCAATAGCCTTATGTCCGTTTTTGAGTTGAGCTGGTAAGTCGCGTCCCGCCAGCGAACGTGTTTCGTGAAAAGCGCGGCAATCAACGAGCAGGCGTACAGTATTTGAGTGACGGGCATCAAAAACAACAACCACACAATGCGACCGGGCCCCAAGCGACCAAGAGGTGTTCCTCGTAAATCGTGTAGGCGACGAATCGGCGATCGCACTATTAAGTAGCCAACAAGACTAAAAACCATCCCCAAAAACAAGGCGACTACTCCGACAGCAAGCGAGTTTTGTCGTTGCGCATACCCTAAAAACAGAGGCAAGATACTTGCCAACGAGATCAGAATCGTACCCAGAAGCAGCACGCCAGTTATCAATGCGTGGATCACGGTACGGGAATACGTTTCGTCATAAAGTTTCGCCCAAGTCAGCATCCGCCGGACGTATCGAACGGTGTAACCTGCTGAACACGACTCACGATTGATCAAGGTCACTGTCGACACCAATTCGATTCGTTTGCCTATCGCATCAAACGCTTCACGAACTGGGCCATCATCTACGACGGACGATCTCCAATACTCGGCCAAACCGGACGTTTCGAAATCGGCTTGTCGCATCGCCATACTTCCGGCCCACGGATTGTAGTACATAATCGCAGGCACAATTGCACCTGCATGCCACACAGACCGAAGCATCGAACCAAAACTGGGCGAGCTGGGTTCAAACCATTGATTGCCAGTTGTAACGCCAATCGACTCATCGGCCAGCGGCTCCAACATTTCAGTCAACCAACTGGAATGGACAACAACATCAGAATCAACAAAGGCAAAGAAACGTACGTTGGAACTGACTTTTGAAATTCCAAAATTCAACGCAGAACATTTCAGCCCACACGTCATTTGCGGCGTTTCCAATTCGTGAACAAATATCTTTCCGTCAGGCGAACTGGCTTGTCTACTTTCGGCAACAGCCCAAGCGGAATCTTTACGACTGTCGAGTATCACATGGATTTCAAAGTCACTGTGATCTTGGGCGAGGAGCGAATCGACACAGTCTCCAAACGATGGGTCGCTGCCACGCACGGCAAGCAAGATTGCAACTCGCCCCGCGACGCTGGCCTGATTTGAATCGGGTCGTGACAACTGGCGATTGAACACACGAGCGGCATACCCCGCCAACAACAGCTGCAATAAGCTCCAGCAAACCCAGGCTCCACCAAAAATAGCAGCCGCATAGACCATCTCGGACCGCCGTTATTTTTGAAAGGGAAAACGGAAGACCATCTTCAAAAAGCGAGGCAAGTCCATCCAGAACTTTTTGTTGACCCAGCTCATGCGATCTTTGCTCAGGCCTTCTGAGGTCAAACTCCAAGTCCCAGTCGAACCGCCGATCACGTTGCGACCACCGGCCAGTTTCTGATTCTGCTTGGCCTCCTGCCCTGAAACATAGACGTTCAAACGACTGGTTTGCATGTGAGAGTAATCGTGCGATTGATGAACGACTTTGACCAATTCTGTAAAATCGATCACGGGCAAACCGATTGATTTTGCGTGAGCCAACATCCAGTTGTCCCAGTTCCCGCGGCCAACCACGAAATCGGGGATGCTGCGAAACTGATCTCGCGTGAAGGCAAAGTACTCTTTGCAAACAACCGGCGCCAATTTTCCGTTTTTCTTAACGTCGTCCAACAACTTGGCGACCGCCTGTGGATTGGCAAAGTCGATTTCGTTGGTAACGTCCAAGTCAATTCGTCGTCCGAACGCCACAAATGAATCGACCTTTTCACTGGCCAGCACAAACTCCAATGATGACAGTAGGTTTTTCAACAGGATTACATCACAGTTGCAATAGATGAAAACATCCGCCTCTGAAAGTTCAGCAGCCGCGCGGAATGCATCACTCAGCAGCGGGGTGCCCTGATCGTTCTTGCCAACGGAGCCATAGTGCATCGTGCCCAACTCGCGGGCTGCCATTTCAACGCCTTCGTCGTCACCCATCAAGATCACTTCGACGTCAGAACAGAGCGCCTTCCAACTGCGAATCGCATTGGACTGAATCAACGAAATATGGGGATCAACAAACGGTTTGGGCAACGTAAAGATCGCAATCTTTGCCGCAGTTTGCAAAGCCGTTGTCGAGCCGAGAGGTTTCTGACCAAGCTGACTGGTTTCTTCGATTGCCTGCTTGTTTACTGGACCTTGAATCACTTGTGAAACCTCGCTGCCAGTTTGCGATAGTTTACGATCCAGGTTTTAATCACCGTCAAAGCAAACCGATCCCATTTGCTGCGCAGGCTAAACTGGACAGGCTCAGGACGCCAATCTTTCCAAGCCGTCTCGTCCAGTTTTTCAAAGAACATTTCCTTTTCAGGATGGGCCGTAATCGGGTCCCAAGGTTTCCATTCGGTCGTGTAGTGAATCACCGCTGGCCGCTCAATCATCTCAGCAAACTGATCTTTGGCGATCGGAGCGTTCTCAATTCCGGGAAATTCAAACGCATGTGCTCCTTGATTCCACCTTAATGGCAACTGGCCCCAGCGACCGGAGAACACAACGTTCAATGCGTATTGGTCCCAGCACCATACATGCCGTTGGTTTTCGGCCAAACAGTTTAGTAATCGTTGCGACACGTTATCGGCTCGCCACCGATCCAGATGCATCACCATAATTCCACTGTTGAAGTAAGGCGCATCACCGTCCAACCCCAACTCTCGATAATTCCGGATTGGCGAAAGCACGGCCAGATACGGACTGGATTTTTTAAAGTTGTAGTCGGCCGCTTTCGCATCCACAAACGGACAGGCAACGTCAGGAACCGCCCAGCAATAGTGGTCGTGCTGCTCCAATTCCCAGAGCTCAACCAAGTCCCCAAGAATCAAGAGATCAGAATCGAGGTAGATTACTTTGGTAACCTCTTCTGGCAACCATTCGGCTGCCAGCAGTCGGTAATACGCGGTGTGCGTGATGTGATGCGAAGTCGAAAGCTCTAGCAGCGAGCTGACTCGGTCCGCACATGGCTGAACAACCTGGATTTCAACATCAAACTCCGCAAGCGATTGTTTGATCTTTTCCCAGCTGCTGTCAACGATTCCGCCATCGATGAGAAAGACCTTTAATCGGTGACCTGCTCGCAACGATTCTGCAGCCGTCCGCAACGTAACGCATAAACTTTTCGCGTAGTTTTCATCCGCTGCGCATAGGACCTGAACTGTGTCCGAAGCGTTGGAAGCTTCGAAACAGGCTGGCGTTTCAGACTGTGGAACTTTTTGGATCAATTCAACGACTTCGATTTTGACGCGAAAGTGTTTCGGAGATTTTGGGTTCAGTGGTATTCGGCTTTTTGAATCGAGCCATCCAGTCGATCAGCTTTTGACGGATACGGACAACCGGACCTGCAATCGGGTGTTTCTCGATCTGCTGGAAAATCTCGTGGGCTTGATTCAATTCCGATTGAAGCTGCTGGATCTCCCCGTGCAAATGTTTGATCTCACGCCTTGAGTGCGCTAACTGTGTTTGCAACTCGATGGTATCTGTTTCCTGAAACTCGGAAAATTTGGGAAACAAAGTCGCTGGATCAAACTCGTTTGTTGAATTTACAACCAGGTCTTTCAACATGTTTGGAGGGAATTCCAATTTTTGGCCCTCGGCAAGATCGGCGATGACCAACATCCGCTTGACCAATTCAACAAAACGCTCGGTCGCATTTTCAGTTTCGAGCAAACCGGACTTGAGCAAGTACTTTTGCAATTGCTGTTTGGCTGGCGAAGGGCTGGCCAGTTCTGTAATTGTTTCCGTGAATTGAGTCTCTGCTGTAATTCGCCAAGCAGCAGGAACCAAGTGGGGTGAATTGTTAAAGTCCAGAAGTGCAACGGGACGGTCCAGCAACATCGCTTCTAACATGGCCGTCGATGGCGTTGTGATTACCGCATCAATATCGACCAACATCTCCTTGAGCTCCATTCCGCTCAGGTCATCACAACGATTCTCGACCGAGACTTCCTCAGCAAGCTCACCGGTCAATCGCCAAACGACTTTGAGCTGGCGACCGTTTATCGTTGGATTGTCTTGCAACCACTTTTTCAACAGTAAAAAACTGGTCTTTGTTTTGTTGATTTGCTCCGGTGTAAAGCCCGGACATTTCGCACTCATAATCAAAAGACGAAAATCATCGGTGGCGCTGACCGGCAAGTCACTGGGGTTTGTTAGACCGGTCTCTGACCGTGCGTAGTCATCCAGTCGGGGTACACCAACCAGCTCAGTTTTCGTCGCGTTGCCCCACGAGTTCAAAATTGCCAGTTGCGAGGGGCCAATACAGGCGACTTTATGGGCAAGCGCGGGTCGCATTGTCCACGGACACGCCGGTTCGTCTTGCCGATTCTCCCAAGCGTTTCGCCACTCAAGAATGCCGTCGATCATGTACAACGTGGCCACGTTTTTTGACTTAAGCTGCACAACACAGTCTCGAAACCTGTCAAAGTGCTCACTGTAGAAAATGGCCAAGTCACCTTGTTTGGCTTTTTCGATTACCTTTTGGGGCGAAGCAATCTCGACCGGCATCCGTTCAGCAATCGGCGCAGCGTGATGCGCGACTTCTGCGTGAGTACCGACAAAGTAAACTGTTTGTGCCATCAA
>CAZDBA010000037.1:12089-16431 GCA_964503615.1 uncultured Pirellulaceae bacterium
CGTGATGCGCGACTTCTGCGTGAGTACCGACAAAGTAAACTGTTTGTGCCATCAAAGGTTTGCGTGTTAGGCATGTAGAAATGTTCAAAGAGTAATCAGTCTTTCAGCGAGACGATCTCACCATCGTTACGAGAGCATAGTTTTCGCAGAACATCCTCATCTGTTTGGTTCGATAAGGTTTGCACACTACCATCTCCCATGACAAAGTTCGTCGTCGAGGAGTGGTAGCTTCCAAACACAGCTGTATCGCCGGGACCTGGCGAAGGAATGTCCGAATTCTTGGCAATGCCGACGCCGAAACCTCCGATACGCATCGCCGTACCCGGTTCTTCTCCATTATAGATACAGCCATCTCCCCAACCGCCGGGCTCCTGTTCGAATTTAAAGCTGACCGCTTTCTCGCCAAAGAAAATCGTATTCGTCAAACCATCTGAATTAACGTCACGAAACGAGTAACGCCCGATCGGCGACTTGACCAGACGACCGTTGTCGATGGGGTTGTCTTGTTCAAAGCCGGAACTGATCACGCCATCGGTAGGCACATCAAATTGGGCCCAAGCGTCACCCGGAAAGAAGCGGGACGAGCCAGCGTTACCGGCGTAGTCAGCTACACACCCAACTTGCTCCCCATTTGTTTCCGAATTGCTAAGCGGAGTACCGGAACGTCGTGAGGGGCAAATGAATACAGGCGAGATCGTCTGCACAGCCCTTGTTGGCTGGCGAGAGTACCGTGCCTTGAGGTCAAACAGATCGAAAAGGTTCCCCTCTTCGAGGTGTGGCAAAAGGAAAACAGGCCAAGTCAAAAACCCATCATTGGGTCGACTTGGCGGGATTTGCTTTTGCACGTCGTGGTACAACTGTGTTGCCAATCCAATCTGATGAAGATTGTTGGAACATGTTGTACGGCGAGCCGATTCACGAACCGTTTGAACTGCGGGTAACAGTAGTCCAACCAAGATCCCGATAATAGCGACGACAACCAGCAGCTCCACCAATGTGAACCCACTGTTGGAGTGTCTGTATTGATTCGATTTACCTGGATTAAAAATCATCTGTTTCGATTGTCCATCAAAATTACGGGACTGAGTTTTCAAAAGCCCTTTAGAAGACCATTTTACTTGCGCGTAAAACGACGTCTAATTCGTGCCGACTGAAAACTTTAAACGTTGGAAGAACGTGATTGGAGGAAAGACCAGAAAAGCCGGGGCAGACCGTCAAGACGGAGGAGATCCCACAGTCAGGTTAGCTTTTCTGTAACCATCCTTCAACGATTGGGCGAAAAACCAAACAAATGCGCCCCAATTTGCGTAGCCCAAACTACACAAGTGATAAAACCCAACCTCCCAATCAATCAAGATGACTGCATTTCAATACATTTGCATCGTGGGAGCTGGCTTGGCAAAGTAACACTACGCCTCAATCGGAGCTCTGTTATTAATTATCTTCCGCCAGCGTTTGCCGCCGGGCGAGGTGTAACTTCACCGTTCGCCATTGGAAGCGAGCCAACGAACAGACCTTGGATCACGCTTGTCATGTGACGTAGATCCAGTTTCTCCCAGTGGTCACCCGGTTGGTGGTAATCCGCATGTAGAGAACCGGCTGAAAAGCTGTGGGCAACGACTCCCTTATCAACAAACGGAGCATTGTCACTTTGGCGATAAAGCATCGCGCTGAATTTGGGATGTTCGAAAATGCGCATGTCAACTTTCATGGCCGCTTCGTTCATAAGCTGCCCCAAGTCAGACTGGTGCCAACCGGTCATCCATGCTTTGCCGCTCGCGCCGGCTTCGGGACGACCCACCATTTCGATGTTGATGTTCGCGACGGTGTTCTCCAAAGGCCACTCGGGTTGGTTCACATAATGACGCGATCCAAGTAATCCTTTTTCTTCGCCCCAAAACGTCATGAATATCACGGTACGCTTGGGGGCAGTCGGCAACGCTCCATATGCATCGGCCAGTTCACAAACTGCCGTGCATCCAGAGGCGTTATCATCCGCTCCGTTGTTTACGGTGTCGTCTCCGGCGGCTCGCCCAATGTGATCCAGATGAGCTGAGATAATGATCGCCTGCTTGGAAAGCTCAGGGTCACTGCCGGGCAAAACCCCAATCACATTCTTTACAGCCGAAGCCCCCGTTACCTGTGCGGGTAAAGAGATCTTGAATTGGCTGTTCGCGTTGGCTTGGATTTTGGAGACAACCAGTGTCGGTGATGGCCAAGTAAATCTTGGGTTCACGATGCTGGGAGATTGCCCCATTTGGGCTTGGGCTACCAACGGGCTGTCAGCGTCAGCCTGAATCAAGATCGCGGTCGCACCCCGTTGCCGGATCCCTATGGACGCAGACATGATCTCGAATTGGTCGCGAGGATCGTTGATCGCTTTGGGAGTTAGAACAACAGGACCGTTAAAGTTCATTCGCTTCCAGTTGTCGGTTTGATTGACGAAAGTCAATTTCCCATTGAACTCAAACGACTCCGCGCCGGCAGCAAGCATGCCAAAGTGTTGCAGTGCTGTACCGTTTTCAGCAATCGAGATTTTCCCCGCATTGTAGGACGTGGTGGCAATTTCGTGGATTTGAAAAAAACTGTCGGTGCCGTCGGGCCCTTTCGCACCACCGACCAAACCGGCTCCCCGGAATCGAGCCGCAATGTAGCTGGCGGCGATATCCAATTCGGGGGAGGGAGTCTGCCTGCCTGCCAAGGCATCAGACGCCAAAAACGCAATCGTTCCCGTAACGTCTTTCTCCGTTATTTCCAGAAGCGCTGTTTTCACTTCCGCAGGCAACGCCTCCTGTCCGTTGGACAACGATTCGGTAACAAAAAGGCCAGAAAAGAAAGTTAACGAGCCGACGATTGCGATTAAGAAAAGCTGTTTCATTGTTATTCTCTTAGTGCGACATAAATTGGAAACGTTTTATTTAAAAGGCCAAGTACGACCTAACGCCTTTTTCTGGATAGCAGTTAATTCAGCGATGCCAGATTTACCCAGCTTGAGCAGTTGTTGAAGCTGTTTTTCGGTGAACGTTGACTCCTCGCCAGTCCCTTGGACTTCGACAAAGTTGCCGGTGCCGGTCATGACCACATTCATATCAACCTCTGCGGCAAAGTCCATTGGATAATCAAGGTCGGCAACCGCTTTGCCATCCACAATCCCGACGCTTATCGCCGCGATGCTGTCGCGAAGCGGATAAACCGAGGGGTCTGGCAGTTCTTTTTTTATCGAAGCGATCGCGTCGACCAAGGCGATAAAACCACCAGTGATACTTGCCGTTCGCGTTCCGCCATCTGCCTGAAGAACATCGCAGTCGACCACGATTGATTGCGGTCCCAACGCTTCCAAGTCCGCGACGGCTCGCAAGCTACGTCCGATCAGTCGTTGAATTTCCGTTGTACGACCATCGACTTTCTTGCGGTCACGCTGTTTGCGCGGGCTGGTACTGCCAGGCAACATGTTGTACTCGGCAGTGATCCATCCTTTACCAGAAGCATCCATCCACGGCGGAACTTTTTTGTCGATACTGGCTGTGCACAGCACGATCGTATCACCGCACTGATACAAAACACTGCCCGCAGAGGGACGCGTGAATTTCCGCTTTATTTTTACTGGGCGAAGTTGCCCCGGTTTACGTTTCAAAATCGTGTTCCTGCTTGCTGCAATATCTTTTCCAAATTCGCAAGCGTCCTGCTCGCCAAGCCGTTTAACTTAGGCTATTCAAACGCAGGCTAGAACCCAGTGCGCACAAAAAAACGCGTTCGCTTGATTGATTCAGCGAACGCGTTTGAGAATATTAGAATCTTGCCGATTGATAATCGGCGAGATAATCAAACGAGCTTATCGGCTAGCTCGGCGTGAAGTCAAACGTGAAAGAACTCGACGCTTAGCTGGAGCCGCGCAAGGATCAGCAACAGGACAAGCTGTTGCACAAGGTGCTGGTGCTGGTGTAGCACAGCAAACTGGTGCTGGAGCAGGTGCCGGTGCTGGAGCGCAACAAACTGGTGCTGGAGCAGGTGCCGGTGCACAGCAAGGAGCTGGTGCAGGTGCAGGTGCCGGAGCGCAACAAACAGGTGCTGGAGCTGGAGCTGGTGCACAGCAAGGAGCTGGAGCTGGTGCAGGTGCTGGAGCAGAAACAACAACAGGTGTCGGTGCCATAACTGGAGCACTTACAACAACAGGAGCACTTACAACTGGAGTAGATGCACAGCAAGGAGCGGGTGTAGGTGCTGGAGCGCAGCAAGGTGCTGGAGCTGGAGCTGGAGCTGATGCACAGCAAGGAGCTGGTGCGGGTGCTGGTGCACAGCAAGGCTTTGGAGCTGGTGCGCAACAAGGCTTTGGAGCTGGTGC
>CAZDBA010000037.1:16531-33430 GCA_964503615.1 uncultured Pirellulaceae bacterium
CAAGGCTTTGGAGCTGGTGCGCAACAAGGCTTTGGAGCTGGTGCACAGCAAGGAGCTGGAGCCGGTGCCGGTGCTGGTGCACAGCAAGGATCACAGCAATTGTCTTTCTTTCCTCTCAAATTCTTAAAAAGTTGAGCGTCAGCGTCAGACACGAAAACAAATGAGCCGATCAAAATCAGCGGTAGTACAAAACGGTGCATTTTAGGGTCTCCTCTGGTAAGCACCAAGAAATAGTTAACTTGGCGGCTATTATCCTGCTTAGCCCATTCCGTTCAACGGCTCAAAGGAACTTCTTTCCCAATTTGACCAAATATAATTGTCTTCCCCACCAACTGCCTAAAACGGCCCTGAAGGCTAAATTTTGAGCCTAAAATTACGCGCTTCATCAGTCTGCCCTTAAAGCAGCAGAGAACCAAATGAGATCATCTCGCGACATGCTCTATTTTGCTAAATCTATCAAGCCAAGCGAAGAATTCTGAATCCATTTCACCTGCCCTTACCACGACGAAAAAAAGGCTATCGAGTGGCGCTGTCGATCGTAATGGGAATCGTGAAATTTTGCCGGCGATACAGGCATTGCCCATCTTTTTGTTGGCAGATGTAGTACAGCGCGTAACCTTCTAACTCAAAGGAGGTTTTCGCCGATCGACCCGTTTTGAATTCAAATTCGATATTCCGAGTCTCGGCTGATTCAGCCGTTTTCGGGTTGGGCACCGACCAATGAGACTGGGTTAACGTACCGAATTCAGAGGGTTCGATCCACACGATCATATCTTCTGATTCGTTATTCCACATTGCAGTAAGCGGATCTAGGCGCAAATGGACCCGGACCGCCTTTCCAGGCGAGATAGATTGAGGGACTGCCGTGGGATGGATTCTGACCATCTCGGAATCCAGTTCGATTCTGGCATCCGGGTCAGGATTGGCAGCTTGCTCGGGATTAGCTTTGAATCGCCGGTCCGGTCGAGCCTTCTCTGCCCCCGCAAGCGCGACGGTTTGTTCTACCGGAGTTTCACCACGCGCCTCGATTTCTTTGAGAGCCGTGGGCACCCAATCGTAAAACGGATAAGGCTTGTCCAACCGTGGACCATACTGCTGAATACGACGTCGCCAAATGTACTGGTTTGGATTGACTGCCAGTGCCAAAGACCAATGTTTCGCAGCCAGTGTAAAATCATTGGGATCCTGCTCTTCGGATGAGGCCTGATCAAATCGCATTCGGTAAGCAACGCCTAAACGAAAATGAACATGACCTTCAAGTTTTGATTTCGCATTGTTCTTCAGGAACGACTGATAAGCCTCGATCGCATGGCCGATGTTTGCAGCAGGTTCATCGCCAGCATTGGCCGCATCCAAATAGGCGTCACCCAATACACATACTGACTGTCCGCCGGCTTGAAGGGACGCTTCTCTTCCGGCCAGGATCTGATCGCGATGATCGGCTGTGAGTTTTGGAGCTGGCGTCCCCGGCGGGGCCGATTTCTGTGCAACCAATGCGCCTATTTTATTGGGCTGCGGACGAGTGCTCATCACGATACCATGCTCGTCGATCAAAATCGGCACTGGCACGACCGCCAGCCCAAGTTGAGTAACTGCGTCCTGAGCAATTGGAAATTCATATTGGCGCCACTGTTTGTACAATCGAGCTCGTTCAGCGTGTTGCTCTTGAACGATTCCGATGACCGCCAATTTTCCATCGGCAACCAGTTGCTTGGTCTTTGCATCCCACACGGGGATGATTTTACGGCACCCAGCTCACCAAGATGCAAAGTGTAGCAGGAGAACTTTCTTGCCACGATAATCTGAAAGTTGAATATTTGACCCGTCTTCGATCGAAGGCAAAACGAAATCGCTGTGAGCTTGGCCTACTTGAGGCTTGTAGCTCGGGCGGACTTTGGCCAGTACATCGGTGTCTTGGGGTGCGGCCCAAACTGGATTCGTGAAAACGAAAAACAGAATCGCAAACAGAACTTTGAACATAGTGGACTCCAGACTCCCAAAATCGGACGAGGACGAGCAGGCAACTGTTATACCGCTCAAGATTCTATTTTGCAGTGAATGCGCTAACTTTTAATGACGTTTAAGTTACACACTTGGCATTCCCTGGATACGCCGCCATGCACTTACTTGGCCAAGGTGACCATTCTCGTGCAACAGCATCAGGTAGGGCAGGGCAACGGCAGCGGTCGGGAAAACAGCTTGCCAACGCTCCAGCACGACTTCTTTCTCCAAGCAACCGGGGCCCGCTTCCTTGAGCACTTTGGTTACGTTTTCGTGTCCGGCAACGAACTCGTTAATCAATTCGTCTTTGGAGGCGTAGATAGATGGGTCAGATTCTGGTTTGGAATCCATGCCGAACTGGTTGCTTTTGGGGTCTTCGAACAACTCCCCCTTAATCACACTGGCAATCACGGGCAGGTACACGTTCAAATGACTGAGAACCCAAGCCGGATGATTTGCGGCCGCCTTTCCTTCGGGAGCTGGCTGCAGCATCATTTGCTCGTCGCTCAAATCAGCAACAAGCCTGGCAGCATAGTTAGAGTTCTTTTGCCATGAAAACAAGAGACCGTCGATAATTGAGGACATAGGAACTTTCTGGTTAGTGGCCAAGCTTGGCCGCAATGTTGGAACCGATCACGATGCGAACGGAAATGCATCATCGTCTAAAGAGGGACATGATTTTAAATCTCTCCAAACGGTTTGCCAACCATGGCAGACCTAACCAAACCGAAGTTCGCTTTAAATACCCAAGTCGGGATCGGCTATCTTTTCGAGCGGTTTGTCTAAATCGTCGACCGCTTCGATTTTGGGGGTGTCAACTGCGGGTGCCGGTGGCACATCAAGGATCTCAATGTCACCTGATTTTCCCGGTTCGCTGTTTTCTAATCCTAACTCTTCGTACTCACCCAGAATTCGAATTGGCTGCTTGCGGACAGGAGCTCCGGACCTAGGAGTTGAGTCCGCCCCTGTAGTACCAGAAGTTTCCTCCAAACTTTTCGGTCGACGACGAATCTCGATCAAAGAAGTTTGAGCGTTTTGATAGGTCGGAATCGTTTCCGGAACAATGATCGAGTCGACGGGAGTCTGCTTTGCCGGCTCACGAACGCGGGGCGACCCGTATTGAATCACCTGACGACCACTGGTTTCTCTTAGCGCGTTGCTGGTCGACTTGGGAGCCGTTTCGGTTCGTTCAAGTACACTCGGGCCGCTTGATTCAATTTGCCTTGGTGATGTAGTCGCGGAACGGTCGTAAGCTCTCGCCACACTGGTTTCGCTGACAGGAACTGCTGGCCCCAGAATATTGCCGAACTGATCTACAGGCACTTTCATCATCACGGTTTTAGCGACTCGTTCTGTTGTCTGATAAGGAACACTCCGTGTGACTTGACGGGGAACTTTGACTTCACGAGTCTTGGCTACCCATTTGGCAGACGTTTTTTCATAAGGCTCGATCCGCTCGACTTTTTCGTAAGTCATTGATTCGACAGGAACCTGTCGCACCTTAACCGTTTTCTCGTAGCGAGTCTCCTCGTAGGGAATACGTCGGGTCTTGGTTCGCTTGATCGGTTTTTCGACTTGGACCGGAACGTCTCGGTATTCGATTGTCTCTTGAGTTCCCTTAACTTCGACAGGAACCTTGCGGACTTCGATCAGTTCTTCGTAGTCAAGTATCTCAACAGGAGTTTCCTCTCGTTTCGTTTCTGGAACGTAAGCGGTTGCCTCTCTGGGCTGAGCGATCAAAACTGGAGTTTGCGTTGTCTGGGGAGACCGGGTCCAGTGAAGCCCTCGGCGCCGAAAGATGTAACGACCTTCATTAGCGTCCCAATAATATCCACGATTCAACCAGTTCAACCTTGCACGATCAAACTCAGAGCCTACTTGATTCGTCAGCAGTGCGCCGGGAACGTAGTCGGTCTCGACAGTTTGAACAGGACGAAACGTTGTTACGATTCGACTTTTCATCTCCGTTTTACGAACCGGCTTTCGGACAAGAACGGTTTCCTCCCGGAAGCGAGTTTCGGTCACCGGTTTTTCCACGATGACTTTTTCTTTTCGCATTTCAGTAACGGTTTCGTATTCCGTTTCTTCGTAGGTCTCTTCGCGGAAACGAGTCTCGGTAACCGGCTTGTAAACCGTGTACTCTTCTTCTCGCATCGTCGTCTTTTTTACGGGCTTATACGAAACGTGAACACGTTCGCGCTTCTCGGTAGTGTAGACCGGAACATAATCGGTTTCTTCTTTGGTTTCGTATACCGTCTCAATCACGTCACGGTAGCGAGTTACCGATTTGTCTTCGTAAACCGTTCGTGGCACCAAATGGTATTCAACGCAAACTTCTTGCGCGATCGTTGGAGAGTTCAATGCAGTCAAAAAAGCCGCCAAGCCGCTTGCTGCCATCAACAATCGTTTAAATCTCATAGTGTGTTCCTTGCGATCTAACCGCGCGGCTCGCTTGCAAACGTTAACGCGGAAAAAAATGGTCTATCGATAGCTTAGTTGAATAAACCGCCGGACACTCGCTTTCGTTGAGAACTGGCTGGCGAAATATTTCCACTAATAACGAGTTTGCCGAATTTGCCGGCGATTTGCAAACGATACGGCTATCATTGCTAGTAACTCACCGTCCGATTTGCCATCGTTTTATGTTACAACCAGCCAACGCGGGCAATTTCCGGGTGTATTGCCCCGGATGTTAATCTTCTGACATGCCGCAAATGACAAAGTGCTAACCACTTAAAACACAAGTTTGTCTAATCGCTACAAACTACCGTTTCCGGAATCGTCTCGTAAAACAATTTTGTTTTCCGTATCGAGCCCCACCAACTGAATCAACAAACTGCATCTCATCTGAACCAATTAATGGAACTTCTTGATCTCACTTTGCCAACGCCTGCCGAGAATCTGGCTCTTGAAGAAGCGCTTTTGGACCATGCCGAGTCCGCTCCGCAATCGGCGGAGGTGTTGAGGTTTTGGGAAAGTCCGCAAACGATTGTGATCCTTGGCCGGGGCTCCAAGTTCGGAGTCGAAGTCAACCATGACCATTGTGCTCAAAACGGTATTCCTGTTTTGCGGCGGTGTAGCGGCGGAGCCACTGTCGTCGCAGGGAAAGGATGCCTGCTGTATTCATTGCTTTTAAGTTATCAACAGCGCCCAGAGCTGCGGATGCTGGATGTTGCACACAAGTTTGTCATCGGAAAAATGCTGAGTGCAATCAAAAGTCTGAATCTGGATGTAACGATGCATGGAACTTGCGATCTGGTTTACGCGGGCAAGAAGTTCTCTGGAAACGCTTTACGTTGCAAACGAGAATTCCTGCTGTATCACGGTACGATTTTGATCGACATGCCGGTCCAGAAAATCGCTGATTGTCTGAACATGCCGGAGCGACAACCGGACTACCGTGAAAACAGAAGCCACAACGATTTCATTGGGCTGCTGCCGGTCGATTCAGAACAGTTAAAAATCGCGATCGCCAATGAATGGCAGGCGACTCCTGTCAAAGACGATACTGGCGCCCAATGGCCTCGCGAGTTAACGCAGCAGTTGAGCAAGAAGTACAAAGACCCAAAGTGGACTCAGCGAGTTTGACTTACTTGCGGTTTTAACTCGCTCCGTTATTCACCTTCCCCAACACCCATGGGCAGGAATCTCAACAGGTCTTTTACTGGAACGTTTCTCAAGTAACTCTTCTTCTGACGTTTAAAGTAGAAGGCCGCTTCATCGACTTCAAAGCAATCCCACCGTTCACGACCAAGCTCGTTTAAAGTCGATTCCAGATTCCCATCAGCAACCTCCGTTTTGGGCAAGATTTTGTACTCGAACGAATACATGTTTTGGAAATCCTCTTGAACCCATTGCTGTGCGTCTCGAGCGGAGGTCATTCCTCGGTCTCGTAACGATTCATAAAGCTCAGAAACATTTTGCCCGAGACCTTCTGCGGCATCGCCAGCACTGCCTACGGTGTCGTTGATCCATTCGCCCGCTTCAGAAACTGTTTCCTGTCCAGCACCTTTCGCTTTGTCGAGCAGATCCTGCGCTTGCTGCAGATATCCGCGTTTTTCCCTTTCGTCACCTTCCTCGTCACTCGACTCCGCCTCAGCCTTTTTTCGATCCGACTCTGTACTTCCATCAGCGTATTGAACGTCGCACCCAGTCGAAGCTAATCCAATTAGCAAAACAACAACAGCATAAGACAGCAAAGCGATCGGAGTCGACTTCATAGGGCACCAGTGAAGAAGTAGGAACTTGGACAATTGAACGATAACATTGTCACGATTTTTAAAAGCGCAAGCAATATCACGAGTTGAAAACAAACATCCTCAATAATAACCGGCAGCGTAAGCAAGCAACGAATTCGTAGTGGGATTCGCCAGAATTCCTTTTGCACCTGTTTCCTTGCAGACGTCGCTCACTTCTACCAGACAACCAACTTGCGCACAAAAAAAACCGCCGTTGCGGACAACGACGGTTTTTTGTTTTGAATTTGTCTGGTCAAGGATTCTTAAAGAACCATGTCCTTCAAACCCTTAAGTGGACGAACCTTGACTTGCTTGCTTGCAGGTCGTGGCTTTGCCCAAACCATTTCACCCGTTCCAGGGTTGCGAACTTCACGCTTGGGAAGTGCAGGACGGTCCTTAACGACGATTTTGCACAGACCCGGGATGGTGAACTGACCCGCACTGCCCTTCTTGGCAATGTTAGCCTCGATTTCAGCAGTCAGTGCTTCGAAAACAGCTGCGATTTGCTTCTTAGTCAATTCTGTTGCATCTGCGATGTTGTTAAGAATTTCCGATTTTGTTGGCGGCTTAGGCCCCGTCTTTTTTGCCATTTTGGTAAATACTCCCTAAAGGTGAGTTTTGTCGTAAACTAGTGAAACGAAGGATTCCACGTGAGGAACGCGAAAATTAGAATTCGTACCCCTAAAAATACAACCGTATTGGCAGGTAAATACAGCCTAAAACGGTTATTTTCTCAGGAAAACACGAACAAAACCCCTTAAAATCCCCTAAAACCCCAATAATTTGAGCAATTTACACGCTTACCGGCCTGAAAACCAAGAATTTGTTAGCCCAACCTGCGAGTCTTAAAAAGGCAGAATCGTTCCTTCATTGCTGAACTTAGACAAAATTCACTTCAGCAAAACTATGAACGTTTCGTAAAGCGACCAACTCAAAGACACGCAACTTCGAGCATTCCAAGTCCACGATTTTTATCCATGGGCTAAAATAAAGAGCATGATCATCAGACTAAAACACGTTTATCTCTTGCGGGCAGTTCTTGTGTTTTGCGCGGTCGCCTTTCCGCTTTACCAGAGTAAGCTTCTTGTCGCACAGGAACAGGACAAGTCTGAACAAGCACAAGTTACTGAGGATCTAAGGCAATCGCAGAAAGTCTTTACCAATGAGATCCGTCCGCTGCTAGAGAACTCCTGTGCCGAGTGCCACTGGGGTGAAGATTCAGATGCCGGTTTTGATCTCGAGCCGTTCACCGATGTTTCTAAAATTCTGGATAGCCGCATCGAATGGCAAAACGTTCTTCGCCGGGTTTCAAAAAAGCAGATGCCGCCCGAAGACGCCGAACCCCTGCGAGATCAGGACCATCAAAAGATTGTCGAGTGGATCGATGAGTTGATCAACAATCTTGATTGCAAGAACACCCTTCCGGGAACAGTAACCATTCGGCGATTGAACCGAACCGAGTATCGAAACACAATTCGCGATCTAACAGGTATCGATTTCGAGCCTGCGGCCGATTTTCCCGGCGACGATGTCGGATATGGTTTTGATAACATTGGCGATGTATTGTCTCTGCCGCCGATTCTGATGGAAAAGTACCTTGCTGCCGCCGAACAGATTCTCGAAGAGGCGATCGTAGACCCGTCGACCCTAAAAGTCGATGAACAATTAGTGGGAGCCGATTTCCCGACCATTCCAGGCTCGCACTATCAGGACGAGTTCCATTTGTTGAGTCAGACAGGAACGATGGCAACCCCCATTCATTTCCAACCCGGCACCTACCACGTCAGCGTCGAAGCATTCGGAGATCAGGCCGGAGACGAACCGGCGAGAATGGCAATTTCCCTTAACGATCAACAGCAACAAATTGCCGATGTGCATTCTGAATTCCGCAAACCTTCGACTCACGAATTTCGTTTTACTGTAGAGAAAGCAGGAAAACAGAATCTTCAACTAACTTTCACCAACGATTATTACAATCCCAAAGCTCGCTTGAACGATCGGGATCGAAACTTGAATATCTGTAGTGTCAATATTAAAGGCCCCATAGGTGTCGATATCGAACTCCCCGAATCTCACCGAAAGATCTTTGTCGCAAAACCAGGCAAAGAAAAAACAGAGCGGAAAGCCGCAAGCGAAATCATACGGCACTTCGCCAACCGAGCCTTCCGCCGACGTGCAACTTCAGACGAAGTAGGACGAATTCACAAACTGTATCAACAAGCTCGCGACGACGGTGAAACATTTGAAAACGGATTGAAATTCGCTTTGCAGGCGGCCCTGGTTTCGCCAAACTTTCTATACAAAGTCGAAACACCTCCACCACCCAATGGGCAACCGTACGAGCTGCCTCAGTTCGAACTTGCTACGTCGCTGTCCTATTACTTGTGGAGCAGCATGCCCGATGAAGAACTATTTGTCGCGGCCGGAAAACGTACGCTCGACGATCGCGAGTTGTATCGGGCACAGGTTCGCCGCATGTTGGCCAGTCCCAAAGCGAATTCGATTGTTGAGAACTTTGCCGAACAGTGGCTGCAGCTACGAGTCTTGAAACAACTGGAACCGGACGCTGACTTGTTTCCTGGCTGCAACGAAGAAATGCTTGCCGACATGGCGACCGAAACCAAAATGGTTTTCGCCGATCTACTTCGAAGAGATGGGAGCATTCTGGAACTACTTGATTCCGATCACAGTTTCCTAAACGAACGCTTGGCCGGACACTATGGTATCCAAGGAGTCAGCGGGCCTCAATTTCGTAAGGTGAGCCTGACCGGTTCGCGTCGTGGTGGAATCCTTACGCAAGCCAGTATATTAACCCTGACCTCCAACCCGAATCGCACCTCGCCAGTCAAACGGGGTAAGTGGATAATGGAAAACCTGTTGGGTGAAGAGGCTCCGCCCGCTTTGCCAGATGCAGCCCCTTTGAAATCGCAAGAAGAGTTGGGAGGGTCACTTCGTGAGCGGATGGAGCAACATCGTACCGATCCGAATTGTGCATCGTGCCATCAAAAGATGGACCAGCTTGGGTTCGCATTAGAGAATTTCGATGCGGTTGGACGTTGGCGAGATCGCGACGAGGGAGAGCCGATCGACACGTCCGCCTCGCTACCCGACGGAACCAAGTTCGATGGAGCTGCACAGCTCCAAGCCGCTTTGCAAACCGATCTCCGTGATCAGTTTCTTATGTGTATCACGGAAAAAATGTTGATTTATGCACTTGGTCGAGGGCTTACCTATTCCGATCAATGCGCAGTCGACAAAATAATTGAACAAGCAAGTCAACAAGATTATCGAATCTCCGAATTCATTATTGCGGTCGCCGAAAGTGAACCGTTCAAGTACCGGAGTCGAAAGAAGATTAAGCAATGAGCAAGAATCAAATATCCCGGCGCACACTTTTACGTGGTTTGGGCACCGCCATCGCGCTTCCGTGGATGGAGTGTATGTTGCCTGGGCCACGTCTGTTGGCCAGCCCTGCTGTCGGTCCCACGGTAGGGCCACCTGTGCGGATGGCGTTTCTGTATGTTCCAAACGGAATGCACATGGCCGATTGGACGCCAGACGCAAAGGGCAACAATTATCAACTTACCCCGATCCTCGAGCCGCTGGCTGAGTTCAAATCAAAGATAAATGTATTGAGCGGACTTTCGCTGAACGGAGCTCGTGCCCATGGCGACGGCGGCGGCGATCACGCTCGAAGTGTTGCTGCGTTTTTGACCGGCGCCCATCCAAGAAAGACTTCGGGAACCAATATTCGAAACGGCCCGTCGGTCGATCAAATCGCTGCGGCAAAAATCGGAAACTTGACCAAGCTTGCTTCACTGGAAATGGGCACCGAGGCCAGTGCACCCGCCGGTCGTTGCGATTCGGGGTATAGCTGTCTTTACACGTCAAACATTTCCTGGCGAACTGACACCGCCCCGATCTCAAAAGAGATCAATCCTCGTGCAGTTTTCGAACGGCTGTTCGGAGTCGACAATCACGCGGAAGCAAGACAAGCCAAAAGCGCAAACTCGCGCCGACAAAGAAGCATCTTGGACTACGCCAACGAAGACGCGAAACGTTTACATCAAAAATTAGGCGCCGCTGATCGTAGAAAGCTGGACGAGTACCTTTACGCAGTTCGAGATATCGAGCGTCGCTTGCACGCGACTGAACTTTTGGACCGTCCTGAAGAGGGCGTGCCGGACTTTCCTCGCCCCGAAGGTGTTCCGCGTAAGTACGAAGACCATCTCAAACTGTTGTTCGACATGTTGGTACTTGCATTCCAAACCGATTCGACTCGTGTCGCCACATTGATGTACGCCAATGCGGGAAGCAATCGTTCGTACCGAAATCTAAGTATTCGCGAGGGGCACCATGATCTCTCGCATCACGGAAACTCGCGGAAAAAACAGGAAAGCGTTTCCAAGATTAACGTCTATCACGCTGAGCTGTTCTCTTACCTGTTGCGAAAGCTGGATGCGATTCCAGAGGGCAATGGTACCTTGTTGGACAATTGCATGATCATGTATGGAAGCGGTATCGCCGATGGAAATACCCACGCCCATCATGAATTGCCGATCGCACTGGCAGGAAGTGGTGGCGGAAATATCACCACAGGCAGACACTTGAGCTACCGCCGTGGTACTCAACTGACCAACCTTTACCGAAGCATGCTGGACGTGATGGGCGCGCCGGTAAATGAGTTCGGCGATAGTGATGGACTTCTGGAGAATTTGACTTGACCCACTCTGAAAATGATTTTCAGTGGATGCAACGAGCGATTGATCTTGCCAGAAAAGGGCAAGGGAGTGTTGAGCCGAATCCGATGGTGGGTTGCGTTTTAGTTCGTGATGAAGTCTTAATCGCTGAGGGCTTTCACGAAAAATTCGGCGGGCCTCATGCCGAGGCCAACGCGCTTGCCCAAGCCAACTCTTCCGGCACCGACGTAAAAGGTGCGACCGCCTTTGTGACCTTAGAGCCCTGTTCGCATACGGGAAAGACAGGTCCCTGTGCCGATGCTTTGATCAAAGCAGAGATCGGAACGGTTCATGTGGCTCAAGTCGATCCGTTTGAAAAAGTCGCCGGGCAAGGGGTTGAAAAATTGCGTGCTGCTGGTGTTAACGTGACCGTGGGCTTGCTGGAGGACCAAGCTCGATTGCTGTCTGCGCCCTATCTCAAACGGATCAAAACGGGGCTGCCCTGGATCATTGCAAAATACGCGATCACGTTGGACGGGCGAATCGCAACCGGGACCGGAGACAGTAAATGGATCTCATCGCCCGAGTCACGCGAGGTCGTTCATGCGATTCGCGGCCGAGTCGACGGAGTTCTGGTTGGTTCGGGTACCGTTCTTGCGGATGACCCGATGTTGGACGCCCGCCCACCGGGACTGCGTGTTGCAAGACGAATGGTTGTTGACTCTCAATTGCGGATGCCGACCGATTGTCAGTTAGCAAAAACGGCAGGCAAAGTTCCAGTCGATGTTTTGACGACGACCGATTGCAACTTCGAAAAAGTTCGCGATCTGATCGAACAGGGTATCAACATTTTCCAATCTTCATTGAAAGACAGAAACCAAAGATTGCTTGAGTTCCTCCGCAGAGCGGTTGAAGAGCATGCGGCGACGAACGTTCTGGTCGAAGGCGGTGGTGAATTGTTGGGCAGCTTGAGAGAACTGGGACAGATCGACGAATTGCATATTTTCATGGGGCCAAAAATGATCGGCGGAACGAATGCACTATCGCCCGTTTTAGGAAACGGAAGCGAAACGATCGAAGCGGGAAGTAAATTCAGAATCGTTTCGACTCAAATCATCGGCGGAGATGTCTATGTCAAAGCGATGAAAGCCTAACTTTACGCCGATGCACCAGCGCAATTGGAAACCCGACGCGTCAGCGAGGAAACAGCTTCGTCCTACCATACGGACGCTTCGCGTCTAAAGTGAGTGCCATTGGCCAAAGCGGTTAGCCTAAGTCGAGCTTGTCCTTTAACCAGTTTGCTAACTCAACAGCGTTGCCGTGCGAGTATTCGACTTCGAACTGTTCACCTTTTTCCAGCATCTTGACGGTGACTTTGTCTGCGGCCAGTTCGTCCTCGCCCGCTACGACCACCGCTTTGAATCCTCGCCGGTCGGCGTATTGGAATTGCTTGCCCAATTTTTTTGCGTCCGGGTACAACTCGACTTTCACGCCCTCAGATCGCAGACCGGACGCGATACTTAAGTAATCGTTTAGTCCCTCTTTTGAGAACTGAACGATCAAAACGTCGGCGGGTGTACTATTGGCTGGCAACATTTCCAGTTTGTCCATTGCAGCCAACAAACGATCCAAGCCCAACGAAGCTCCGACACCGGGCAGTTGCTGTTTGGTGTAAAGCTGCGCCAGATTGTCGTAACGCCCCCCCGAACAGACACTGCCGATTTCCGGGTAGTCTCCCAGAATCGTTTCAAAAATCGTTCCGGTGTAATAGTCCAAACCACGTGCAATCGCGACATCCAATTTTAAATTGTCATCAGAGATGTTTACGGCCTGCATCGCGTCCACCAACTGACGAAGCTCCGCCAGTCCCGTCTCGGCAAGTTCGTTGCCAGCGCAGACCGGCTCCAACTGATTGAGGATTTCATCATTGCTGCCAGACATCTCGGTCAGTTGCAGGATTTCGGCGGTTTGCGTTTCGCTTGCGTCGGTGTTCGCTTGGATTTCCGCACAGACTTTTTCTCGCCCGATCTTGTCCAGTTTATCGATCGCTCGCAGAACAGGCACGCTGCATTCGGCTAGACCGAATTTTTCCAACAAGCCATTGAGAACTTTGCGATTATTCACGCGGACCTGAAACCGCTCGAATCCGATCGCCCGCATCAAGTCGTTTATGACCATGCCCGTTTCGATATCACTGGCGATCGAGGTGGTACCGATCGTATCGAAATCACATTGCATAAACTCTCGGTAGCGACCTGCCTGCGGCGCTTCCCCACGCCAAACTTTTCCAACGTGATAGCGCTTGAATGGCATTCCCAGATCGTTTTGGTGCTGGGCAACAAAGCGAGCCAAAGGAACGGTCAAATCGAACCGCATGCCGACGTGTCGCTTGCCTTGATCGTGAAACTGGTACATTTGCTTGTCCGTTTCATCGCTGCCCTTGCCGGTCAGTATCTCGCACAGTTCCAAGACGGGTGTATCGATTGGAGAAAATCCATACGAACGATAAACCGATTTCGCTGTGTCAATGAGTGCTTCGCGAGGCATCATTGCTGCAGGCAAAAAGTCACGAAAGCCCTTAAGCGTTCTCGGCTTGATAATTTGAGACATGGTTTGAGGTTCCAGATTGGCTCTTTTTATTTCGTTGAGTGGTGGTTGTACTTGATCGTGAGCGGCAAGGCGCCGCCGGTATCCCAAGGCAACGAACCGACGGCTAGCGGCCTGTCGCTCACAAAATCTAACCGTTTTGATTCAGAATCGGAAACAGTTCTGGTTTGGGTGAGCGAAAACTGGCGCCGGTGGGCTTTGTAGCAAACCTTGCTTCCATATATTCCGACATTTGCTCAGCCGTCTCAAAATACTGCTCGTAAGTGTAGTCATCGTCGTACTCACAATTATCAGTGCTATATTCTCGGCAAATGTTCGGGCGCGTCGAATAAATTGCACACCGGTTGTCCTCTTGTAGATTCTTGCAAACGGCATGGACCAATAGATACCACAGTCCTTCTTCGACAAAGATCGTGGTGTGTTCGTGAACGAGGTACCAACGGATCATATCGAAATCGGCTCGCGTTTCGGGCTCTTCGATAGACACGGTAAAGTAGCGGCAGCATTTGGCATTACAATAATCACACAAGCATTCGCCTGGTTTCAAATCGCTGCGATGCGGTCTAACTTTAGGAAGCTGATTCATTTGGAAAGCGGGGTCAGGTAAGGGGAAGTCGATACAGGCTCAAAACGCTCGCGACATTTCTGCTTTTGAGATTCTGGGTTTCGAAATCGAGCATCGTTGGTTTACGATAACGGTTAATTGAAAAGCGTAGCAAACCAAATCGGCAGCGAACAGGCACCCCCTTGGGCCAGAAGGTCAGGAATTTGTGGACACATCTTACTTGATCGGTTTGAGCATTGTGGAAACCGGGATGCTGTCGCTGGGGTTGATTGCCGGAGTTTTCCTGCCTCTGTTCCTGTTTACGTTTCTTGTTCACCGACTGGAGATTTTTGTTCAGATTCGATTGGCGGAGCGCTTTGGCTGGAAGGTCGTCTTGTGGACGGGCTGGTTGGGAACTCCGTTGCATGAACTGAGCCATGCGGTGATGTGTAAGGTGTTTCGACACAAGATTATTGAGATGCAACTGTTCGAACCGGATCTCAAAACAGGTCGGCTGGGCTATGTCAGACATTCGTGGAAGAAAAACTGGTTCGAAGAGGTTGGTAACGTCTTTATTGGGATCGCACCACTAATCGGGGGAACGTTGGGATTGTTCCTTTTGCTGTTGTTGTTTTACTTCGATGTCTTGAAAGATGCTGCCTCCGTTTTTCAAGAACGAAGTGCAGACCAGACGATTTTGAAGCTGACGTTAGACGGGACAACAACGATCCTGGCTGGTGTTTGCCAGTGGACAAATATGTTTACCGGAAGATTTTGGCTGTTCATTTATCTCGTGCTGTGTGTCGGAACTCATATGGCTCCTAGCCGTAGCGACTACGACGGTGCCAAGCGTGGTGTTTTGCTGTTGAGCGCGATCGTGGTGCCTGCGGTGATGGCTGTCGTGGTCTTGCGTTATTGGCTGACAGGTAATACTGAGAGTCTACTGCCTGCCGTGATGGAAATTATGGCTCCGATTTTCGCTTTACTTTTGTTAGCGTTAATCCTCAGCTCGATTGCCGCCATTGTGATCTTTCTGGTGACGTTACCGTTTCGCCAACGCTATTCTTTCAAACCAGTTTGATTACTGCATCGCCTCAGGGAAATTTGATGTCAGCGACAGTGACCGAAGGGGAAAATCAGAGGTATTTTGATTCCACTTTTCAAAAGGTTGAAGAATGTTATCGATGGAATAGTTAAGATGTAGTAAAACCCTGTACTCAAGGCCGCAAACCATCCCCCTTCGCGACCACTTTGTAGCTAGTTCAACCATGTGAGATGTAATGCGAACGATCGCCACACCGCTATTTGTCCTTGGAATCTTTTTCCTGAGCTCTTTTAGTCAAACGACATCAGCGGGAGAACCCGGACTGCAAATCGAGGACGCCAAAGATCCTCGACCGAATATCGTGTTTCTGTTTGCCGATGACCAGTCAACTTATTCGGTGAATTGCTATGGAAACCCGGACGTTCAAACGCCCAATATGGACCAGCTTGCCCGAGACGGCGTAGCGTTTGACAAACATTACAATACGACTGCGATTTGCATGGCCAGTCGCTCGAATGTTTTTACCGGTATGTACGAGTACAAAACCGGTTGCAATTTTCTTCACGGCAAAATGCGGCCTGAGGTTTGGGCAAAATCGTATCCAATACTGTTGCGAGAGTCGGGTTACCTTACGGCGTTTGCCGGCAAATTTGGCATGGAAGTACAAGGCAAAGGAATTTGCCGAGATGATTTCGATTTCTGGGGTGGCTCGCCTGGCCAAACCGATTTTAAGACAGCCAAAAACAAATCGATACGTAAGTATGCCAAGCAATATCCACACTCGACACTTGCCTATGGTGCGTTCGGACAAGATGTAATCCGCGAATCGGTCGCGCAGAACAAACCGTTTTGCTTGTCGATCAGCTTCAAAGCTCCACACAAACCGGCGATTCCGGACCCACGCTTCGATCATATCTACGAAGGCAAGAAATTTACCAAGCCTGCTAATTTTGGGCGTGAGTTTGGTGAGCACCTTTCGCCGCAAAGTAAATCTGGACGACAATACCCGCGGTTTTCCGAATGGCGTTATGACACCGACTACGACGGCGAGATGAGAAAATACCATCAGCAGGTTTACGGTATTGATGTGGCGGTGGGGATGATCCGGGATGAACTGGAAGCTCAGGGCGTTACCGGTAATACGGTCGTGTTTTACACTAGCGACAACGGATACATCTGTGGCTCGCACGGCTATGGTTCAAAAGTTCTTCCGATGGAAGAATCTTCTCGCGTCCCATTGATGATTTACGCACCTGACAGTCCGTTGAACGGCAAGCAACTTCGGTGCGATCGCCTGACAGGCAATATCGACTTTGCACCCACGATTCTCGAACTGGCCGGTTTACCCGTCCCAGAAAACATGGATGGAAAAAGCCTACTCGGATTGCTGGAAGATCCAACCGAAGGTGGCCACGAACAACTGGCCTTTATAAATGTTTACGGTCGGATGCCCACACGCAGTTTGACCTGCATCACACGGCAACACAAATACACTTACTGGTGGTACAGCAACGAAGAAATGGATCCGGTCGAAGAGTTGTTTGATCTTGAAAACGATCCACAGGAGCTTACGAATCTTGCCAACGACACCTCGTCGACTCTCGAAGTGATGCGATTGCGGTACGACGAAGAGATCGCAAAGTGGAAATCGAACGCGGTCGACTACAACGATTATGAAAGATTCGGTGTGCTTTTCGACAGAAACATCCCCTACGCTGAAAAAGAGGGTTTGGATTCCCAACGCATCAAAAAGCGAGAGCAGGACAAAAAGAAAAAAGCTGTTCC
>CAZDBA010000038.1:0-14051 GCA_964503615.1 uncultured Pirellulaceae bacterium
TGCGTAAACTGCTTGTATTGAGAAATGAACTAATCAAATCTGTCGCCGAATCACCACTCTCGTACAGATACTTAAATAGCACGAGTGTCGCGGAATAATAAAACGATGTACAAGGCTGGATTTGTGTAATCTTGAGTTGGAGGATCGTTGGTTCCGACTGTTCTGACTTGGCGATCACGAACGTCGTTTGGCATGTCAACATCGACCAGCCGCAACGAACCGGCGGCTAGCGGCTTGCCGCTCACGGGAGCGTTGAAGTCGTTTGGCATGTCAACATCGTACCAGCCTCCAAGCAAAGGACGTTGTTTGTTTTCATACGAGCGTTGTCGGTAATTGGCTTGAAAATTTATTCGACTTGAATCAAACTGTTACTAGTTCGAACATTGCCGCTCCTTTACTTTTCCTACTATTCTCATTCCTGCCAATACGATCATGCTACGCAACTTTTACGCCTCTGCAGTCTTACTGCTTTTATTTGTTGGTTTTATATCGCCTGTAAATGCTCAGACGGTGACTCTTAGTCTGAACGTTAGCAGTAACGGTGTCAGCGATATTGTTATCGAGCTATTTCCTGATGACGCACCAATCTCGGTTGAAAACTTTCTAGGCTATGTTACTCGCGGCGACTATATCGGGTCATTCATTCACCGTTCCGTTCCTGGCTTTGTGGTGCAAGGTGGTGGTTTTTTAGCAAATCCCATCGGCCCTGTTCCTGTTCAAGCCCCCATTCTAAACGAGTTCGGTCGATCGAATCTTCGCGGAACTGTGGCTTATGCCAGACAGGCCGGAGTTGTTAACAGTGCTACTAGCCAGTTCTTTTTCAACATACAAGATAATACTGGGCTCGATGACGTTGACGAAGGGTTTACTGTATTTGGTGAAGTCGTTTCCGGGATGGGGCTGGTCAACGCAATCAACAACGCTCCAACCGCAAATTTGAATTTTAATCCTGATGATCCCAACAATCCAAATCCCGCAGGGCCGTTGGGAGAAGTACCTTTCCCCGGCGCGGGTATGTTGATTGTGATTGAGTCAGTCACTGTGTCGCCCACCTTTGTTTTGGCAGATATCAACAACGATCGTATCGTAAACTTTTTTGATATCGCGCCGTTTATCGCGGTACTGTCGAGTGGCAGTTTTCGGAATGCGGCAGATATTAATCGCGATGGCATAGTCAACTTTTTTGATATCCAACCATTCATTGGGGTCCTTAGTAATCAATAGGCGTTGGTAACTGAGGTTTGAGTCGGGTCGTCTGCCTTGCATTGGCTGAACATTGTGCACGCCAACAAAGCGAAAAGAGTAATGGTCTTGGTTGCATTCAGTTCCTTTGGTTGACTGATAGCTGTTTTGTGCCAATACTGGCTTGCATCGCATCCGTGACAGAAAAAATGGCCATGATTTGTGCTGCCAGATTTCGTCGAGCAAAAGTGCCTTTCTCTACCTAAACAGCGCTGTTTTTAACGATTGTGTGAAATAGATGGCCCTTGTTTCTAAATAAATCTTCTTGTTATTTGGGTTTTTGTTGTAAGAGTTTTCATCTTTATTACCTCTCAGCGGTGTATTAGATAAACGAAGACAGTCCTGAGAGGCAATTCGAAATGAAACGCACGATCACTATTGCCGTATTGCTGGCACCAGTTTTGTTCGCCATCTATTGGTGGGGCCTTCCAGGAACCAAAGCGCACGCCAAACAGGAACCAGATGCCAACGCGAAAATTGAAACCGCCATTTTTGCTGGAGGTTGCTTTTGGTGTGTCGAAGCCAATTTTGAGAAAGTACATGGCGTGATCGAAGCGGTGTCCGGCTACACCGGCGGACATAAGGAAAACCCGACTTACTCAGAAGTACGCAGTAAGAAGACCGGGCACCTGGAATCGGTCGAAGTCACCTACGATGCCAACAAGGTTTCTTACAACGATCTACTTGAGGTCTACTGGCGAACGATCGACCCGACTGACGGGGGCGGCAGTTTTCATGATCGAGGTGAACCTTACATGGCTGCGATATTCGTTGCAGACGACAATCAACGCAGTTTGGCAGAAGCCTCAATGCAGCGTCTGGCTGATTCCGGACGATTCGATGGCGAGATTGCTACCAAGATCCGTGACGCGGAAACGTTCTATAAGGCGGAAGACTATCATCAGGACTATTACTTGACTCACCCCATGAAGTACAAGGCCTACCGTTATGCTTCTGGCAGAGACCAATTCGTTGCAGACGCGTGGGGCGAGGACGCAGTATACGAAGTCAAAAAGAAAGAAGTGATCCAGTGGACAGATGAAGCTTTTGAAAGTTACTCGCAACCTGCTATTTCGACTTTGAAAGCAGACCTATCGGACCTTCAATACAACGTTACCCAGAATGAAGGAACTGAACGGCCATTCCGGAACGAGTTTTGGGACGAAAAGCGACAAGGGATCTACGTTGATATCGTATCTGGAGAGCCGTTATTTAGCTCGCTGGACAAATTCAAATCGGGTTCAGGCTGGCCATCGTTTACACAGCCGGTAGTTGCCAACAATATCAAAGAGCTAGTAGACAACAAGCTGTATTCAACCCGAACCGAAGTACGTTCAGCACATGGTGATTCACATCTGGGGCACGTTTTCGATGATGGTCCTCAACCAACCGGGCTGAGATATTGTATCAATTCGGCATCTCTGCGGTTTGTGCCCGCTGAGAATTTAGAGAAAGAGGGTTATGGTTTCTTCCAAAACCTATTTGAAGAATAAGCCGAAATAAAAGACGTAACTGTTAACCATCGAACGTAGCTAAGAATTACAGATTGTTTACAATGTCGCAAGTGGATTACAGTCTGTCCTTCGGGACAAAGATCAAAATCAATGAGCGACAAATACAATGTCATCAGTCAAAAACGAAGATTGGGTTGAACGGTTGAGATCAACCGGGGATACCCGAGATCAGGCGATCACTGAATTGCGAAACATCCTTATGAGAGGTTTAAGTGCGACTTGTCGAAACCGATACGACGGTCGTGTGCAGGCAGAAGATGTGGTGCAAGATGCTTTGATCAAGATTCTGGACAAGTTAGACACATTTGAAGGACGCAGTAAGTTTACAACTTGGGCAATGACAGTCGCAGTTCGAATGGCTATCAGCGAAATGCGGAAGAAGTCCTTTAAAAACGTTTCGATTGAATCTTTGGTTGGGGACGGGATGAAATTTGAACCCGCTGCTCCAACAGAAGCTTCTAACGACGACGATGAAAAATCCATTTTGCTTACCAAGCTGAGAGAGTTGATTGAAAACGACCTGTCGGCCAAACAGCGAGATGCCATGCATGCTTTATTGCATGGAATGCCGGTTGAGGTTTTTGCCGAAAAAACGGGCAGCAACCGAAATGCGGTTTACAAACTCGTGCACGATGCCCGAGTTAAGCTAAGACAAGGATTCGAAAAAGCTGGCTTTCAGGCAGAAGATGTTAATGCGGTCTTTGCCTAAAAGGGGAAACAGAAATGACAAAATTGACAACAGAACAAATTCAAACACTGGTAGGGTTGATTGCCACAACAATGCCAGACAAAATCTCTTGCGACGAGTGCTTGGGGCAAGTCGGCGAGTTCGCCGAGTATGCGTTGGAAGGTCGTGAACTGTCCGAGGGAATGCTGGTGATTCAACGTCACTTAGAGCAGTGTCCCTGCTGCAAAGGTGAATACGATGCACTTCTTGATGCTCTTCGTGAAATCGAGGAAACACCGATGGAATCGATTTAAGCGGTGAAGCCGTTCAACCAAACGCGGCAAGGTATGCCGAACTCGTGCCCGAATTTCCTTTACCATTCTTTACCAGTTACTGTTGGGTCTATCCCGGTAGCAAGCTTTGTTCTAAACATTGAACAGAAAATGACAGATGTCGCCGTCTTGCATGACGTACGATTTCCCTTCGACTCTCAGTTTGCCTTTGCTGCGAATTTCGGCTTCAGTGCCGTGCTCTTCCAGGTCCTCCAATGAGTAGACCTCGCATCGAATGAACCCACGTTCGAAATCGGTGTGGATTACACCTGCTGCTTGAGGAGCTGTCGCACCACGTGGAATCGTCCAAGCTCGCACCTCTTTTTCACCCGCGGTGAAATAACTATCCAAGCCAAGTGTTCGATAAGCTTCCCGGGCCAATACAGCAAGCGCTGGCTCGGTCAAACCGACCGCCTCCAGCATCTCCGCGCGGTCGTCTTCTTCCAGTTCGGCAATCTCTGATTCGATTTTTGCACAAACTGCCACCACTCCCGCACCGACTTTTTCGGCGTGTTCCTGAACTTTCTTGACGAGTGGAGATTCACCAGCCAGATCGTTTTCGTCCACGTTGGCTACGTATAAAATCGGCTTCATCGTCAGCAGCCCAAGGCTCTTGATCGACTTTTGCTCCAAGTCATTTAGTGCAAGGCTTCTGAGCGGTTCTTCCGATTCAAGATGCACCAAACATTTTTCGATCACGGTGACTCGCAGTTTGGCATCTTTGTCGCCCGAGCGAGCTGTTTTTGTTGCCTTTTGAAGTGCGTTCTGCAAGCCCTCAATATCGGCGAACATCAATTCAGTTTCGATCACCGAGATATCGGCGAGCGGATCTACGTCTCCGCTAACGTGGGTAACATCAGGATCCTCAAAGCAGCGAACGACTTGCATGATCGCATCGACTTCGCGAATGTGGCTGAGGAACTTGTTGCCCAACCCCTCGCCCTTGGATGCTCCTTCGACGATGCCCGCGATGTCGACCAGCTTAAGAACAGCCGGGATCACTTTTTGAGGCGTGATATATTTGGTTATTCGATTCAACCGATTGTCTGGAACGGGAACGACTCCCTCGTTCGGTTCGATAGTACAAAACGGATAGTTCTCGCTCGCAGCAGATTTGCTGGAGGTCAAAGCGTTAAAAAGTGTGCTCTTTCCGACGTTCGGTAACCCGACGATTCCGGCTTCCATCGTATTGTTCGTTCTTGAGAAGGATTCGATAAATTGACAACGGGAGTAATCGTATCCAGTTGCGCGCAGGCTATCTAGTGGAAATGTTCGTGAGGAAGTAGCGAGCCCGATTCGTCACAGCCAAGGCCGCTAATCGAAGCCGGTTTTGGCAAACATTTTAACGACGATGTAAACCGAAGTGGCCGCCCTTGCAATTGAAACAGGGGGTTCCACCGGTCGAAAACGGGCCGATCGAGGGAGTGTCGAATCGAGGAGTTGGCCTCGAGTTCAGGTAATCGTACAAGTAGGTCGAAGACGGGACATGGTTTCGGATTTGGCCGACTTTCTTTCCGATGCCACAATTTCTGCATCTGCCACTTGAGTCAAAAGCATACGTATCGGCAAACCCACAGCTGGGACAATGCTGCCCGGTGATCGGTTGAGCGGGAGCAAGCAAAACCTCCGGTGTGAACGTCTGCTGAACCAGCGGGTACTCGTTTTGATAGCCGTTGATTGCCGACGGCAACGGATAACCCGAATTCGGTTGAATCGAGTTGGAAGAGAAGCCATCCGAGATACCTGGTAACGGGTAAGCTTGTCCCATCACGTTTCCCACGGCAATAAACAGAGTGCAGCTTACAATCAACAAATTGAAATCGAATCGCATCATGTTTCCTTGTTCGGACCAGCCATAGAATTCAGGGCGGGATTGTGACAAGATTCTCAAAGCTCGGCTACAGCATTTTTAACTGGGCTCCGCTCTTTGGACTCTAACAAATAAATTGACTTTTCTCTGGGTTAACCTCCAAAAACAGTGAGTTTGCGAACATCAAACAGGAAAGCCCTTTCGGTTCTAAATTGACGACATAGAGTGGCTCGGTTAAAGTAGGTGTGGATATCTCTCCTTTCCACCTCTCTCCCTTTCATTCGATTATGCCATGCTTAAAGAAAACAGTTTTTTGTTCTGTCTTGTTTTGTGGGTCGCTCTTTTCTCTGCGAATCCCTTGTCGCTTGTTGCTCAAGATCTGGAGCCATCGCGTCCCAACATCATCTTGATGATGGCTGATGATATGGGGTGGGGAAGCATCGATGCCCCGGGCTTCTCGGTTCGTGTTGGTTTGAATCCGGACGGATCCGAAGTCCGCTACTCTGGCACTCCGCACTGGGAGACTCCGAATCTTGCCGCAATGGCAAACAATGGCTTACTGTTCAGTCGCATGTATAGTCAGTCGCCGGTTTGCAGTCCAACTCGCGCAAGCGTGATGACCGGACGCCACCCAGAACGTGTCGGGATTCCGTTTGCCAACACGGGAAACATGGAGAATCGCGAGATCACGGTTGCTGAGTATGCGCAAAGTCTTGGGTACACCACCGGGATTTTTGGAAAATGGCACCTCGGTTCCATGACACGAGAGGTAAATGATTCAAACCGTGGTGGGGCGGGAAGTTTTGGAGTTTATTCGTTTCCGACCAATAACGGATTCGACGAACTTTATGCTACAGAATCGAAAACCAACACCTTCAACCCTTTGCAACTTAATCCGACGACTCGTTACTGGACCAACCCCGGAGTTTTTGTGCCCTTCAATGCTCCTGAAGTTTTGGGCGACGATTCGCAGATCATTGCCAGAGAAACGAACGCATTTATGGAGCAAGCGGTTGCCGACGGCGAGCCGTTCCTGACTATCGTTTGGTTTCATACGCCGCACAAGCCAGTCACTTCACCGAGCGCTGCCACAAACAGTTTGGGCGCCTACATTACTTCGATGGAAGATCTCGACACGGCGGTTGGGCAAATTCGCGATAAAGTGCAACAGTTAGGTATCGCTGACAATACGATTCTGGCGTTCACCTCGGACAACGGTCCTGAGGATGATCAAGATTGGAATGACAGAAATCTTCCCAATGGTGTGGCACCAGTGCCTCTGCGGGCCAACAAGCGAGAGTTATACGAGGGCGGAGTCCGGGTTCCTGGAATCATTGAATGGGCTGGAGAGATTGCTCCCGGCGAGACGCATACACCGATGGTAACAACTGACTATCTGCCCACACTGCTAGAGATTTGGGGCATTGATCCAGTAGATGATCGTCCTTTGGATGGTCAAAGCATGGCTAATACGCTCTTTAACGACCGCGATGCGGCACGTGAGAGAACCCTCGTTTTTCAATCGACTAACAATCACCAATCGGCACTTGGGTTTAACGGTCGGTTCAAGCTGATTTCCACCAATGGTGGTTCCGACTGGAGTTTGTACGACGTTGTCTTTGACTTTGATGAAAACGCTCCCCTCGCGACCAGTTCGAACATCGGCAGTCAGTCTCAAGTGGTTCAGGATATTTACAATTCACTGCTTGCTGATTTCAATGCACGGAATGCGTCGATTGGCAGCGGACTGGATAACAGTTTTGCAGTGGACTACCTGTCTCGGGTCACGAGTGAATCCGGGATTATTGTTGGCGATGAGCCGCCAGAGAATTTGGGACTTGATCAACGCCAGAACAATACGCCTGAGCTCTTTGTCGAGCGGCAATATGCGACGTTGAGAGAGGCGTTGACGCTCGACTCCGATGGTTCGGAAGGCACTCATGACGTTACCGGTACGGCGACTTTACCTGCCGGAACAGTCGTTCACAGCTACCTTGTTCACCACGATCCGACGGGCGGTAACACGGCTCAGTTCGAAGTAACCTTCGAAGACAAAATTATTGGTGTCATCGGTTCTCCAGACCTGTTAGCCAATAGTGACTCTTTGAGTTTTGCTGACCCAAATTTCCAAGCAGATCGAGGGCTAAATACAAATCAAGATAGTTGGACCATCTCCAGCGATGGACACACAATCTCGTTTTGGTCTGTAGCTGGTGTCCCAACCAAAGGTCCAACTGATGTTATTGAAGTTCAAGAATCAATCACAGTTATGGCCGATGGCACTATTGTTCCAGTTGATGGAAGTGGCAATATTGACACTTCCATATTTGAAGGTGTTTTGGGGCCCCGTGATCCGGCCAATGGTCTTAGTTGGCAGTACGGTGTGAGAGAAAGAGCGAATGGTCAACAAGGCCAGGTTGATCGTCGTGCGTACAGTTTCCTTCGTTTTGACGTTTCGAATTTAACTTCGGATCCGACCGACCCAGATTTTTCTGCGATGTTCCAGGTGGACTACCGAGGCCATTTGAACGACAGCAACCTTGGTTTCAATGTGGAACTGGGGCAGGTTTCTGGTGCTTGGAATACGACCACCGCCCCGAGTGCAGCTTTGTCGACCGGCTCCACGCCACTAGGCGTTTTGGTTTCAGACGTAGCAGCTCAACCAAATCCAATTGCTGGAACAATTACCGTGGATATTACGGGGTTGGTCCGAGGTTGGGCCGATGGTTCAATCCCAAATAATGGGTTGACGTTTACTAGTAATCAGATTTCTCAAGCCGCTTACTTTTCAAATGCAACCATCATGACTTCTGGCGAACCCATGTCAGAGGCTACTGAAGGAATGGATCAAGTCAGAATTTTAACCGAGTCGTCACTGCAGTTCGTGGATTTGGAAGCTTGCATAATCGGAGATGTTAATGGTGATGGCTTGGTGAATTTTTTTGACCTCTCGCCATTTATCACTTTGTTGCAGACAGGTGGGTTTCAATGCGAAGCAGATATTAACCAAGACGGCGTCGTCAACTTTTTCGACATCTCGCCGTTCATCGCGGTGCTCGCGTCGTGAACGCTACCTATGTCAAGCAGTTCCGAATCAACTAGTTCTCTTGATAACCTCAAGCGGTAGATCCTTCAGCAAGTTTACAAGCACCCTATGGGTTCCATGGGGTGCTTTTTCAATTGAAAGCTGCCTGCCTGCCATGGATGGCTTTCTCAAACTGGGCGAGCATCTTGATTAACGAACTGCAAACAGGTCAAGCTTTCTCGCTTAGCTGTTTCAGAATTTCTGTTGCCTGTTTTGATTGAGCGACCGGAACAAACAGATGATCGTGGTGGAAGGCAGCGATCATATTGCAGGCAATTCCTTGGTCTGCCAATGCTTTGGAAACGGCGGCGGTCAATCCGATCGCTTCCAGTGAGGAGTGAACGTCGAGTGTGATCCAGGAAAAAGTCGCGTCGAACTTTAGCCCATGGCGGATTGCTGCAGGTTTCGAAATCAGAATCGTTCTACCTTCAAGTTCATGAAAGCTGCCAAGGCAATCTGCTTCCGGTATTTCCAATTCCGACTCTGACGAAACGAAACAAAAAACGAACTCGCCGTCGTTTACTCGCGGAGCAAGTCGTGCCAAGAGTTTTTTTAAGTCTGTTTCTGCCATGGAAATCCCTCGAACTGCTCTGAACGGCATTTACTGAGCCAACTCAGCCGCGCGGCTACAAAGCAGTTTTGCTTCGACCATCGATTTCGCTTCCGCGATCGCTCTTACGATCGGTTCAGTATTGCTGGGGCGGACCAGCATCCATTTGTCAGGCCAATCCAGACGCAAACCGTCCATCGTTGAGATTTTTGCGTCCGGGAATTCAGCTTGCAGTTTTTCGTAAAGAGCTGGAATCTGATCGCGGTCGATTTCGATCTTCGTTTTGTGAATGTCGTAGGTTGGCACCGCCGCGACCAATTCTGCAATCGTTTGATCCCCTGCCGCCATGGCGTCCAGCACTTGACCCATCGCTGCAAACGAGTCGCGAACGTATCCAACACGCGGGTCGATCGGTCCGCCGTTACCTTCTCCACCGTAAACTGCCGAAAGTGCGATCATCTGGTCGGTCACATTGGCTTCGCCCACGGCACTCAGGTGCAACTGGCTACCGTGCGACTCGGCGATGTCCGCTGACATTCGTGAGCTGGAACAGTTCGTGACTACGTTTCCTGTTTGCGAAGCCAACGCGTGGTTCATTGTGATTGCCAGCGTGTACTCTTCGCCAATATATTTGCCGCTGGCGTCGATGATCGCCAAACGATCGGCGTCGGGGTCCTGACAGAACACGACGTCGGCCGCAAAGTCGACCGCTTGTTTTGCTACTGAGGCAAGATTGGCTTCGGTCGGTTCCGGTGGGTGGGCGAACTGGCCGTCTGGCGTATCGCCCATCAGTTGAAAGTCGCAGCCCAGCGCCTCCAACAATTGTCGACCGTGGACGCTGCCCGCACCGTGGTTACTGTCCAAGACGACTTTGTACTTTTTCGACTTGATCCGCTGCACATCGACGGTGGCCAGTACTAGTTTCAAGTGCTCGCTTGTGGTGTCGTCCAATTCAGAATAACTGCCCAGTTGGTCATGGCTGACCCAATTCGGTTGGTTCGCGCGGTACGCTTCGATCACTTTCTCGCCCGCGTCGGCTGGGATGACACGTCCATCGGCGCCGAACAGCTTTATCCCGTTGTAGGGTGGCGGATTGTGACTTGCCGAAATCTGGATCCCGCCTGCGGCGGAGTGTTGTCGGACGAGCACGCCGGTCGTTGGAGTGGCAGCGACATCACCATAAACGACGTCACGACCGATCGCAGCCAAGCCGCTGCAGATCGCTTGAGCTAACATCGAACCGGTCGCGCGACCGTCGCGAGTAACGATGATGGGGCCAGGTTGCTGGAGCAGGCCGGCATAGGCGACCGAATAGCGAATCGCCAAGGTGGGGTCCAACGACTCGCCAATGATTCCGCGTAGACCGGAGACGCTGATTATGGGCTCTGACATGAAATTCCTGATAGGCTGGGTGAAAAGTCGCCGATTGAATCGACGGTGGACTGTTGTTTGCGAGTGGGCTGATTTAAAATCGGGCCTTCCGAAGTATCTTCTACAGCTTCTGCCGAAAACTTCCGGCTTTTACAGATTAACAAGTGAAACCAATGAACAACACTCCCTCCTTTGACCTCGATTCCTGTTTGTCCGCAATTGGCGAAGCCCAGCAGGCAGGCTCGCTTACCGAATCGGCCGTTGAGAATATCAAGATTTGGCTGACCGACTCACGCTATGCGGATTACGCTCCAGCCGTTGCCCAGCATATTGCCGAGCAGAAATGGAAAGAGCTGGATGACGTTTTTTGGACGATCATTCCGTTTGGAACAGGTGGTCGTCGTGGGATGATGTATGAGTTTGGCAGTAATGCGATCAATGAACGAACGATCGGCGAAAGTGCTCAGGGCCTGGCGGACTATGTGAAAGAGGTCAAACCGGACGGACCTTGGTCGTTTGGAATCGCTTACGATACGCGGCACCGTTCACGCGAGTTTGCCGAGCTATGTTCCGGGATCATGGTGGCCAACGGATTCAAAGTCTACTTCCTGGACGACTATCGCAGTACGCCGGAACTTTCGTATCTGATTCGATATAAAAAATGTGATTGCGGGATCATGGTTACGGCTAGCCACAACCCGCCCAGCGACAACGCGGTCAAAGTCTATTGGTCCAGTGGAGCGCAATTGATACCGCCACACGACAAAGCGGTAATCGAAAAGGTCGGTCAAGTTCAACAGATCGAAGCGGCGAATTTTGAAGAAGCGGTTAAAGCAGGCAACGTCGAAATTTGCACTGCCGAGGTAGATGCTGCGTTAATGAAAGAGCATGTTCAACACAGCTTTGACGGTCCACGCGATTTGAAAGTGATTTTCTCGCCGCTGCATGGTGTTGGTGAATTCAACGTGAAATCGTTGTTGAACGAAGTTGGCTTTAACGACCTCGAAATCTACGGACCCCATCGTGAGCCCAGCGGTGATTTTCCCAACGTTCCTGGGCACGTTTCCAATCCGGAAAATGTAGAAGTGTTTACCGAAATCATTAAGCACGCCAAAACAACCGGCGCGGAATTGATTTTGGCTTCTGACCCGGACTGCGATCGCATGGGCGCGGCCGCGCCGGTAACAACAGATGTCAATGGACCGTGGAAAACGTTGAACGGAAATCAACTGGGCGTCGTGCTTGCTGAGTACATTCTTTCACAACGCGCCCAGGCGGGTACGTTGACTCCGGATCACTATAGCGTGACTACTTTGGTTACCACCATGATGATCAAGCGAATCGCGGAAGCGTACAAGACCAAGTGCTACAACGAGAATCTGGTGGGCTTCAAGTGGATCTGCAATGTTGTCGATCAAAAGGGGCCGGACCAATTCGTCTTTGGGACCGAGGAGTCACACGGTTACCTTGTCGGGCAATACGCTCGAGACAAAGACGGTGCGGTGGCCTGTATGTTGATGACGCAATTGGCAGCGTGGGTTAAATCGCAAGGTAAATCGCTTCACGAGTTCCTGGATGAGTTGTATTTCAAATATGGTTATCACGGTGAACGACTGGTCACGATCCGTATGGAAGGTTCGGACGGGATGCGAAGGATGAAAGCACTGATGGAAAAGTTCCGCAGTGAGCCGCCTGAGCAGTTAGGCAGTATCAAAGTCCATTCGATGCGCGATTACTCATCCCTCAAGCGTGTTTTCCCAGACGGAAAATCGGAGACGATCGAAGGCCCTATGGGCAACGTCGTTATCTTTGACACCGAGATCGAAGGCAATTACGTTGCGGCTCGACCCTCGGGCACGGAACCTAAGGTTAAGTTCTATATGTTCAGCTATAAGGCTCCTGGTGAATTCACCGACCTGGCCGCGGTTAAAGCAGAAATGTCAGACCGCCTGGACGAACTTGCGTCAGGCTTGCAAGCGATCGCGGACTCGGTTTAGCGGTCGGCTACGCTGATCGCCAGCAGTTTGGCAAACTCAATTCCCACACCCGAATGCGAAAATCCAATGGCTAAAGGTTCAAACGCAGAAGAATGGGAACAGGATGCGGATTCGCTTTCGTTCGAAGATGTAGCCAACGATCTGCCGGTCGACCCGGATCAGTTCGAAAGACTTTCCAATAGTGTTGCCGCGGAAAAAGTGAAAACGTTTCCGCAAACGCCAGGCGTGTACTTAATGAAAGACGCCTCAGGGGTTGTGATCTACGTCGGCAAAGCAAAAAACTTGCGTTCGCGTGCTGGTAGTTACTTTCTCAAAGCTGCCTTGCAGGAATCGCGGACGGCCGTTTGGGTGCTGGATATTGCCGACATCGATTATCTGGAATGCGAAAGCGAGGTCGACGCGTTGCTGGTCGAATCCCGCTTGATCAAAGACATTCAGCCGAAAAACAATATTGAGCAAAAGGATGACAAGTCGTTCCCGTATTTGCAGATCACAACGGGCGAAGATTTTCCTCGCATCGAATTGACTCGAACTCCTAAAACAAAAGGCGTCAAGCTTTACGGGCCGTTTGCCAGTGCTGGTTCGCTCCGTGGTGCAATTTCAGTGTTGCAAAAGATTTTCAAGTTCCGAACCTGTTCGCTGGATATCGAAGAGGGTGACGAGCGTTGGAAATGGTTCCGCCCGTGTTTGCTGGCCAGTATTAAACAGTGCACGGCCCCCTGTAACATGCGAATTAGCAAAGCGGATTATCGCAAAGACATCCGTCGTTTGCAGTTGTTTATGGAGGGCAAGAAAACACGCCTGATCAACTCACTCAAAAAGGAGATGTTGGCCGCATCCAAAGCACTTGAGTTTGAAAAAGCGGCGCGGTTGCGTGACGAAGTGACGATGTTGGAGTCGCTGGACGAGCGAGGTGAGTTGGACACGCACGTTCAGCCTGAAGTGTTCTACATCGATCCGAAAAAAGGGTTGACCGGCTTGCAGCGAATTTTAAAGTTGCCGGAGACACCGCGAACGATCGAAGGCGTCGACATCGCGCACTTGGGTGGCGGCGAAACGGTTGCCAGCCTTGTACAGTTCATTGACGGAATCCCGTTCAAGCCGGGCTATCGTCGGTTCAAGATTAAAGAGGTAAGCGGTATTGATGATTTTCGGAGCATCCATGAAGTCGTTTCTCGACGCTTTAAACGGTTGCATGACGAGTCCGATACGTTTCCAGACATTTTGTTGATCGACGGGGGCAAAGGCCAATTAAGCTCGGCCGTTTCGGCATTCGAATCGTTGGGGATAGAACCGCCGGTCCTTTTGTCGCTTGCCAAGCAGAACGAAGAGATCTTTCGTCCTGGCGCCTCGGAGCCGATCGTTTTGGATCGACGCTCGTACGGCTTGCGGTTATTGCAATACGTCCGAGACGAAGCTCACCGATTTGCCCAACACTACCACCATATCTTGCGTCAAAAGTCGCAGTTTAGAGATTAGTTTC
>CAZDBA010000038.1:14151-21731 GCA_964503615.1 uncultured Pirellulaceae bacterium
AGGGCCACGAATCTCACGAATCAAAAAAGGCCACGACGTTTTGGTCGTGGCCTTTTTGATTTTTTTGTGAACTTGTCGATTTGCGTTTTACCAGCCTCGACCGCAACTTGATCTGCCGTAACTTCGATAAACGGGAGCGTTATAGTAGCCCCGGTTGTAGACCGGCTGTCGGTAGACAGGCTGACGGTAAACAGGTTGTTGGTAACCACCACCGCCGAAATATTGCCTGTTATCAAATGTTCGTCCGACTACGTTTCCGACAAGTCCGCCGATGGCGACACCTGCCAGAGCTTCGTTGTTTTGGTCACCGACAATACCGCCAATAATACCGCCGACAACGGTTCCGCGCCGTGTGGCGAATTGAGCTTCTGAGACCGCAGGCGCTGAAAACAACGCAGCTGCAAAGACGATGAATCCGATTTTAAATTTGTTGTTCATTTGGTTTCTTTCAATGGGGGAGTTGAAAACTGGAACGAACCATTTTGGCCGCAAGTGTGCGCCAAATCTCGTTTAGGAAAAGCAATTTTGCAAAGAGTTGACTCGCGCCTTAGTCTGTGACTATTAGGAATTTCGTCTAAAGCGCGAACCGTTCTTTAGCCGTGCCATGTCAGCTTTCGCTAACCCGCATAATAGCGCAACTTGCAAAGAGGGAAAACGGCTTTATCCCGAGTATGCTTGCATCTTATGCCTGTAACATCCTTAGAACAACTTCGTTATGTGTTTGCGGCGAAAGGCAAATAGATCGCAACTGATGACATGTCAATGAGTTGCAGTTGTCCGGCGAAATGTTAACCCACGGCGTTAGCACGGACCTAAGAACAGGTCATTTTCTCGGTTACGTGTCGGGTTTCCAGGTGGCGGTCACCTTTTGGCGGCTTAATTGCACGTCGTTCCAAACCTGTAGTGGACTTCGCCAGAAGCCCTTGTCATCTCAAGGACGAAGGGAATTCTCGCGAATCTCACTACGAACCGTTAAGGAGTTTGGATGGAAACGCCCTCTAGTCACGTTCATCGTAAATTCGGACTTGGCGCCTAGTGTTTATTTGATCTGATAGTGTCCGTTTGAATTTCGAACTGGCAAAAATTAACTGATGGCGATCACAAACACCTTTCTAATTGAAGGCGAGGGCAACGAAACGGTTCTCGCTGCACTGCGAAAACGAATGCCAGGCGAGTTGTCCTGGTCGTCGACCCGTAAATTGCTCGGGTCCCGACTGGTCGCGATTGGTGGTGTTTTGTGTGTTGACGAAGCGAGACGACTGTCCGCAGGCGAAGTCCTTACGGTTTCCAATCACCCCTACCCTGCCCCGCCGACTGACAAGGATGTAAAAATCTGCCATGTCGATAGCCAGATCATCGTGGCGGAAAAGCCGTCGGGGATGATCACCTTGCGGAGAAACACCGATCTGAATTGGTCTTGGGCTCGTAAAAATCTTCAACCGACTTTGGATGAGTGTGTGCCTCGATTGATCGGTGAACATGCTGCCAAGATGAACAAGTCGGAGAAGGAGTACCAACACTTGCCTAAGCTGTTTCCGGTTCATCGGATTGACCGCGATTCCAGTGGGCTGCTGGTGTTTGCGCGGAACGAAGAAGCCCAAACGAACATTATCCGCCAATTCGCTCGACACAACGCAGTGCGAACTTATTTCGCTTTGATCCCGGGTACGATCGAAGACCAAACGGTGACTTCGCAATTTATACGGGACCGAGGCGATGGGCTGCGCGGCAGTACAACGGATACCTCGATTGGACAACAGGCGACTACTCATTTTCGTACGTTACGAAAGATCGAAGGAGATGTTACCTATAGCGAGCTTGAATGCCGATTGGAAACCGGACGAACGAATCAAATTCGAATCCACCTTGCCGAATTGGGGCATCCGATTTGCGGCGACATCAAGTATCGAGGTCCGTTCGGCCAGCTGCCCGTGGCGGATGAGAGTAAAATCAAGCGGATGGCATTACATGCAGCGGAGCTAAAGTTCAAACATCCAGAAACAGATGCTCAGCTGCAGTTCGCCACAAAGTGGCCCAAGTACATCATTAAATTTCTGGAAAGTTTAGGCGCAACCGGATAATCTTCGCCGGTAAATGCGGATTGAAAGAACACTATGAACGAGAAAATCGAATCATCGACTGCTCCAGAACCTGTGGGGCTTTATCCGCATGCTCGACGAGTTGGAAATCTACTTTTTCTATCGGGTGTTGGTCCGCGAAAACGTGACACCAAAGAGATTCCCGGTGTGGTGTTGGACGGCGAAGGAAAAGTCGAAAGTTATGATATCGCATCGCAGTGCCGCAGTGTTTTCGAAAACGTAAAAACGATCGTTACCGAATCCGGTTCCAGTTGGCAGCAGATCGTTGATGTCACCGTGTTTTTAACGAACATGGAAGGCGACTTTGCGACCTACAACAAGATCTATGCGGAGTATTTCGCGGACAACCAGCCCTGTCGCACGACGGTTGAAGTGAACGCGTTGCCTACGCCCATCGCGATTGAGCTAAAATGTATCGCAACGATTGAGTAAGCGATTTTTGGCTTACTGCTGATTGGTCACTAAATTATTCTGAATCAAAAACCAGTTCGACAGTTTTACCGCCCCGAAGCACTTTAACTGTAACGGACTCTCCGTCCTGAAGCGTATCGAGTGATTCGCGAATGTGCTCGAAAGATTTGGTGCAATCGCAAAGCGTCTCGTTGATTTCCAGGATGATGTCGCCACCGACCAGGACTTCCTCGCCGCGAAAGGTGATCAAGTCGGTTCCACCACGTAGTCCCGCGCGATGAGCCAGAGAGTTTCTGCGAACATGTTGGACCAACAAGCCCGATTTTTGAGGTACGTTTAACAATGAGGCAACATCCTCGCTGATCAACGAAGCTTCGAAACCGGTCCAGAGTGGCGACTGTTCGAGCAGGATTGTTTTGGCTTCATTGATTGCAACCGCAAAACCAATTCCGTCAAATCCGCCGCCTTCACTGAGGATGTGGCTAACGATTCCGACGACCTCGCCGTTTTCGTTGAAAAGTGGACCGCCCGAATTCCCATGATTCACTGATGCGTCGGTCTGAATGACTCTAAGGGCCTGACCGGCGGTAATCACCGGTCGCGTTTGCGCCCCGCTGATATGGCCAATCGAAAGCGAATGCTCGATGCCGAACGGGTTGCCAATCACGAACGCAGGTGCACCCGTCTCTGTTTGGTCGCTGTCACCCAGAGTTGCGATGACTGCGTTTTCGGGAAGCTTCTCGACTCGTATGAGCGCTACGTCGGCACCACGTACAGAAGAAACGACTTTGGCCGGGCTAACAGTTCCGTCTACGAATTTGACTTGAATTTGGTCCGCAGACTGTACCACATGAGCGGCGGTCATGATGTCACCTTCCTTGGAGGTAATGAACCCCGTTCCAATAGATCGACGAACCTGTTGCTGCTTGGTTCCCACAACGATTTCTGCCGAGTGAATGGTGACCACGGAAGGGTCTACCTTTTTGAATAACTCTCGGTAGTCCTGAGCTGTAGCCTCGGATAGTGACAGAATCGCCACGAAAAAGATCAGTACTGCCGACTGGAGAAGGCGAATTCGCACTAAGAACATATTGTGTCCCTTAAAGAATGTTTGTTTGGCGGATGAATACCCAGCTACTTCTCCTATCGTAGTTGCGTTGCCAGAGAAGGCTATTTAATAGCCCAATAGGGTATGGGTTTGATGCTTGGGCCCGTGATTTCTTACGCAAGTGGCTCAGGCTGACGAGCTTGGGGAAAGAGGTCTGGAATCGAAAATTACTGATCGTCCCTGATGATTTTGTATTTTTTGATTTTGCGATCGAGGGTTGATCGCTCGATACCCAAGATCGAGGCGCTGCGGCTTTTGTTCCAACCGGTCTCGGCCAAAGTCGCTTCGATGTGGTTGGCTTCCATTTCTGCAAGCGCAATCGGTTGGTAGGGTCGTTCGCCGCTGATTCCGTGAAAATCCATTTGGGATTCGCTGGCGGTATTCAAATTGGAAAGCAGGATTTCATCGACTTGAATAACGTCTTCACGTGCAAGTACCACGGCTCGTTCAATGACGTTTTTTAGTTCTCGAACGTTTCCAGGCCAACGATAACGACTGAGCAAAGTTGTCGCCTGCGGTGAAAAGCCTGTAATCTTTCTTCCGGTCGCGACGTTAAACTTATTTAAGAAGTAATTGGCCAGTTCCAGTACATCCTCCGGGCGGCGGCGAAGGGGCGGAACGTCGATCTGGACAACGTGTAAGCGAAAGAACAAGTCCTTTCGAAATGTGCCTTCACGAACCGCTTTTTCCAAATCGCGATTGGTCGCGGCGATCACTCGCACGTTGACTTCGATACTGGTGCTGCCGCCAAGTCGTTCAAACGGGTGGCCTTCGAGGACTCTCAGGAACTTAGCCTGAATTGGTTGTCCCATTTCTCCGATCTCGTCCAACATCAACGTGCCTTTGTCCGCTGACTCGAACTTACCTGCCTTGCGATCTGTCGCGCCGGTAAACGCGCCTTTTTCGTGGCCAAACAACTCGCTTTCCAACAGTGATTCAGAAAGTGCGGCACAGTTCAAGCACACAAACGGACCCTTGTTTCGCTTACTGGAAAAGTGCACTGCCCGGGCGACCAGTTCCTTACCGACTCCGCTTTCACCGCGGATCAAAACGGTCGCGTTGCTGGGGGCTGCTCGGGCAACCTGACGATGAACGTCCAGCATCGCAGGGCTGCTACCGACGATTTCGCTGTCGACACCAAGTTGCTCTCGCAATTGATCGATCTCGTTGCGAGTTTTGGAAAGGTCTTCTACGAGTTTTTGTTCTCGGTAGCGAGTGCGAATGGCCAGTCCGATTGTTTCAGCAACGGCCAGCGTGAATTCCAAATCGTCTGGATCCAGCAACGACATTTCCTGAGTCGAATAGTGATGTAGCAATCCGATGATTCGGTTGTTCAATCGGATCGGAGCACAGATCACACTGGTTGCCAGGATTTCGCCGTGGCTGTCTCGCAGGCCGAGTGCGCTGTCGTCGGCGATGTCGCGTGCCAAGACCGCTTCGCCCTCGCTCAAAACCGTTTCGCCCAGGAACTTGCTCACTCGTTGATACTTCGGTTGGTTCTGTGAACGCCAGCCAACGATGTCGAGATGTTTTGGGTCTTTGGTTTTTGGTTTGTGGGTGGGAATCATCAGAACCGCACCTGCGTCACTTCCGGTTCCGTCCAACAAACTGTCCAGTGCCATGTCAGCAATTCCGGGCACTGTTGATTCGTTTGCTAGCTCAAACGCCAAACGGCAAAGTTTGGCTGCTGCCCGGCCCATTTTCGATGTGGGTTCGGCGATGACTTCGCCGTCCTCTTCCAGAAATTTTGTTTTCTGACGACGGTGAGTAATCGTCTCCGGTTCGAGAACGGTCATTGACTCCGGCGGAACTGTTTCATCCAGTTCCAATCCTGCCATCGTCGCATCACCTATCTCCGTTTTGGAGATTATTTTTTTGTCGTAGGCGAGTGAAAGGTCGTGAACGAAAACCAATTGAGCTTTGGATATCCAAATCACATCGCCAGGTTCCAAGGCCCGATCACCGGTTAAACGGTCGTCACCAACAGCAGTACCGTTGCGTGAATTGAGGTCCCGGATGGTCCAAGTTCCTTCCGTTTGGAAGATTTCCGCATGTTGCCGGCTCGCCTGTTCCTCCCGAATCACGACCTGATTGGTAGGAGATCGACCAATCGTAACGGTTCTGCCGGGGATCAAACGAAAAACATCAGACCATTTGGACCCATCTCGGATCACCAAATAGGCAAATGAGTTCGAAGAATTTCTCTTTGTTTGCGTTGACATCGATATACTTGAGAAACTGTGTTGATCTGCCTACTCATAACCCGATTCAAGCAGTCCGTTTTTCTTGCTTTTTCAGGTCGTTTTAGTTAATCTAGAAGTGGTGGACGAGTTAACAGCATACTACATCTTACAACTTCGTTCTTAGGTTTGTAGTCGATGTTTGTCGATTCATTCCAAAGGATTTCAACGTAGGTTTTGAAATACATCAGGGGCAAGGGTTTTTTAGGAGTTTTCACATGTCGATGCGACTCGACACGCTAAAGTTTTCGCTGGCCATCGTATTGGCCCTTTTTACCGTCCAATTTTCGTCAGCACAGGGCAATACCAACGGCCTTTTCCAAAGTGCGGTTGGTGGTATTGTGATCGACGCAGAGGGGGTTGTGAGCGGTGAGGTGTCCGAATTGGATGCGGACGTTCGAGCTCAACTGCTAAAAAGTCTTTCGGCTGTTGATGGTGATATTGCAAAATCTGGCTTGCGAATGATATCGCTGAAAGGGCTGGAGGCGCAGATTGTGAAAGCTCAACAAACTGATAAACCGTTACCCGCTGATGTACAGTACATGGCCGGACTGCAACGGTTGGAGTATGTGATTGTTGACAAAGCTAACAACGATATCTTGTTGGCCGGACCTGCGGAACCTTGGACGGTTACCAATACTGGTTCGGTTGTAGGCAAGACATCGGGAACGCCCGTTTTGCAGTTAGAGGATTTCATTGTTGCAATGCGTAGCGTCAATGAAGCTCGTCAAGGTTTGGGAATTTCAGTTTCGATAGATCCGACAGAGGAAGGGGCCCGGACATTGCAACGATTCCTTGGAAGCTTGAAGAGCTTCCATCCTGATCTGGCCGGAAGAGTGGCTGAAGCCTATGGGCCTCAACAAATCAGTTTGACAGGTGTCCCAAAAGACAGTCGTTTTTCTCAGGTCCTTGTTGCCGCCGACTACAAAATGAAGCGATATGCGATGGGACTTGAACAGGCTCCGATTGAGGATTTCCCAAGTCTGCTGGAGATCGCGCGTCGTAAGGATGCCCGTTTCAAAAATGCGGCTCCTCGTTTCTGGATGGAATGTAACTACGAGCCATTGGCTAAAGACGCCGCCGGTACGATCTTTCAAATTCGTGGTTCAGGCGTAAAAGCTCTGACCGAAGATCAGTACTTCGATAAAGACGGAAAGCGTGAGGCAAAAGGTAAAACCAACAAGTTTGCGAAAGCTTGGGCCGATTCAATGACGGAGCGATTCGAAGAACTTGCTGTAGCCGAGCCAGTTTTTCGCGAGCTGCGAAACATCATGGACATGTCTATTGCTGCTGCAATTATTGAGCAAAACGGACTGGCCCGGTTGGCGAATGTCGATTTGTCGAACATCGCCGGAATTGGGGAGCAATTCGTAAGTGTTCCGGCTTGGAACGTTCCTGCGACGGTTCCCGCTGAATGCAGCTTTGTACATCTGTCTCGTTCCTGGTTGGTTACTGCTTCTGGTGGAGTTCAAGTTGATTCGTGGGCGGTTGCCTCGAACTCAGAAGTTTTGGACGCGGTCGTCTCGGTCGGAGATGTCGCAAAGGTCCGGACTGCGGAACGTTGGTGGTGGAACGCTAACTAAAGCTTTGCAAATCTAGAAACCCAAACAGTCAAATGGGCAGCTCAATGAATTTGAGTTGCCCATTTTTGTTTTATGGTCGCCGCTTTATTGCTTGCTACCCGCTCTATCGCCACGCTTCCCAAAGGGGCTTGTTTCGAGG
>CAZDBA010000038.1:21831-32818 GCA_964503615.1 uncultured Pirellulaceae bacterium
GGGCTTGTTTCGAGGCCGATTTAACTTGGGTACCGGAATACCAACGGGGCATCGATGTCGGCTCGAAGGCTTTTGTGGACCGGGCAGTGGCTGGCCGCGGTTTCGATCGCGGTTCGCTGCCTTTCGTCGATTTTTATTGGGACCTCGATCAGGACTGGTAGGCGGGCAATTCGCCGTGGACCCTCGGTGGCCATGTGCTTTTCGACGGTAATTTTAGTCCCTGACAAGTCGATATCGTGTTTCTCAGCATTGATCGCCATTATGGTGGCGACACAGGAGCCTAGGGCTGTTGCGACCAAATCGGTCGGCGAAAACGATTCGCCCTTTCCGTGGTTGTCTACCGGTGCATCCGTGTTGATCACACATGAGCTTGGCCCGTGTGTAGCCGAGCAGCGAAGTTGCCCTTGATATTGAATCGTAACTTCTACCATTAAACTGTCTTTCCAAGTTTAGACTATATTTGACCCATCTTTGCGTCATTGCCTACGCTCCGGGTTACCATTTCAGACTTGCTTCTACGATGTGCAATTGTGTTGCCGAAAGGCAACTGGAAACCGGACGCGTTAGCGAGAAATCGGCCATCCTGATATGGCCGACTTGCAAGGTGAATTGTAAATAACCTGACAATGGGTCAAGATAGGACGTGTTGGTTTTTAAGATTTAGCCACAACAGTATAACAGTATAAGTCGTAACATTTATTTGTATTTGATGCTGAATATCGGTCTGTTTGACTCAAATTCAAAAAGTCAAAAATTGGAAACGTGAATAAGGGATATCAGGGGTCTTTATGTTGAAAGAATCGTCAACTCGGATTCAAGCTACGTGTAATCAGTATGAAAAGATCCCCGTGCAGGTTTTCGAGCATGCAAACGACGCTTCCTCTGCGATCGCGAACAGAATTGCGGAACTGATTCGGGAACGAGCTGACGAAGATCGGCTCTGTGTTCTGGGGCTTGCTACTGGAAGCACTCCGGTTGGTGTTTATAAAGAGCTGGTTCGGATACACAAAGAGGAAGGTCTTTCGTTCAAGAACGTGGTCACGTTCAATCTCGACGAATACTATCCGATGCAGCCCAACGAGCTACAGAGCTACGTTCGCTTTATGAACGAGAATCTGTTCGACCATGTCGATATTCCCGTTGACAACATCAACATTCCAGACGGAACGATTCCCAAATCAGAGGTGCAGGAGTATTGCGAGAACTACGAGACCAAGATCGAATTGATTGGTGGTATCGACATCCAGATTCTCGGGATTGGTCGCACTGGCCACATCGGTTTCAACGAACCGGGCTCCAGCAAGAATAGTTCGACTCGCTTGATCACGTTGGATAGAGTAACCCGTTCTGATGCCGCGTCTGACTTTTTTGGAGAGGACAACGTTCCACGACGTGCAATAACCATGGGCGTTGGAACGATTTTGAGTGCCAACGAGATCTTTATCATCGCCTTTGGTGAACACAAAGCTGACATTGTGGCTGAGGCTGTCCAAGGCGAAATTACGCCCAGCGTGTCAGCCAGTTTCTTGCAAGAGCATCCACGGTCCCGTTTCATTATGGATCGTTCTGCCGCACAGTCATTAACTCGCTACAGTTGCCCATGGCTGGTAGATCAAATTGAGTGGGACAAAACGATCACACGAAAAGCGGTTATCTGGCTGGCGCGAAAGTTGGACAAGCCGATTTTGAGCCTGACAGACGAGGACTACAACGAAGAAGGCCTGCAAGACTTGCTTGCGGACCATGGAACCGCGTATGAGATTAACATCGACGTCTTTCGGCAATTGAATTCAACGATCACTGGCTGGCCGGGTGGAAAGCCTGATGAGCTGAAACAACCGGGTGATCATTCCCGCGCGCACGACAACGTCTTTCCAAAGAAGATTTTGATCTTTTCACCTCATCCTGATGACGATGTGATTTCGATGGGCGGGACGTTGATTCGCTTGGTCGCGCAAGGCCACGAGGTTCATGTTGCCTATCAAACTTCAGGGAATATTGCGGTTTTCGATGACGATGCGATTAGTTTTTGCGACTTTATGACTGAGTTTAACCGGGCGTTTAATGTTGCTCCGGAAAAAACTTCAGAGCTTGAATGCCATATTGAAGAGTTTGTTAAAAACAAGAGCCCGGGACAGGTCGACAGTCCGGAGGTTCAGGAAATCAAAGGGTTGATTCGAAAGGTCGAGGCCAAAGCGGCGACTCGGCTGTGCGGCGTAAAAGAAGAGAATCTTCACTTTTTGAGCATGCCGTTTTATGAAACCGGAACGATCAAAAAGAACCCAATCACAAAAGCTGATGTCGATATAATCGTGAATCTGTTGGATGAAATCCAACCTCATCAAGTCTACGCCGCGGGTGATTTGAGAGACCCGCATGGAACTCACCGGGTTTGTCTTAGCGCGATTTTACAAGCGATCAAATGCGTCGACCACCAGCCTTGGTACTCGACATGCGATGTGTTCCTCTATCGCGGTGCCTGGCACGAATGGGAGCCACACGAGATCACAATGGCGGTTCCCTTAAGTCCCAAAGAGGTTTTGCTGAAGCGAAACGCAATTTTCAAACACGAATCGCAAAAAGATCGCGCGGTGTTTCCGGGGCATGATCGGCGAGAGTTCTGGCAACGCGCGGAAGATCGAAACGCTGCAACGGCTCGATTATACGACACCTTGGGCCTCGCTGAATACGAAGCGATTGAAGGGTTTTTGCAATGGGACGGCGACAGCTCGTTTCTATAGAGTCCTAAGGCCAAACTTTGTTGGAAACCCGACGCGTAAGTGAGGAATGATGGAGATCGGCAAGTTTCCTCGCTAACGCGTCGGGTTACCATTTGCACGCGTCGGGTTACCATTTGCACACATCGAGTTACTATTTGCACGCAAATAAACGGCGAGTAACTTGAACTCTAAACCTTACGCGGCGCGGCGAGTTGTCTTGCGTGTTTTCGATTTGTCGGGACGGGTGTTCGGCATCTTTACGATCATAGGATCGTCTTGTTCGTCGTTTGTTATAGCGGCCGATTTGGCAACTTTCTCGAATACGAAACCCAGCGGGCCGATGATGAGTGCGGGCAGCAGGATCAGATCGCAAACAAGTGCGATGGCCAGCAAGGAAACGATCGCATAAGCGAATTGTTGAGGTGGTACAAACTGGCTGAATGCAAATATGATGAGCCCAGCGCTGCAGATCAGCGAAGTGTAAAGCATGGGCCGAGCGCATTGCCGTACCGTCTTTGTGACCGCTTTTGCTGGGCAAGACTCCTGCTTGCGCTGGCGAACGTACCACTCGATGAAATGTAACGTGTCGTCCACAGCGATTCCCATTCCAACACTCGCGGTCAAAATCGTTCCGATGTTGACTCGGCTACCTAACCAGCCAATCGCACCAAAAAACAATAACGCGGGGAATACGTTAGGGATCATGGCGACCAATCCCACCAAAAATCCTCTCAGAATCAACATCACGACGGGTGTGATAATCGCAAACGCCATTAGAAAACTGTTGGCCAGATCGCGGAACAACTGATGCCGGCCAGCCGCGGACAATGGCCAGACACCGGTTAAGATCAATTCAGGAGGTTGTTCCAAAGTCTGGCAATACTCATCTGCTCGCGATTCTACAGATGCAAGAAGGGTTTCGTAATCACGATCGTTTTCCACACAAACGCCCAATCGGATTCGCCAGTAGCGAAATCCATCATCTTCGGCAATCAAGCGTCGATCGATCAGGCTTTGTTTATGCTCTTTGAGTTTCCCTTCCAGCATCCGGCGTTTCGCCGTCTCTCTTGCGGTTCGTCGCCAAGAGATTTTTGGTGACAGATTGGCTGTTGAGAAGGCGGAGCAAACGCTGTCGACCTGTTGAGACGCTCCATGGATTTGCATCACCGTTTTTAGCTGGTCCAGCATCGTCCCCTGCTCGGTGGGAAACTTAACCAGCACCTCAACCGATTCCAATGAAGTCCAATTTTTTTGGATCCAGTCGTAGTTTCGGATCACTTCGCTGGAGGGGCTAAACATCTTTGTGGGGCTAAGCGTTGTTTGAATTTTTCCAAGTCCTAACGTCGCTGCGCCCCCAAGCATTAGCATGACCAGTAATGTCGCAGAAGCGAATCCTCGCGACGGAAAACGGGTAGGATTCTGAGTAAGATTTGTTTCAGATTTCTTTGCTGCCAGAATGCTTTTGCGCTCCGATTCCGAAGCGGGAAACAGGGTCAGCAAAGCAGGAAACAGAGTGAGTAAAACGACCAGAGCGACCAAAATTGAGAGCGCGGAGAAAAAGCCGAAATGACGAACGGCTTCGATATGGCTAGTTGAAAGCATAAGGATGCCGACACTGGTGGTTAGCATGGCCATCGTGGTCGGACGCCAGCCATAAGACAACGCGCCTTGGGCCAATTCGATGGGGGTGCTATTCGGAGCGTCCTGCATCACTTTTTTGTAATAACTGCAAAGGTGGACGCAGCCGGATAGAGTCAAGACAACAACCAAAACGGGCATCAGAACTAACAGGCCGTTAATCTTGAACCCCAAGATTGTCACCAGAGAAACGCCCGACAATGCCGCAAATCCAGCCACGACCATCGTGATAAAAGTCAGTCGCCAGGAACGTAGGCATAAGAACGACATGCACACGGCGAGAAAGATTGCTGGAATGCTCAGCAGAAGCGAGTGGTTGGTCGATTTGTCAATTTGCGAACTGATGTAGGAACTGCCACCGACACGAACATCTTGTCGCGTCAGGCCCACGACCGAGTCGACTTCGCTCATCAACGTTCGCACGCAAGCTTTGCGGTTTTCCCGCCCTCTATGCGAGAGCCGGATTACGATCCCCGATGTCTGTCCGTCCCCGCCCAGGAATACGTTTGCCAGACGTCGCCGCGATTTTTCCTCGCTCAAACCAAGGCCGCTATCGGCTAGTTTGTCCAGAACCGCCTTGCCATTCATCACACCACGAAATTGACCTGAGCCGCCAACATGAGCCTGTAGTCGATTGGTTAAGTCGGTTAAACGAGGATCTTCCATGGTACAGCCAGGCCAGCTGATCAGGATGTCGTCATCATGTCCGAACATCGCCAGGAATTGATCGTACCGCTCCCGTTCGACGGTCCCGTTTGGCAACCAAGTATGAACGTCTTGCGTGTTCGTTTGAGTTTTCGTCGCTATGTAGATTAGGGCCGGGGCGATAAGAATCGACCAAGCGACAATCCAGCGAAAAACAGTCGGTGGTACCATACAGGTGCGGAATTTGTTGTGACTACAACAAAAGTAATAGAGGGGTCATTTCTTGATACGGCGAATACTGTTGTCATCGGAATTCAAGACTTGCCAATTAACGATTTCGTCCTCAACCCCACCAAGCTGAATCCCCATTCACTACCAAATCAGTAAAAGACTCAGAATCGTTATATCTTCGCGCGTGAGATGCCCCAGAACGGGGCAGAAACGTGCAGTTGCGAGAGTTAGCTAACCGAACCAAGTCAAGTTTGGTCCTAACTCGGAAATGTCAAGTAAGACACGACAGCCGCTCCCGTCCAATACAGCTTCGGCATTTAATCCACTCGCAAGGGAGTGGAGCCGGTGAATGACAGAAACAACCAGCCGGACTTTTTAACGATCTTTGAGGGCGACGAAATCTCGTACGTGCGGTCCGGTATAGATTTGCCTTGGGCGGCAAATTCGTTTGTTTTCCGAGGCGTGCATCTCTTTCCAGTGTGCGATCCAACCTGGTAAACGGCCAATGGCGAACATGACCGTAAACATCGAGCGGGGAATTCCGATCGCTCGATAGATAACACCCGAGTAAAAGTCTACATTCGGATAGAGCTTTCGTTTTACGAAATATTCATCTTCCAAGGCGACTTTTTCCAGCTTTTGAGCGATCTCGAAAAGCGGATCGTTGATGTCCAGTTTCTGCAGCAAGGTATCGGAAGCTGATTTAATAATCCGAGCTCGTGGATCAAAATTCTTGTAGACACGGTGTCCAAAGCCCATCAAGCGGAAACCGTGCTCTTTGTCTTTGGCCATGTCAACGTATTTTTCAACATCGCCATCATCATCCCGGATCTGTTCCAGCATATTCACGACCGCTTCGTTGGCACCACCATGTAAAGGGCCCCAAAGCGCACAAATTCCTGCTGCAATCGATGCAAAAAGATTTGCATTTGCAGATCCAACCATGCGAACAGTCGAAGTACTGCAGTTTTGTTCGTGATCGGCATGGACGATCAACAACATGTTGAGAGCCTTAACATAATCTGGATCCTGTACGTACGGTTCGCACGGGACAGAAAACATCATTTGCAAGTAGTTTTCGCAATAGGAAAGATCGTTATCGGGATAAACGAATGGCTGCCCTATCGACTTTTTGTGTGCATAAGCTGCAATCGTGGGCAGTTTTGCGATTAAGCGATGGATGCAAACCTCTACGTCTTCCGGGTTCGTAGGATCCAATGCGTCTTGGTAGAACGTTGACATCGCACCTACAACACTAGACAGTGTTGCCATGGGATGAGCATCACGCGGAAAACCGTCGTAAAACATTCGCATGTCTTCATGCAACATCGTGTGGCTGCGGATCTTGTTACGGAAATCCTCCAGTTGTTGAACTGTCGGAAGTTCGCCATAAATCAAGAGAAAGCAGACTTCGACAAAGTCGCAGTTACCCGCCAATTCTTCGATCGGGTACCCACGATAGCGTAGAATTCCTTTTTCCCCATCCAAAAAGGTAATGTCGCTGGGAGTCGATCCCGTGTTTACATATCCTTCATCAAGACAAATAAGTCCGGTTTCTTTGCGGAGTCGGGAAATGTCCAACGCTGTTTCGTTTTCCGAACCCACCAAAACCGGCAGCTTTACGTCGTGTTCGCCGCACTTTAAAGACGCAGACTCAGTTTTCGTTTTAATGCCAGGCTCCGCAGTGCTCACAGTGTTCTCCAGGAACGCAATCGCGTTGTTTTTATTAGTATTGGGTTAATTTAGGGGGGCACCAAGGCAGAACGGTAACGTCTGCTTTCGACCCGAAACAAAACCCATCGGTTGTTTTTGGGAAGCTTCCAGTTTAACGAGTAAATGGCATTCGGAAAAGGATTGGTAGGCCAAGATAGTCTGTACCCGCACGGATATTTCAACTGGTTGATTCGAATTCCGCCTCGACAGCCACCAGAACACAAGCAATCTTGAGCTGGGGAAGATCTAACAGAATCAAGCAGGATCCCAAGCCAATGATCGGTTCAATTTAGGCAAATATTTAGAAAGTCGGCGACTCAATTGAATGCCCGGTGGTTTGGTAGAGGCTAATAAGCCATAAGGCTCTACAAATCAACTCCGTGATACAGCCCAGAATACTACTTCCAGCCCGCACTTTGGGTCTGCTCGGCCAAGTAGGGCGGAAGCTCGACGTCCGGGAGCAAAACCTCGAACGGAACTCGTTTTCGCAACATGGTAAGGTGTTCTTGGAACTTCCCTGACCGTTTTTTTTCCACGATTTTCTCTTCGATTCCTGCTTGAGCCTCAGAGAACGAAGTGATGGTATCTTCTTCACGTTCTACGACGCGGACAATGTGGAGCCCATCGCGCGATTCAATGATCTCACTCAACTGACCGACCGGGATGGTAAACAAGGCCTCTTCGACTTCGGTGTACACCAAAGCTCCTTTACCGATCCAGTCATGTTGTCCACCCTCAGAGGCAGTAAAACCCTGCGAGGCGCGTTTTGCGACTGCCTCAAAAGGAGCGCCGTAAACGACTTCGTTGCCCAGTTCCGTTATCAGCCGTCTTGCTTCGGCACGGTCTGGGGTTTTCGAGTAACGGACTGCCAGTTCTTCCCATCGCACTCGCGCCTTGTTTTTGTAACTATCGAGGTTCGCATGATAGTAATCCAATAGCTCCTCGTGACGAATGTCGGTGTCAACCTTGAGCTTTTGCGAGACAAAGAACCGCATCAACTGTTCCTTGGCCCAATCGTTTCGAAATCGACGCAACGAGCTACCTTGTGTGCGAAGCTTCATATCGAATGCGTGAGCCGATGACAAATTTCCTTTGCTCAAAATCTCTGGTAGAGCTTTATTGTCAAATTCTGCGCTCGCCGATTCGATTACTGCTTCCACGTCAGCTTCGGGTGGCAAGCCGTTGATGGCATCGATCCAGAGCATTTTTGAGTCGATAAATTTCGGAATCAGTCGCTTTATTACCGTACCTCTAAGTTGCTTTTTAACATCGTCTGGGGCATTGCCAGCCCGTTGTTCGATAAGTTGATTGGCTTCGAATATCATGTCTGCCACAAATATCGGCTCACCGCCAACAACTGCCACGACCTGTTCAGGAGAGTATTCTTCGACGTCCGGTTCTTGTTTTTGAACGGTGGAAACCAGTGTGTTGTCCGGTTGGGAATTGGCCGGAGGGCTAACGGTTACTTGAACATCGGCAGCTGGTTTACCTGGAGCAGGCGGAGAAACAAAATCGGTCGAAAATTCGGATGATTTTGTGACGTTAGGTGGCTTAAAACTGAAATTAGGCTTGGTCTGTTTTTCGGCTGCGGGTTTGAGATTGCTCAATTGAGCATTTTGCTCTGCTACCGAAGGCGGGCGAAAATCATTTCGGCTGGCAGACCCAGATGCAGCTGTTTTATTGCTTGGGACAGTAGGCGCCACAAAGTCAAAACTGGATTCGAAACTTTTAAGATCAGGTTCGGCCCTGCCAGGTTTTGAGGTCGAACCATCTGCGGTTGAAACGGCGGTACGTTTTTGTGGTTTGTCTGTGTCGAAACGATCGAGCGCTGACAGCGCGGATGGTTTTGTATTTGATCCGCCCGTGAACAAGTTAGTGCTGTTGGTTGGTTGTTTTGTTTCGATCGAGCCGAGGGCGAAATAAGGATCACTGCTTTCAGTTAACTGTGGAGTAAGTGAAAATGCAGCGCTAGGTAAAACCGACGTAATCAAAGCGGCGGCCAGTAGATTGCGGAGACATAACATGTCAGTCAATTCCCGGTACTTGGTCGAAATATTCGCCGCGAGATTACGAGAATCAACTCTTAGCTTGCAAGATAGATTTGACGAGTGCCAGCATTTTGGGGGGTGAAATCTTAGTTGACTTGAGCGTCACGAAAGCGGTTTTGTAGTCCACGATACGAAGGATTCCGTTTTTTTGATTCACTAGAGTCTCAAAACGCGCACGGTTAGCGAACTTGAATCCAAGATATTTTTCCTGAATAAAGATCGATTCAATTTGCCAGATTGCAGCTTCCAGTTTGATTTCCGCCAATTGCATCAACCGTTTGGCAGGTTGAGGGATTGGGCCAAAACGATCTTTCATCTCGGTTGCCAATTGTTCGATTTGATCGAAACTCTCAATGCGAGTTAGTCGCCGGTAAAAGTCGATCTTTTGTCGTCGGTCGGTGATGTACTCGTCGGGTAAGTGAGCTGCGATCGGTAAATCAATGTCGACGGCGATCGACATTTTTGCGGGCAGCTTTTTCAAATCGCGAACGGCGTTCTCAAGGAGCTGGCAATACAGTTCGTAACCGATCGCGATGATATGCCCGCTTTGTTCCGTTCCCAGCAAGTTCCCAGCGCCTCGAATTTCCAGATCTCGCATGGAGATCGAGAAACCGGCACCCATCTCGCTGAACGTCTCGATCGCTTGCAAGCGTTTAGCCGCGTTGGGTGTGATCTGCTTGAACGGCTCTAACAACAAATAACAATACGCGCGATGTTTGAACCGCCCTACCCTGCCTCGCAGTTGATGCAGATCGGAAAGCCCGTAGCGATCGGCTTCGTCGATAAAGATTGTATTGGCATTAGGGATGTCCAATCCGCTCTCAATAATTGTCGTCGCAAGAAGTATATCGTACTTGCCCTCAATAAACTCGCGCATGACGACTTCCAATTCGTCTTCGGGCATTTGGCCGTGGCCGACACAAATCGTAGCTTCAGGAACGATCGCCTGTAATTTGTTGCGAACGATTTCGATGTCGTTGACACGGTTGTGAACAAAGTAGGTCTGCCCGCCCCGATCCAACTCGCGCAAAATGGCGGTTCGAATCACATCGTTGCTGAAACGAGTGACCCGAGTCTCCACCGCAACCCGTTCGGAGGGCGGAGTTTCCAGATTGGAAATGTCTCGCACGCCTACCAGAGACATGTGGAGTGTTCTAGGAATAGGCGTCGCGGACATCGTCAGGATATCAACGCTTTCGCGCAGCGATTTTAAACGTTCTTTGTGCGCCACGCCGAATCGTTGTTCTTCGTCGATAACGACCAAGCCAAGGTTGTAAAAATTCACGTCTTTGGAGACCAGTCGATGAGTCCCGATCACAATATCGACTTGCCCACTTCGTAATTTTTCGATCGTTGCTTTAATTTCCTGGCGAGAACAGAAACGACTGAGCTTTTCAATGTCCAGCGGGAACTCTGACATCCTTTCACGAAAATTCTTGTAATGTTGTTCGACCAGGATCGTAGTCGGTGCCAGGAGTCCAACTTGATACCCGTTCTCGACCGCCTTGAACGCGGCCCGCATAGCGACTTCTGTTTTGCCAAAGCCGACATCACCACACAACAATCGATCCATGGGTCGCGCGGTTTGCATGTCTGTTTTGATCGCCTGGATCGCGGTTAGCTGGTCAGGAGTTTCGCGATAAGGAAACGATTGTTCAAATTCATATTGCCATTGCGTGTCTTCTTTGAATGCGATCCCCGGGCGAAGTGCGCGTGCAGCTTGCAGTTCCAACATTTCCGCAGCAAGATCGGTCGCCGCGACCTCTGCAGCCTGTTTCTGCTTGACCCATGATTTGCCACCGATTTTTGCGAGCTTGGGACTGGATTTCGTGCCCCCGACATACTTTTGAACGAGGTCGATTTTGGTTGCCGGCACAAAGATTCGAGTACCGCCCTGAAACTCGATCTCAAGATGTTCCGTCCTTTGACCGTCTTTGTCCAACATCTTCAAGCCGCGAAATCGACCGATCCCATGCGAAAGATGCACGACCA
>CAZDBA010000039.1:0-32490 GCA_964503615.1 uncultured Pirellulaceae bacterium
CCTTTCCATCACCTTTTTTTATCGACCGTTCCGGTTATGCGGTTTGTTTCGTCGACGGATTTCGATCAGTGAGTAAAGTAGAAGCTCTGTTACTTTTGCTTTGTCACGGTTCTACTGCGGTCCATCGAAATGAACTTGCTGATTGTGTTTGTCATTCTTGCGGTCTTGATGATCAGCGATTTGGGCGGCAGTCAGCCAGTCAACGATGTCTGGTTTCGTAGTTTTGCCATTTTGGCGACTCTTGCCGTGGTGCCTGGATTCGCGATCTTTCAAACGGCGCTGGCGACACATAAGCTCCGTTCTAAAGAAGTCGTCGAAGACAAGATTCAGCGAATGCTCACACGGCTGACCATCTGTCATTCGGGTGTGTGGTTGGTCTCCAGTTTATGCATTGTCTATTTGTTCCAGTGGCAAAAAATCGTTCGTGGGAATTGGCAGTTGGACCGTTTTCCGTTATTGGACGAGGTGATGATCATCGCTCCCATCGTCCTTTCTTTGATCTGTTCGTGGTTCGTTTTCTTTGACATTCAAAACGTGTTTCTGCGCGACAGAGAACACATAACGGTTCGTCAGCGATGGGCATTTGTCTCGCTGCGAGTCCGAGTCTATCTGTTGGTTGGATTGGTTCCCATTCTAATGGTGTTTGCCATACGGGATGTCTGGGGCAGTTATCTGGGAGACATCGTTGCAAGCTCAGTATCGTCAACGCTGACTGTCACGATCATCGGTCTTGTCTGCTTGTTGGTTTTTTTTCCGTTCATGATGTTGTTGGTGTGGAAAACCAGTCCGCTCAACCAGTCGGAGCTTGAGGTCCGTCTGCAAAAATTCTGCCGTGACTGCCGAATGAACGTAGCACAGGTTCGAAAGTGGAACACAGGTGGCTCGATTATTAACGCGGTCGTGGCAGGCGTCTTGCCGTACTTTCGGGTCATTCTTGTGAGCGACGGTTTGATTTCCAAATTCAACGAAAATCAAATTCAGGCAATTTTGCGTCATGAAGCGGGACATATTCGCAGGTGGCATCTGGCCAGTCGAATCGTGTTTATCCTGCTACCCATTGTGATGATCGGCCTCTGTTATTTGCTGGCGGGTTCGATGTTGTCTTCACTTGAATCGCTGGCGGTTGCTTTTTCGATTCCGAAAACGATGGTAATGCCCGCAGCCGTTGGGGCGTATGGGTCCTATTTGCTGGCGGTTCTGGTCTGGCTTTCGTGGCAGATGGAGTACGATGCTGATCTTTTCGCGGTTACGCTTCGAAACACCACCGACGGTGCCCAGAACGATCTGGTAACGTTGTGCCCACAGGCGGCGGATGAAACGATGGACGCGTTATATCGGTTTGCTGAACTCATGCCGACTCAGGTCGATCGAAAGACGTTTTGGCACCCCACGCTGCGAAAGCGTTTGATTCGGTTGCAGCAATTGAAACGAGATCCAAAACTGGCTCAGCTAAATTCAGACCTGTTTGTTCATAAACAGTTTTTGCTGTTCGCCTCGGTTGTTGTCACATTTACATCGTTGCAAATCGCGCTCAGCTTCTTTGGTTAGTCGGTTTTTCTTTCTGATCAAAAATGCGATTTAGTATTTGTGCCCAAAGTGCCGAAGGGTAAGTAGTTACGCTCTTGCACCACCATTAACTACTTAATCGTTCTAAGTTCACGAATATGCCCGCATAATCGGTATCGTTGACCAAAATGCAGTCACAAACGTGGTTTTTAGGCGGATTCGTTTTGCATTTCGCTTGTTGTGTCCAATATCTTATGTAGGGACGCTTAAACCTGTGTCCGACCTTCCCAGCAAGCTCTTAAGCCGAGTAAAAAGTATGAGTTCCGAAATGACTGTTCAAGATCCTTCTCAACTGAGGCTGGATCATTTCGTATCTGCGGCAGTTCAATCTGAAACCGCAGATCCGTCTATTCCGGAACAAGTCAAAACGATCTTCGTCCACCATCCACACCTCCAAAACCGAAAGCTTCATTGCCGTTCGGTTGAAGATCGTGTGGTTATTGAGGGTGAAGTCCATTCGTTTTTCGAAAAGCAGCTTGCTCAAGAAGCTTTGCGAGGCATCGAAGGTTTACAAGTTGAAAACCAAATCAACGTGGTACAGTTTTAGTCGCTGGCCTATCGAATTAGACGGCAGTCGACGACTTGATATAGTCGGTGGCTGCAATCAACGCTTCTTTGATCTTTTCCGGTTGTTTCCCGCCTGCCTGTGCCAAGTCGGCATGCCCCCCGCCCTTCCCGCCAACAAGCGGAGCGATTTCGGAAACCCATTTTCCCGCGCTTAATCCTTGCTCGGTCAGTTCGTTGCTGATTCCGGCAACCATCACGACTTTCTCTTCGTTTACTGCGGTTGCCAAAAAGATGGCAACGGGCCCTGTTTTCTTTCGTACCTGATCGATCAACGACCGCATGATGTTGGGATTGGAACTGTGCAACTGTTGCACGATGACTTGAACCTTTCCCACCTTTTCGGCGGACGAAATCAGGCCGTCGGCGTCAACTTTGTCGGCTGAATCCATTTCGGCCATCTGCTTTTTCAGTTTTTCGACATCGGCCAGCATCGTTTTGACTCGCTCTCCTACCGAGTCGATTTTGACGTTCAGAGCCTTGGCGGTATTGCGGACTTCCTGACGGACCTCAAAGTAACTGGGTGAGTCGCTTTTGGGCGTGGTTCCCGACAACGTATCACCTGTGGATTCCGTTTTGAAGTTTCCGCTGGAAAGCTGTTTCTTTAACGCCTTGATCCGTTTGCTAAGATGCATCGCGCCTTCGCAAATGTTGGTGATGGGAACTTGCAGAGCGCGAGCCACCTCGTCTGCAATCATTTGCGTTCGCTGTTGGTTCTCTTTGGCTTTTTGACCTGTCATCGCAACGATCCTGCGAGTTCCCGCGGAGACGCTTTCTTCGGAGACGATCTCGAACGTTTCGATCTGGCCAGAGGTTTCTACGTGAATCCCGCCGCAGAGCTCTTTGCTGAAATCACCGACGGAAACCATGCGGACGGGGTTAGGGTATTTTTCTCCGAACAGCATCATCGCGCCTTGTTTGCGAGCTTCTTCCAGCGGCAGCGTTTCTGCTTTAACAACAGAATCTTCTGCGATACGTGTGTTAGTTTCCGTTTCAATCTGTGCCAGTTGTTCAGGCGTGACCGGGTCGAGTGAAGCAAAGTCAAAACGCAAGTTGTCTTCGTCGACCTTCGAGCCTCGTTGCTGTGCGTCAGCTCCAACGTACTTTTGCAATGCGTAGTGCATGATGTGGGTGGCAGAGTGAGCGCGTTGGATTCCAGTTCGGCGTTGACTATCGACCGTGACTGTTACAATTTCGCCGTTGCGAAGCACGCCATCAATCATCGCGCCGCAGTGGATGAACACGTCGCCTAGTTTTTGAACGTTGGTGACGTGAAAAGTTCCTGTAGGCCCGGTAATCGTACCTGAATCCGCCATCTGACCGCCCGATTCAGCGTACATGGGAGTGCGGTCAAGGATTACGTACTGATTGGAGAGTTTGTCATTCGTCTCCAGTTCCGATTCTCGAGTTTGGTCGATGACGGTATTCGTCTCGCCTTCGACTTCGGTGGCTTCTTCTCGGGTGACTTCGTTGACCAAGCCAGCGATGTTGCCACTTTCTTCGGTGCAAACGTAGCCGAGAAATTCGGTCGTTTTAACTTCTTGCCGAATTTCGTCGATCGGACCCGCGTTGCCCATTACGCCGACCTGCCCTGCCCCGCTGTCGATCTCATGTTGCTCACGAGCTTTTATATACCCGTCCCAGTCGAAACTGAACTTGTTTTCAGCGCCCATCGACTCCAATAGCTCTGCAGGGATCCCCCACGTCTGATAAAGATCAAAAGCCTCTTTGCCGTCGATCTCCGTTTGGTTTGCCGATTTAAGTTGAGTAAACATCTTTTCAATACGAACTAGGCCGCCATCCAGCGTGTTGAGAAATCTTTCTTCCTCGGCGCGGATCACTTTCGCGACGTTGGATTCAGTTGATTTCAAGTCGGGATAGGGAGTTCCCATCATCTCGACCACTGCTGGGACCAGTTCATGAAGAAACGGTTTGCGAATCCCCATCTCGTGGCCTTGAAAAACGGCCCGTCGCAACAATCGCCGGATCACATAGTTCTCTTGTTGTGAATCGGGATATACGTTTTCGTGGATCGCCATCGTACAAGCGCGAACATGATCTGCCACGCGCCGCAGGCGACGTCCATCTTCGTTGTCCGGATCGTACTTGCGTCCACAAACTTCAGCAGCCGCATCGACCAGCGGTTGAAGCGTGTCGATGTGATAGTTCGTCTTTTTACCTTGCAGCATAGATGCGACACGCTCCAGGCCCATTCCCGTATCGATGTTTTTGCTGGGAAGGGGTTCCAGGTTGTTCGGTGGATCTCCCGAGCGATTGAACTGGGTAAAAACCAGATTCCAGATCTCGCATTCTGGTCCATCATCGGGATGAAAGAAAATCTCGCTGCATGGTCCACAGACGCCATCGGGTCCTTGGGAGGGTGAGCTGGCAGGCCAGAAGTTATCGGCTTCGTCCATGCGAGTGATTCGATCGAGGCTTAACCCAATATCTTTGTGCCAAATGTCAGCCGCTTCGCTATCGTCTTCATAGACCGTAACGGTTAGACGATCGGCTTCGAATCCTAGCCATTTTTTTTCGGTGAGGAACTCCCAAGCCCATTGGATCGCATCCCGTTTGAAATAGTCGCCAAAGCTAAAGTTGCCCAGCATCTCAAAAAAGGTGTGGTGATAAGCCGTTCGCCCAACGTTCTCGATATCACCAGTTCGTAAACATTTTTGGCAACTGGTCGCACGGGTGAATTCAAGTTCGATATTGCCCAGAAAGTGATCTTTGAAGGGGTTCATACCGGCTGGCGTAAAGAGAACCGTTTTGTCCCATGTTGGGACCAAGACATCGCTGGCACAGACGGTGTGCCCTTTGCTTTTGAAGAAGTCCAGATATTTTTCGCGGATTTCGTTGGTTTGCATCTATGAGTTTCCAGTCCTGAGTTTTGCGGTTGTCTTCGTAATTGACACGTGCCAACCGGTTTGCGTTCAGGCATAAATATATCCGCATCCCGATTTGACGACTAGAACAACAGTCGGCGATCTTGCGGTGGACCCAGAGTCGCTAGAGTTTCCACGAAGAAAAAACGCTTCGAGTGTGGGCAATTCCGCCCTGAATTCGTGCTTGATTTGACGAAGTTTGTAATATTGCAAGAGTTGTATACATTCAACGGATGAAATCCGATTTCCAGACAACCAGAGAGAAGCGAGATGCCCTACGATTTCCTACTTTATTATTCGCCTGAATTAATGGCCATTCTTTTTATTGCGGCTGTGATTCTTGGTGTGATCATTGGCTATTTCCTGTGGGGGAGCAAGCGTGAGGCCGCTTTGGCAAAGGAGCAGCAAGTCTCCGAGTTAAGGCAGCGATTGGATGGTTTGCTGAACGACGGCACAGCGCTAAGAGACGAAATACGTATGATCAACTGATGGTTTGTTATCTCACCCTCTACCCCACCTCTAAATTTTAGGATCCTGTTCCATGACTAAAGAAACTGTCGCTTACTTGATGTCTTTGTTTCCGTTTCGTCTTGCCCTTGGCATTGTCGGGATTCTGCTTGGACTTTTATTTGCTAGATGGTTTTGGGGTCGATACATTTCCCGCTGGACAGATGCGGAAAATGAACTCCAAACTTTGCGAAAGGATATCGCTGACCAGACAGCCAAGAATTCAAAATTGCGAGGCGAATTGGATGCGAAGTTGGGACTTTCCAACAGCGATACAACTTCAGGGGGCTTTGACTGGACTTCCATGAGCGGAGTTGACACCAGGACTGCACAGGCGTTGAAAGCCTATGGTATCAGCGATCCGGAACACCTTAGGTTGCTCTCTCCATCTAAACGAGCTGAATTGGACAAGTACCTTGCAGTCTATGGAATTCACTTAGATCAAGAATGGGCACGCCCCGATGCGCCTAGTGAGTTTACCTCGCAAGATTCGTCTGCAGAAAATGCGGATAAAGATGGTTCCATGCTCGGAGCCGATTCGCATGGCAACAGCGATTCAGGATTTGTTGCCGGAACGCCCGCATCTACATCACATGCCAATCGCGCGGCGGGGGTTAGTGACGGTGTTGGTTTTGCTGCTAACACAGAAGATTGGGAGCATGAGAACAAAAAAATGGTTTCGCTGCAAAGCGGCACCTCTGCAACGGGCAATGATATCGGCTCTTTAGAGTTGCCTCATGAGCAAGGCCCGAAATTGAATTGGAGCAGCTTGGAAGGAATAGATCCTAAGATCGCGGGAGAGCTGGACAACGCTGGCATCAAAAATATCCATCAACTGGAGGCGATGTCGTACGAACAGCGTAAGGTTTTCGAAGCAGATCTGGCGTCAAAGGGGCTATCATGGAACTGGAATTGGGTTCGTGGTTGGAAAGCTGGCTTGGCGGAGTCGCATGGGAAACAAAGCTCTGGTTTTGTAGAAAGCGATAATCCAGCATATTCCAACACAGGTGGGGAAAATGCGACCAGTGAAAGCAACAGTGGAGTTATTTCAGGAGATTCAAAATCGACTTCCGCTTTTGCAGGTTCGGGTTCCTCGGAGTTCAAGGATTCAACTCCCACTCCACAGTCCTTGAGCTTGGAAATTCCGGCAGCAACGGGCCCTGATACAAATTGGTCCGAGCTTTCCGAGTTGGATTCTGAGCTGGAAGCGGAATTAAAGTTATTGGGGATCAAGAATGTAGATCAACTTGCATCGTTGTCATTTGACGATCGTCGCAAATTGGAACGCCACTTTTCGATCAAGAATGTAAACTGGGACTGGAAATGGTTGGAAACATGGCGAAGCTCGCAGGAGTCGGATGGTGAAACGTCAGGTGCCACAACAAGCACGCATTTATCTGAAAAATCCAGTAGCGGAAACGACGGTGAGAACGATTCGAGCTTTGGCGGTACAAGTGGCAGTGGTGGTGGAAGTACATCCAGCAATCCTATCCACGGATTCGCAGCAGCCGGTTTGACGAAGACAAACACGAATAACGATTCTGGCTCGGCATCCAGCGAGAACGTGTCAGACCCATCACAACGGCCGGCTTTCCAACCATCTTTGCACCGGACAGGTGACCCAAATTCGATTCCGGTTTTGTGCACAGAGGTTCCCGAGTTTCGTGATGATTTGACTTTGTTGGATGGGATTGATGGTCCTCAGTCGATCGAGTTGCGTAAGATGGGAATTTACAATTTCAACCAACTTCATAATTTGTCGATCGAAGACCGCGCGCGTTTGCAAGGCTGGTTTACCAAACGTGGATGGCATTTGAATATGAACCAATGGCGTATCGCGTCCGATGGTAACACGCTTAATCCTTCGATCGAGGATATTCAACAAACTGCTTTCGATGTCTATCAACATCGCGTCTATCACGATTTGAACGGTGGAGAGCGAACCGATTGGGAGCAGGCTGAGTGGAAGCTGCGTGGCAATCCAAGCTTTGGATGGGGCGTGCCCCACGAGGTTGATGATTTTGCGGTAACACTCACGGGCATATCACCGAGTGCAAGGGACGAGTTGTACCGGATGGGGCTGTACAACCGACATCAAATCGAAGCGTTAGACAGTGACGCACGTCGGTTGTTGACTCGCTGGTTTGCCGGACCGCGGTTTGGGGTTGATTTGACCCAAGCGTTCGGGTGGCTTAGTTCTTTAAAGGCGGTTCCGTATCATTTGGATTTTGGACCTGTCTATGCGGAACCGCCGCGCCAGATTGACGATTTAAGTTTGATCAACGGAGTCGAGCCTGCAACCGAAGGCGATCTGAACCGGATCGGAATTTACCTGTTCAAGCAAATCGCCAGTTGGTCACCAACCAATATCTCAGCGATTTCAGAGGCTCTTCAGTTAGACGACCGAATCGTGGCTGACCATTGGGTCGCGCAGGCAAAGAAGTTTGTTTGAAGCTAAGCGGCCAGTAGCATCGCCCCCGGGCCGTGGAAACTCACCTGAAAACTCAACCGCGTATGATCACGGGCCGGGCCCATGCTACTTGTGGCGCTGCAAACCAAATCTTTATCGTTGTTGAGCGCGAGCGCGGTTTGGTTCCGAGCCATCATAGAATTCTTGGGAATCAAGATGTCGGCGAGTTCGGCCTACGGTAGGCGCCCCGCCTAGCCCAGGATCCCCAAATTCGACAGGCCTCAGAATTCCTCGCTGAACCGGAACGTTCGAATTTTGGTTGGGCCATCCGAGTCCTTGAGTCTCATACCAAATCGTATCGAGCCGAAGTTTTACCAAGTCGGTTTTGGCATTCTTTCGCGACTCAAAGTCTTTTCGAAGCTTAGCGAGTCGTTCTTCCAACTGTATCAATGGCGCTTCGTGTTGCTCCAGGTAACTATCGTATTGCGCTTCCAACTCAGATTGCAATTCTGACTTTAGCTCTTCCTTTTCGTCTTCGTCAGTGGTTTGCCTCAGGTTCATCGTGAGTTCCGCAATCTTGTTGTTGCGCTCGATCACTTGGGGAGTTGCAAAGTTTGTACTGGTGATACTTGCACTGCTGGTAGGAAGTCCTTGCTGCAGTCTACTAATTCGTTGCCTTAAGTTTTTGACATGAGGATGGCCTTCCCCAAGATTTTGCAAACTTACGGCTAATTCTCGGGCCAAGGCATCAATGTGCGGGAACCTTACGAACTTGTTGGGCTCTTGGGGTTCGTAGCCTTCCGTACGAACCACGGCAGAAGGATGATTTACATTTTTTGGTTTGTCCCTCCACGGTTCTTGTAAAGTGAGTGCGTCGGAAAATTGAATTTGCGGATCGATGGGCCGAGATTCAAGCGATTTGTCTTTAGCTTGGGTTTCTCGTTCTTGAGCATCGGTCGTGAAAGTGGAGCGTTCAGGATTTCGTGCACTCAAATCTTGTGACGGAGTTTCAGTTTGCTGGTTTTGAGCAGTCGCGATGTTATTGCAATTGAGTAACAAAAGGGCCACTGGAATCGCCATTAAGTGGAAGTGAAAATTCATTTGATTTCCTTTCGTAAGCTTGGATGGCCAGGCTGTTCGTTGAGTTGATTGTTGCTATCAAGTGCACGAACACTTTGCTCATACCTTTCAAGCGAATTTTCTAATTCTCTAAATTCGGTCGAAAAACTTTGATCAAGTGGGAAACTTGGTGGAGCGATGGCCAGTGGGTTTGAGCCATTCCAATGCAATTCATATTGATCGATTTCACGATTCAATTGATCGAGTTCGCGAATCAGGGATCGATCGAGAAAAACTGAACCGTTCGTTGGCGGCCTTATGGGAGTCTCAACAATAGGCGGTTCGCCCGATATTGCGGTCGCGGTTGGTGGGATCTTGATCGCTGGCAAATGTTCATCCGTACCCTCGATTGGGGCACTAGTTGGTGAATCTGAATTATCAGAGATGATGTCCGGATTGGTAATCGCTGGGTCCGTTTTGAAACGTTGGGCAGTGGGTTGGCTTGAATCGAATTTGTTGAACTGGCCATAGCCCAACCAGGCTGCGGCCAAAACGATGCTGGCTGCCAACCCTCCAAACCACATTCGCCGTGTCTTTCTGCGGCGACGTGTTAGCAAACGACCGGGCTTTGCTACGTTTTGAGGTTGTTGCAGATGCGCCAAATACTTTTTCAGGACGCCTCTTAGTTCATCAGCCGATTGGAAACGATCCTGTGGTCGCTTCTCCAGCAGCTTTTCGATATTGTCCGACATCAAAGGAGGCAAATCGCAGCTCAGTACCCCCGGAGCAGTCGAGTGTTCATTGATGATTTTTTGAATAACGGCGAAAGGACTCTCGGCGCGAAACGGTTCCCGTCCCGTCGCGAGGAAGTAGAGCAGGCCGCCAAGGCTGAATAAATCGGTTCTATGGTCGAGGGTGGAACCTTGAGCTTGTTCCGGAGACATGTAGTGCGGCGTACCAGCGATCCATCCCGTTCGTGTCATTGCTGCATCGTCGGTCGCTCGAGCCAATCCGAAATCGGTAATCACGACGCGACTGACATCCTGCTCGGTCAATACGTTGGCCGGCTTGATATCTCGATGGATCAAACCCTGTTGATGAGCGGCCGCCAAACCATCTGCGACCTGAATCGCGATTCGAACGATTTCTCTAACCGGTAGCGGGCCGTGGTCGCTGACCAACGATTGCAGCGAGTTTCCTGCAACCAATTGCATGACGATGTAAGGACGACTGCGACTGGCATTTACAGAATAAATCGGAATCACATTCGGATGTACCACCGCCGCGGCAGCCTGTGCTTCACGAGCGAACCGTTTTCGAGAAGTTCCATTGCTGGCCAGTTGAGGCGAAAGCACCTTGATGGCAACCGCTCGATTCAGTTCGCGATCAAAGCCCTTCAACACCAAGCCCATTCCGCCTTGGCCCAGTTTCGACTCAATCTCAAACTGATCGATGCATCCAAGCATTTCAGGATGACGCGGCGGATCAAGTACCTGAGTCCAGTCAAAAACATGATTGGATAGCCTTGCAGGCTTGTCAGCCGCAAGATCAACGAGCGTCGGTACGACGAACGACCCAGCTGAAAGCTCGTTGGCGAACTTTGCGGGAATGGTCAATTCATCAATGGTTGAAAGCAAGCTTGCCGTCTTTGTCCACCACCATTCTTCACCGGCAAGGCTTTCGATTTGTTGTTGGCAAGATTCACAGCTTTCAAGGTGGGCTTCAAACTCGATTGACTGCTTGAGACTGCAATCATCATTGACCAAGCTGATCAACGATTCCTTGCTAGGATAAGCCCGACAAAATTCCTCGTTATTCATCGACTGCTCCTTTCTGAAATGTTGGCGTGTTCCCTGAAACTGCACTCTCAAAATAACGTTGCACCGTTTGTTTCAATCGTGCCATCACGCGTGAGCGAGCGATGTAAGTCGCGCCGACCGATATTCTCAACTGTTTTGCGACCGCTTGGACCGGTTGTTGGTTAACGGATGTCAGCCAAAACGCTTGCCAGGTTACCGGTGTGAACCGGGGCTTTACCTGCTCACTTGCCCAAGCGAAAATTTGTCGCTCGTATTCAAGATCAAACAGGTCCGTTTCTGCACTCCGATCAGGCGTCTGATGGATCAACTCGCGAATCGCAGAATCATCAGATGTTCTCGGCCGTTTGTTTTTGGAGCGTAGAAAATCAACTGCCAGGTTGCGTGTGACTCTACCGATCCAGCCACGAAACGAACCGCGATCCGGATCAGGATCCCAACGATTAATGGCTCCAGCGACCCGAGCCAAGACCTCTTGAGTCACGTCAAAGGCGTCGGCATCCTGAAGCCCACGCCCTTTTGCCAAGCGGAAGATCAATGGCTGGTAGATCGCGACGAACTCTTCCCAAGCTGCGGCATCATCTGGGTGACGTAACCGCAGTATCAAACTGGCTCGGGTTGTGGGTGGTTCGCTCATCTCGATTCTCCGTCAGTTTACACGGTTTGGAGACCGAGATCTTTCAGATAATCTGAGAAAAAGAGTAGCTAGTTGGCCACAGCGGGCCTAATCTTTGAATTTAAGTGTAACGAACTCCGAGTAGCCGCTGATCACCGCTGTGCCATTTTCGACTTCTGCCTTCTTGAGCTCTTTGAGCTCTTTGTTTTTCGCTTCGAAGTCGTCAGAGTATTTGTACTTGGGACGCTTTTGAGTCTTTAGAACGTAGCTGTCTGCAGCGACCTCGCCTCCCGCAGTATCGACCGCTTTGAAGATCGAATCTTTGAGCTCATCGAGCTCCTTTTCCAGTTTCGAGATTTCACGTTTAAGTTCTACGTAGCGATCGAGAGATGCATCGGCCATTGTATGTTCCAATATAAGATTCGGTTTCCAGATCGAATTCTAGCAAACTTAGCCAAGCAATGTGAATCGCCAATTACAAAATGATCACCGTGATGGGCTCTGGCTGATGCAAGAAGCGAGAACAGCAACTGATCGGCAAGCTGTAAATTTGCTCAAGCTGAGCTTGCCAGGCGTTAGCTCTGCCGTATCCCATTGTCCCCGAAAGGATCTTCGATGGGAGTAGGAGGGCCCAATTGTTCGGGCATTTCGATTTCGTCGTCAGGCTCAGAAAGAAGATTGCTGTCTTCGTCGACGTTGCTACGTAAAGTGCCCTCAATCAACTCGTCCGAATCCAAGTCAACCGCTTCACCAATTTCGTTGAACGGGTCTTCTGAAGGCTCGAGTGCTGGTCGACGTGATTTATAAGGGATGACATCTTCAGGGATATCGATCGTTTCTGGAACGTCGTTCCCTTCGTTTGACATGGGAGGAAGCTCCTGTGAGGGCACCTCTTCGGCTTGGATCTCTTCTGGTTGGATTTCTTCCGGTTGATCATCTTCCGGTGCCGTGTTTGAGTCGTCCGGCTCTTCCGCCTCTACGGGATCCGGAATTGCAACATCTGACATGTCTTTTCGGTTACGCACAGAGCCGTCCGCGTCCCACCAGGTCCACTCGCCTACGGGCGTTTCGTCTTCGTACTGTCCTTCGATTCTTTTGATCCCGTTGGGATGCCACCAAGTCCAAGCGCCGACTTTTTTTCCTGCTTCGAATTGACCTGCGACATCTTTTTGGCCGTTGGCGTGCCAGCCGACAAAGACGCCGACTCGTTCTCCATTGTCGAACTGGCCCTGCATTTTCGGTTGGCCATTGGGGTACCAAGTGCCTGTCGGTCCGTGTTGAATTCGCTCGCCACTGGTAACGAAGTTTGCGGGTTTTGCTTCCCACCAATTATCTTCGCCGTCCAATTCCAATGTCGGCGCCAGATAGAAGCTCTCGCTTAGTTTTTGGCGTTTTCCTGCATACTGGATGTCGCTGACGATTCTGCGACCTTTGATGTACTCTTCTTGCAAGGTCGTTTTGCTTTCTTTGTTCCACTCGAAAAAAGGGCCATCGAGCAAGCCGTTTCGAAAAGTACACTCTCTTAGCTTGGAACCGTTGGTGTGATACCAAGTCGCAGTTCCGTGACGAACGCCTTCTTGATAAGACGCTTCGAAAATCGGATTCTTGCCGCGGTCAGCGATTGTCCAAACTCCATTTAATTTTCCATTACTAAATTCCGCTATGGAAAGGTAGGGTCCCTGAAATTCGTTAAAAGGTGACGTTGAGAAGAGTCCAGCACCGTTACTGGGATGCCAACGTTTCCATTGGCCTTCCATACGCCCGAGGTAATATTCACCTTGGCCCATCACCTCGCCAAGGCGGTTAAACAACTGCCAGGCGCCGTGGTTGTAGTAGTTCCGGTCTTTGTCTTGAGTAACCTGACGCATGATTTGAACTTTGCCATCAGGGTAGCGTTCACGGATCACTTCGACTCGCCCACCTGTTTCAGTCAGCTTTTTCTCGTTATCGATTGAACGTAGATTCTCCGGCTGAATAATCGAGTGGAAGCCCGATCCGGTTTGGTCATCCAGCGGAGTGACAAAGTTTCCCAGTTGGCCACCGGAAGACTCACGTGGATTGATATGCGTCATCCCGCTACCCAGGTTGTTCTCAAGCCGAGCGGGAGTTGGTCGACGATTTCCAGTGATGGGCGGCGCAAAGTCGTATTTGGGTGTGGAAAGAGTCTCTTGCGGCAGCCCCGATTCGATCGGTATCGGTTGAATCGGATTCGGGCTGGAAATCTGTTTCGCGTCCACGCATTGGGTCGGTATCAGCACTCCAAGCGCGCAGCACAAAACGAAGAATGTTGCGATGAACATTTCAGACGCAATGGCCCCACTCAATTTGAGGCTGAAACTCGGTTTGATAAACTTCATAAATCCAAACAGGCCCCCAAGATTTAGAGCCCCTCCCAACAGAGAATTTATCGTCTTCTACTTTGCTTGCGGTGATTCCTAAAGTCTACAGTCGCAGGGCCACTTTAATCAGTTTGTTTGACGAATTTGTAGCGGGAAACGGTTCCATAAAAATCTCGCAATCGTAAAATCCGCTACTATTTAACAGGTAGTCGAGCATTGCACCCTCAAGCTTTGACCAAGCTGCTGCCATAAAGTCGCCCATGAGCCGGGGTTCAGCCGACTAGAACCTTGCCCCGATATGATGCTAAATTGGTGTCACACGCTGTAAAAGAAAGCTATATTTCCGAGTAAATCTCTTCTACCTAAAAGCTATCTAATGAAAAACATCCTTGTTACTGGCGGCGCCGGGTATATCGGCAGCCATACCTGTCTTGAACTGCTCGAAGCAGGATTCGAAGTTACTGCGATCGACAACCTGTCGAACAGTTCAGAAGAATCGCTTCTACGTGTGCAGAAACTGACGGGCAAGTCACTGGACTTTCACAACGTTGACCTGTTGGATATCGAAGGGCTGCGTAAGGTTGTCAACTCGAAAAAGTTCGATGCCGTGATTCACTTTGCTGCGCTCAAAGCGGTTGGAGAAAGTGTCTCTAAACCATTGCTTTACTATCGCAACAACATCACGGGCACGACAAATCTGCTTGAGGTTCTCGAAGAAGCGGACGTGCGTAACTTTGTTTTCAGTTCCAGCGCGACGGTTTACGGGGTTCCCAAGTCGTTACCGCTCACGGAATCGGCCGACACACCGATTCACGAAGTCACCAATCCGTATGGGCGTAGCAAGTTAATGATGGAGTACGTATTGCGCGACTGGCAAACAGCGAATCCAAACGTCAATGTCGCTTTGCTACGCTACTTTAATCCAGTCGGCGCGCATGCCTCAGGTGAGATCGGCGAAGATCCAAACGGGATCCCAAACAACTTGTTACCGTACGTTTCACAAGTCGCGGTGGGTAAGCTCGACCAGCTGAGCGTTTTTGGAGACGACTACGAAACCGAGGACGGTACTGGTGTGCGCGACTATATTCACGTCGTAGACTTGGCCAAGGGCCATCTGAAAGCGCTTGGCGTGTTGGAGAAAGATCCAGGCGTTGTGGTTTTCAATCTTGGTACGGGCAACGGTTACAGTGTTCTGGAAATTATAAAAGCATTTGAGAAAGCAGCCGGAAAGCCGATCCCCTACCGCGTTGTTGAGCGGCGCGCTGGCGATATTGCTGCATGTTTTGCCGATCCGGCCAAAGCGGAATCGGAACTGGGATGGAAGGCAGAAAACGGGATCGAAGAGATGTGCGCCGATGGTTGGCGTTGGCAGTCACAAAACCCTAACGGATTTGGTTAGGCGAATTTCCCTCAGGTGGATTACAATCTAGGCTCTTCATTTTGTTATTGCCTGAGAGATTGCATGTGGTCCGAAATAAATTGAAATTGGCATTAGTTTTAGCTCTGTCTTGCATTTGGGCAGGCGTGAGCAACCAGCTGTTGAACGCTCATGAATTGGGCGCTCCTCCTGAAAAGCCAAACATCGTCGTGATCATGGCGGATGATCTGGGGTACGGTGACCTTTCTTGTTACGGGGCGACTACTTTTCAAACGCCTAACATCGATAAACTTGCCGAGAAAGGCGTTCGCTTTACCAGCGGCTATTGTTCCGCATCGACTTGCACACCAACTCGATATTCGTTGTTGACTGGCAGGTATGCTTTTCGGGACAAGAGAACCGGGATCGCTCCGCCAAGTGCCCCCTCGATAATTCAACCCGGAACGATGACGCTAGCGCAAATCGCCAAAAACGCAGGCTACCGGACTGGCGTGATTGGCAAGTGGCATCTGGGATTGGGTGGTCCCGATGGGCCGGATTGGAATAACGAACTGAAACCCGGTCCGCTTGAAATCGGTTTCGATTATTGTTTCCTGTTACCGACGACCAACGATCGTGTTCCTCAGGTGTATGTTGAAGACCACCGAGTTCTGAATCTTGACCCGGACGATCCACTTTGGGTCGGTAGAAAGAAGCCCAGTAATGATCATCCGACAGGAAAGACTCATCGTGATACGCTCACGATGGATTGGACCCATGGACATAATGGAACCATCCATAACGGAATCAGTCGGATTGGGTTTTACACAGGCGGGCACGCTGCTCGATTCCGGGACGAGGATTTAGCTGATAAGTGGGTGGAAAAGTCGAACGAGTTTATCGAAGAGAATCAGGACCGCCCCTTCTTTCTGCTGTTCGCGTCTCATGATGTTCACGTGCCCAGAATTCCTCACGAACGTTTTCAGGGAACGACTCCTCACGGTTTTCGCGGGGATTCGATCGTTCAATTAGATTGGTGCGTTGGAGAGTTGATGAAAACTCTCGATAGACTGGAACTTGCTGATAACACGTTAGTGATTTTTTGTTCGGATAACGGGCCGGTTTTGGGCGATGGCTACGCGGACGGAGCGATCGAGAAAATTGGAGAGCATCGAGCCGGCGGACCGTTTCAGGGCGGGAAGTACAGCGTTTACGAAGGCGGAACAAGAACGCCTTTTATTACATCCTGGCCAGGTACGATTGAGCCCCAGACCAGTGATCAGGTCGTTTGTACAATCGATCTGGCGGCAAGCGTTTCAGCGTTGGTTGGGCAAACGCTAGAAGATGATGACTGCGTGGACAGTCTGAATGTGTTAGATGCTTTGCTTGGTAAACAGGACGCGCAAGGCCGAGACCATTTGGTCCAACAGAACAATGGGGGCGACGGAACCTATGGGTTGCGCGTTGAGGATTGGAAACTTCATCGATACGATAAAAAATCAGCACGTAACGTAAATGTGGAATCAAAACTGGCTAATAAGCGCGTCGATCGGTTTATGCTTTTCAATCTAGCCAACGATCCGGCTGAAGAGCGAAACCTGATTCGGAAGAATCCGAAAAAAGCTGAAGAGATGAAAGCGCAGTTGAATCAGATTCTGGAGCAGGGAAGGTCTCGCCCCATTGCGAATAATGAATTGCAACCCAGCAAGTGATTCGCAAAACGGGACCATACAGTATTTGTGCTGCGTGAAAAGCAAAGAGCCTCAAGGGGGGAACCCTTGAGGCTCTTTTTCGGCTTTGTCCCAAAACTGCCAAGTCACCGTTCGGGGAACGAAAAGCGACCTTTGGGCCAAAGCCTACCCTCGTACTAATGGAGTTGTTCGAGGTCAAAGCGATCCAGGTTCATCACTTTGTCCCAAGCTGCCACAAAGTCATCAACGAACTTTTGTTTTGCGTCATCGCTTGCGTAGACTTCGGAGATCGCTCGCAACTGCGAGTTGGAACCGAAAACGAGGTCAACCGACGTGGCGTTCCATTTGACTTTGCCAGATTCCCGATCGGTCCCTTCGAAAAAGTGCTCGCACTTGTCCGACTTTTTCCAAGTCGTACCCATGTCGAGAAGATTCACGAAAAAGTCGTTCGTCAACGTTCCTGGATTCTCGGTCAGCACACCCATTTTCATATCGTCTGAATTGGCATTCAGAACTCTCAACCCACCAACTAGAACGGTCATCTCCGGAGCGGTAAGCGTTAATTTGTGAGCTCGATCGATCAGCAGTTCAGGTGCCGGGCGATTGATCGCGTGGTTGACCGCGTTTCGGAATCCGTCTCCTGCCGGTTCGAGGTAAGCAAACGATTCGACATCGGTTTGCTCTTGAGTTGCGTCCGAACGGCCCGGAGTAAAAGGGACTTCGACTGCGTAACCACCCTCTTTGGCAGCGGCTTCGATCGCCACGCATCCGCCAAGTACGATCAGGTCTGCCATGGAAACCTGAGTTCCGCCGGCTTGACCGTCATTGAACTCTTTTTGAATCTCTTCCAGAACGGTAAGGGCCTTGGCCAGTTTTTGCGGATTGTTGACCTTCCAGTCTTTTTGTGGGGCCAACCGGATTCGTGCTCCATTGGCTCCACCTCGATTGTCGGTTCCTCGAAAGGTCGATGCGGACGCCCACGCTGTTGAAACCAAGTCTGAAATCGTAAGCTCTGAACCGAGCAGTTTTTCTTTCAAAGTTGAGATCGCCGCGTCGTCGATCAATTTGTGTTCAACCACAGGAACCGGGTCTTGCCAGATTTGTGCTTCGGGAACTTGAGGTCCGAGACAGCGTGTTCTGGGGCCCATATCGCGATGAGTCAGTTTGTACCAAGCTTTGGCAAACGCAACTTGGAACTCTTTGGGGTTCTTATGAAACCGTTTTGAAATTGGCCCGTAAACAGGATCCAGTTTCAAAGCCAAGTCGGACGTCAACATAACCGGGGCGTGAGATTTGTTTAGATCGTGAGCATCAGGAACTTCTCCTTCTCCGCCTCCGTTTTTGGGAATCCACTGGTGTGCTCCGGCGGGGCTCTTAGTAAGCTCCCATTCGTAGTCGAACAGGTTGTCGAAGAATCCGTTGGACCACTCGGTCGGGGTCGTAGTCCATGCGCCTTCCAGACCGCTCGAGATCGTGTTTCCTGCGTTGCCTGTTCCGAAACTGTTTTTCCAACCCAATCCCTGTTCGGCAAGCGAGGCTGCTTCTGGCTCAGGGCCGACATTGCCTTCGGGGGTGGCCGCGCCGTGTGTTTTACCGAAAGTGTGTCCACCGGCAATCAAGGCAACGGTCTCTTCGTCGTTCATTCCCATACGACCAAACGTTTCACGAATGTCTCGAGCGGAGCCCAGCGGATCTGGGTTTCCATTGGGGCCTTCCGGGTTTACATAGATCAGTCCCATTTGGACTGCGGCAAGAGGTCGTTCCAGATCGCGATCGCCGGTGTAACGCTTGTCGCCCAGCCACTCGCTTTCCGGACCCCAATAGATGTCTTGTTGCGGTTCCCAAACGTCAACGCGACCGCCTGCAAATCCAAGCGTCTCAAAGCCCATTGTCTCCAAAGCGCGATTGCCGGCGAATACCATCAGATCGGCCCAAGAGATTTTATTGCCATACTTTTGTTTGATTGGCCAAAGCAGTCGTCGGGCTTTGTCCAGATTTACGTTGTCAGGCCAGCTGTTTAACGGTGCAAACCGTTGAACTCCGTAACGGGCGCCTCCTCGGCCGTCGGTAACGCGATAGGTTCCCGCGCTGTGCCACGCCATGCGAATAAACAAGGGGCCGTAGTGACCATAGTCAGCTGGCCACCAGTCTTGAGAGGTGGTCATCAACTGGTCGACGTCTTTTGCCAGCGCATCCAAGTCCAGTTTTTCGAACTCAGCCGCATAGTCAAAATCGGCGCCCATCGGATTACCTTTGAGCGAGTTCTGATGGAGGATGTCAAGGTTCAGTTGGTTTGGCCACCAGTCCGCATTGGAATAGACTCCAGCTGCTGTGTGTCGCTGGGCAGGATCGGCTACTGCTCCCATGACAGGACATTTACTGATGTCCCCACCTGACTCATGGTTTTGAGCCTTTACTTCCAAACTAGCTGTTGTGAACAAAGAGGCTACAGCAATAGCCACCAGCCATTTTCTTCCACGTGCGATCAAAACTCTCATCAGTTCTCCTTTTGCTTTCTGAAGATTTGTGCCTAAGTATGGAGGTGTTTGATGTATAATTCCAATGCATAATTGAGATAGTTTCTATGCGTCTTGTGCATGGCAGTTTTGACACTTGTTTTCCATGGTTTCTTGGCCGAAAGGCCATTGAAAGGGTTGATAATGCGTTCCGATTTTGACTTCAATCAACTGGCTCATTTCCTGGCAGTGGCGAAAGTAGGAAATTTAACTCGGGCGGCACAGGATATTGGGATCTCACAACCGGCGCTGAGTCGGTCGATTCAAAAGCTGGAAAACAAGATTGGTGAGCCTTTGTTTGAACGCCAACCGCGGGGCGTGCGGTTGACCGAAATCGGGACGATTTTCCAAGTTCGCGCGAATCAGATTCGTGACTTGGTTGAAGACACGTTTTCCGAATTGTCGGAGGCAAGTAATCGAGTCAAAGTTCGTTTGGCAGTCATACCGACGATCGCTCCCTACCTCTTGCCCAAGGTATTGCGGAAGTTCAGTCGAAAGTACCCTGAGGTAAAGATACAGGTACAAGAGGACACGACACAAAACATTCTGCGACTTTGCCGCGATGGCGATATTGATCTGGCGATTGTTGCCTTGCCCATCACAGAGAAATACCTGGATGTAGAACCGCTGTTCGAAGACGAATTGATTCTTGTGCTACCCAAAGTGCATCCGCTGAATGAAAAGAAACGAATTCGTTTGTCTGATATTCAGGAGTTCCCTTTTATTACGCTCGACAAGCAACATTGCTTGTCTGACAACATCGCTGAATTCTGCAAACGGCAGTCGGTTGCACCGGTGATGATCGAGCGGACCAGCCAGCTGACAACGATTCAGGAATTGGTAGCATTGCAGCATGGTATTTCTATTATTCCAGCAATGGCGGAGCAGTTAGACAAAAGTCAGCGCCGGATTTATCGACGCTTTGCGGGTCAGAAGCCGACACGAACGATCGCTTTGCTGCAAAACCCTTATCGCTACAAACACCGTTTTGTTGGGTTGTTCGAAGAATATATGCGAGAGGTGGCACAAACGATGAAGTAAATGATCGCATGCCTGCAAGCTTAGAATCACTGCTGTGAAAACTGCAAAAAGTTATTTGCCTCTATCGGCATTGCTGCCAATAATGGAAGTTCTAAACACTCATTCAGTTCCCGCTTAGCAGAAATCTTTATGGCCTTTAAGAAGCACAAGCCTATCAAGATCAACGTCGATACTTCGACGATCGCACATGATAGCCCTGAGGTCGAACAGCGTTTGGAACGCATTCAATCGAACTATGCAAAGTTCGATGAGTTGATGGTTGAATTGGAAGCCAAGTTGCCTGAGGAAAAACCTGACTCAACTGAGGAAGCGACCGGGAAAACAAAGTTGCCCAGAAAGCCTCGGTGATCGGTGGGCAATTCACCGGCTGGAATGTTCATAGCTTTGGCATTGCGTTGATTTAGAGAATGCCTGACTGGCTTGCTTTTTATTCCTCTTCTTCCGGGTATCGCTCGTTGATTGCGTCGATTACCGATTTGATGTTCTTGCGCATCTCTACGTTTTTCTCCATCTTTCGGTTTTCTGTTAGGGTGGGCAAACTATCTGGTGTGCCGACGTGGAACAGGATTTCGTAGGCTCGATAGCGTACCGCGATATCCTGGTGTCTCATGTAAGGCATGACCATTGGTTCGACCATTTTTCCCATGCTGATCAAGTGCTTTTGTGCGGTCTCCGCTTCGCTACGGTGGGTTAATCCAATCGCCAACTGTTCAGCGGCCTCTTCGGTTCCGATTTTTTCCATCGCTTCCATCAACTCGGGAACTTTGCTGGAGTACATCGGATCAGCAACAATCTCCATGATTGCTGCGTCTGTTTCGTCGGTCTGCCAAGCGAACATGGCATCAAAAATCTTTTCACATTGATAAGATGATTTGTTCTCTTTCAAAGTCTTCACCAAATTATCTGAAACCATCGGAAGGATTTCGGGGTCGACTTTGGTCGCAACCAACTGATCGAGAAATTCATCAAAATAAGAGGGTGATTTTTCTGCGAAGCTACGGCTTATCCAATCCGCGTTCGTTTCACCCGGTCGTGCTTTGCCCGCCCGATCCGCTTCGGTCATGGCACGTTCGGCAGCTCGTTCGGCTTCTCTTCGCTCCGACTCTTCTTTTCTGGCGATCGCTTGCTCTTCCCGCTCTTTTTCCCTCGCGACTCGTTCTTCTTCACGGCGAATCTTCCGTTCTTCGTTTTCAATCTTCTGACGTATTTCTTTCAACTCTTGAAAATCACTACGAGTCGGCATGACTTCTGGCAGCGAGGCCTTTACGAAAACAACCCGCTTATTCGGGTCGATCTTGGTGACCTCTGCCCAGTCGGTTTGCGATTCGAGTTCGTCCGCGTAGTAGTTAATGTCACCAACAGGCCCAGCGAAAAACTGATACTTTTTACTTCCTGTTTTTTCGATTGCCGCAACGGTGATTCGCCGAGACCGGTCATCCAGCTTCTTGGGTGTTTTTTCCTGCAGATAGAGCTTTACCAACTCGGGATCCCCTGTGGCTTCGCTGATTTTTACGGTAACGACTGAGGAGTCGCCGTGTTCTTCTCTTAGCTTTTCCTCTGCGGGGTGAGGGAATCCATCGGGATAATTGACTTTGATGGTAACGACGTTTCCATTCACGCTCGTATTGGGCATTCCGACAGTACTGGCGAAAGTTGCCGCATTTTTGCAAGGGCCACACAGGAAGCTAATGGACGTGCCACTTCGTCCTCCTTCCACGACCCGAGGGTAGCGGACTGGCCCGCGAACTTCCTGGTATTCGTAAAAGACTATTCCTCGGTAGCTATCTCCATGTTGAGCGATCGCAGTTGCTTCGGCACGGGCCTTGTTGGCTTCGGTTTGCATTCTGGCCTGTTCGTTTGCCAGGCGATATTCCGCATAGACAGCATCCATGATTTTGTTTTTCAGATACCGTGTCGCCTTGTGAGTGTCGCCATGCACTACGTTGGTGAATTTGACCGTGACCGTAGAGAAGTTGAATTGCTCATTCAAACGTTCCAAATTCCTGGCAGCGTTTTGAGCTTTTAACGCTTCTTTCTCTTGGGTGTATCCATCCTCACCCTCGGAGTCTTCGGAGTCAGCGTTTTCGATTGTAGTTCCGTTTGGTCCAACGTTGCTGGAATTGCCATCGGCTACCTCATCGTCGCTACCTGATGAAACTAAAAACCAGATGCCGACTCCGACCAACGCAATGGTCAATACGATCAAGCTGACGATTCCTCCAACGATGAGTGGGCTATTGTCAGTTGGCTTTGTGTTTTTGACTTTTGTGTAGACGGTCGAGTGTTTTTTAGGAGCTTCCTTTTTATCGGTTTCGGTCTGTTGCAATCCCGAGGTGGAACCGGTGTGGTCAAAACCCATATCATTCGATTTCAACGACTGCTGAGGTAACGCGGAGACAAGCGGCGCAGCAAATACGGTTTGGCATCTTTGGCATTGGACTTGTTGTCCTGCCAACTGATCCTGAAGATTAAATCTGCTTTGGCAACCAGGGCATTGGGCGGTAATAGGCATAGGTTAAAACACGAGATTGAGGGTTTTTGGAAGCAGCTTCAATTTAATGAGCCGAGTGTTTCGCCGGTCCAGGAAATGGGTTTCAAGACACTCTGAATAATTACGACTTGGGCTCCATTTTGTTGCGTCTGAAAAGTGAAAGTCCTAAAATTTGATGCGGAAACGAGGCCTAGTTGTCGTTGGATTCGTCATTTTCTTCGGGATGACGCTGTTGAATCGTATCGAGAGCAGTTTGGGCGTAACTTTTGTAAATAGAAGATTCTTCCAAACGGATATTTCTCTCTAGGGGTTTAATCGACTCGCGCGTGCCAATTTCTGAGAGGATTCTGTATACCTCCTTGCGGACAGACCTGTTTTCATGATCGAGATAGGGCACCACAGCAGGTTCGGCGATGGGTCCCATCGAAATTAGATGTTTTCTTGCATTGTACGCGTATTGGTCTAACGCGAGCGCAAGTCGTTCTGCAGACTCCGCGGAACCAATTTCGCTTAAACGTTCCATTAACGAACCCCGTACTATGGATCCAAAGTTCTCATTTCCGACGCAGTCCATGATCGCTTGATCGGTTTCCGGAGTCCGCCATTTCATCATCGCAGCACTGACTTCTTTAAAGTGAGCTGTTTCGTGTTGCTTTAGATAGGAACAAAGTGTGCTGGAAACCATCTCCAGTTGGTCCGGTTGTACATCCATGCTCTCCAGTTTCAAAAAGAACTTTCCGGAATTGTAGACGTTCTTCTGGGACCATCGCTGAACCCATTCTTCGAACGATTCTCCCTCCCGTGGTCGATACTCGCGGTCCGCTTGGGCATTCTTTCGTTCAAGCGCCCTTGCGGCGTTTCGAGCCGCCCTTTCTATTTCCCGCTGTTCATTTTCGATGCGACGTTTTTCTTTTGCTGCTGCCTCTTTTTCTTCGCGCTCCTTTGCCAGTCTTGCGGCTTTCTCTTTTTTCGCTTGCAGGTCTTTATCACTCTCGTTGATCTCCTTCCTTTCTCGGCTGGTTGGCTTGTCCCGTTCTTTATCGGGGGAGCTATTGGAAGAATTGGATGAAGATTCGTTGGAAGCAACTTCTTCGGTATTGTCATCGCCGCCCGAAAGCATGTACCAAGCACTGACCCCGACTGTCAGGCAAAGCAATAGCCCCAGTCCAACAAGTCCGATGATCACCATCGGAAGTTTTGAGTTTTCTGAACTTTCGGAACCAGCGTATCCCTCGTTGTAGTTTGTGGGATAGCTTGACTGCGGCTGGCTTGTGTAACCGCCCCCATAACTGGGCGACTGTGGTTCCGATACCCCGTCGAAAACTGACATGAACGAACCGTCGCTGGAAGCAGTAGGTTGTGGAGCAGTAGTTTGCGGAGCCGTAGCTTGTGGAGCCGTAGCTTGTGGAGCCGTAGCTTGCGGAGCCGTAGCTTGCGGAGCTGGCGCGTTGACTTGAGGCGCGGTAAACACGGCGTGGCAATTGGTGCATTGGACCTGCTGACCCGCGAGGTTGTCAGGAAGTCGAAACTGACTTTGGCAAGTGGGACAGGCGGTTTCGATTGGCATTGGCAGTGAAGTAGTTTTGGGGAGTTGAGACAATTTGAACCGAAGTTCGTTGTGTGAATTTTCCTGCAAATTCAAAAATCTTACGAGGAGCCGCCTATTATCCTGCTGTCCAAAACACGTGTCAACGGAATTCCTTCCAATTCGAAGTTGCCAGCAGCATAAAGATAGATCCTGTTGGCTCCAGTACGTTGCGACGTTACTCTTTGGGTTGTCGCAGCCGGTTCATGACCGCTTCGAATTGACGTTGGATTGACTGTGGAGCAATGACCACCACACCCTGGATATCCTCGACAAAGCCAACTTGGACTAATTGTTCATCGACTTGTAATGCTGACCGGAGGATCTCCATGAGGTCTTCTGATTTGAAAGTCTCGTTGATGATTGTGTTGGCGGAGTAGATTTGTAGCTCGGGCCGAATTGCTGCCTCTTGAAACGTTAGTAGCTCAAAGGTCCGCTCCCCGACCGCCCGGTAGGTTACCCCCATTCCGCGAGCCAGTTGGTCCAACGATTCTTCGACTGTCTGCTCTTGGAATTGGCCTGGGATTTTTACGATTGGCGTCCATCCATCGTTAGCCAACGAATTCCACTCGATCAAAATCCGGACATCTGCCTGTTTTTCGATCTTCTGCACGAATCGCTCGATAGGAACCGAGGGGCCACGTTTGAATTCAGTTTTGGTTGCCCGGGCCGCTGCCGAACTTGCCCAACTGGATTGCAAAGTCGATTTGGCTGCTTCATCGTTTGGGTTGGCGTTTAAAGTCTGTGCCGCCGTCATTTTTCCGAACAGCTTTTTGATCTGGTCGGTGACTTGGGGCAGCTGTGTAACTACCAATTCGTTCCCTTGAAATTCGATTGCAGTTTCTTCGGTCCAAATTTCTTTCGGAAACATCCCCCGGATCCTGCGAACGAACGAAGCTAATCCGTTTGCGGTTCGATCGGACATTTGAGGAGCAGCGAATCGGCGTTGCGAAGGGACTTCCCAACCTTTGGCCAGTACGATGATTCCCGATTCAGTTTGGACTTGGACCATGCCAATTTCGGCCAGCGCGACGTCAACTGCCTCAGACAGTTTTAAATCGGTTAGCTGCAAGTTGAGTTCGGGATCAAGCTCAAGATCGGCTGCACGCAGGGACTCGACATGTATTGCCACAGGCGCGCCAATTATCGCCCCTATGTCCCGAGTAAAGTCCACAAGTGAGACGCCGCCTTGGTACTGCAGTCCTGCGATGTCGTTACTGAGATACTGGGTGACATTTTTGGGCTTGCTGGGAATTTTCTCAATGAAGTACTTGGGCACGCCAAGCAGTTCGCTTTGCCGATGGGCGTCCGCGATGCCTCCGATTTCGCCCAATGTTGTACCGTTGTCCGAAAGGAGTGAATTCAACTCGCCCATCCGGGATGGGATCGAAGCTCCTCCCAGTGGGTTACCGAGAATTGGGTCATCGATCGTTGGCTGCCCCAGATTTTCCAAATTCAGGCCAAACAGATCGTCCTCTTGCTCCGGATTCGGTTTGTCAGGTTCGTTGACTGGGGGCATTAACGGTGTTTGTTCGCCCGAGGGCTTTTCACTTGGATCGGTCGGAGAAGGTTCGATTGTAGTTGGATTGGTCTCAGTCTCCACGGGATCGTTATGCGTTGTTGGCCGAGGCGTTTCCGGATTGTTGTTGTCCTCGGTATTGTCAGCGTTGTTGTTATTCGCATCCGAATTGTTAGTCTCTTCAGCAGGGTCTGCCGGATTGGTGTCGTCTGGTTCTTCTGAATCTGAAACGATGTCGTTGTCATTCTGCGCCACCTCTTCGCCATTACCGTCTTCTTTGTTTCCTGAGTTAACAACGAAAGCGGTAATCGCTGCAATGGCCAACAACAGTCCAGCCAATGAGCCGGCAAGGATCATGGTCAGCTTTTTTCGTTTCTGACTTTCAGAGCTGGTCCATGCTTGATTTGGCAGCATTGGATCATGCGATTGAGTTGCCTGTTCAGTGGTCGGTTTTGTTTGGACAGGCTTTGGTTTTGCTGCCGGAGTAGGAGAGGGCTGAGGAAGTGCCGATGCTTGGCTGGGTTTCCTTTGCTCATTTTGGATCAACGTTTCGATGTCGTCGAAATTCCCAGGATCAACCGCCGGTTCGTCAGCGGATTGCAGAGACTTGTCCACCCAACCTTCAGGAGCCGGCACTTTGACCATTCCACCGCACTTGGGGCAAGCCAAAGTTTGGCCGATGAGAGATTCACTGCGGACTTTCAGCCTGGATGCGCAAGTTTTGCAAATGATATGAAAAGGTTCCACTTGGCAATTCCCGGTTTACATTCTGCAGTCTAAAGTGACGACCTCGAAGCGCTCGCTGCCTTTGTCTGGTTGTCTATTGTGTGGCTTCGAATTGTTTGGGCAACTTGTAACCTTTATCGGCAGCAGCGGCACGTGTCGTGATCAGAATGATCGGTTGTCCGCTTCCTGCCGGTTCTTCTGCAACAACCCAGATTAGTTTACACCGTGGATCGGCGGGGCCTGTGGCCTCTTTCTCTGGATTGGCTTTGTACATAATCTCAGCCAGAATATCGCTCAGCGGCCTTTGGGAGATCTCAAAGTCGCCGGGGCGCTGGTTCTGGGTGATCCCCTCGGTCCGCAAATCGTTACCCATCAATTTGATGTCAAAGTTGAATGGTAAGTTCCCGTAATCGTCCAGGATTTCTGATTTGATGCCGCTTAGCAACAGACCCAGATCCGGGTTCGTGGTGACTGAAAGATCGCGAGGCGTTTCCAAAAGTGCCGCAAGGGTTTTCGGCACCGGTTTCGTTGTCGCTACGTTGGGAAGACTCGTTTGTCCGCCCGCAAAATTCACCGCCAGTTCTGAGCCCGAGATTAGATTATGAGCCGCGACCTCAGGTAGCCAGCAATTGACGAGAACATCCTGGCCTTCGACTCCGACTCGCATGTTGCGATACAGTTCGTTCAATTGAATGCCAAAACGGGAACGTAGTTTGTCCCAGTAAGGGTTTGGGCTGGCAGTCGCCAAATTGGTTGTGACAGTTTCACGCAACGATTGCATCCAACTTCTTAGTTCTTCTGTCATTTCGGTTGGCGTCGTTTGCAAGTCGTGATCGACGGTGGCTTCTAAGTAGCAACCCTCATCCAGATGCATGCTGACCATGACGCCCCGCACACTTTCGGGAAGAGTATTCCGTAAGTACAACGCGACGGGGGCCAAGGGTCCATTCAGTAAAGCTTGGCCTTCGTCGTTGAATAGAGACGAAACGACGGCCATGCAAGTAAAGTGCCGATCGTCGTCTGCGAATTTAGAGAGCTTGCTGAGCGTGCCCGTGAGTGTATTCGCTCCGGCGATTTCAGAAATGGATCGCATCAAATTAGCGGGGCCCATCGCAAAGCCGAGTGCCTGACTCGGATCGTCTGGATTGGGAATCACATAGTATCCAAACTGTTGCTGGTTCTCGTAGACGCCAGTTGTTTCGTCACGAGACGTTATGGTTGGCCGCCAAAGTTCCACCAGGCGCTCCCTCGCAATGGGCTGGCGAGGGCGGACAACATAGCAAGCTGAATAAGTGTCCTGTCCAGTAGAGCAGTAGGCGACAACCAGTTGATCCATTTCACTTATTTCCATGCCGGCTGCAGTCTCCAGCCACTCAGTCGACTTTCCAATCGAGTCTTGCAAAGCGCGAACAACTCGTGTTCCCTCCTGCTGCTGAAGCATGTTTGCCGGTCGCAACGTAAACAAAACCTGTATGGAAGGTGGTAAGTAACGAAAGTTCGTGAGGGGGCCAACTGTCGGAGTTTCCCAGAGCTCCACACCGTCATCAGCCACTAATTCCTGTGCAAACCGAGTTCCGGCTTGGAAGACCAATTCAGGAGCTTTGTCAATTTCTTTGGTTCCGCTGGATGTTTCCTCGTTTGTGTCTTTTTCGTCCTCTTTAGCTTCGACTTTGGTTTCAGGGACAACGGTTGCGACTTTGGTTTGGTCCATTATCAAGGCAGCCCCAACGACCATGGCGGTCAATCCGGCCAGCGAAAGGACAACTAATTTAGGAACGATCTTTTTCTGGCTACGTTTTTTGATCTGCCATTCCGGTCGTGCTTCTGCTGTTGTGTCGAGTTCGTTACGCTGCTCGATCTCCGGTGCCTCGGTGGCTGGCATAAACGGCTTGCCCACATCGGGTCCGTCACTTTTCAATGCCAGTAAAAACGCGGTCTCGGTAGTACGCGGTGTTGCTGCCAAAGTTAGGACTTCGTCCGGCTTGTTGGAAAGTTCCGCGAGCTGAGTTGTTACTGCTTTGAGAGATTTGGGTCGCTTTTGAGGATCTTTGTGCAGCAACTGGTCCAGAAGATTGGTCAATTCCTTTGGCAATTGGTACTTTTCCAAACTGCCAGGTGTCGCAGAAAGGTGAGCTTCTTTCTTTTTGTCCAATTCTGCTTCGTAAAACGGCGGCAAGCCACGTAGGATTCGGTGAAGTGTGCATCCCAACGCGTAGAGGTCTCCTGCCTTGGTGGCAGGGTCGTTTTCGTCGAGTTCGGGAGCCAAATACTCTTCGGGCCAGTCAATGAAGTCGTCATCGGGGGCAGGCGCGCTGAATTCGGTATTCGTGTTGAAGGGAACCCGCAGCATTGCAGGCCCTTTGTTGGTCAACCAGATGTTCTGTGGCAAAACCTGACCATGGGGGAGTTCGATTGCGTGCAACTCGCTAATAGCCTGCGAGACTTGAGCGGCGATCCCACACGCATCTTCCCAAGGCAAACGAGCCTTTCTGGGGAGTTTCGTGCTCAAGCTTACCCCGTTCACCCGTTGGCTGATGATCATCCGGTGCTGAGGAATAGAGGCCGTTTCGTGAACGGCGATCAGGTTGTGCGAGTCGATTTCTTTTAAGCGATTGACCTTTGACTTGATTTCACGCCAGTTTTCCAATGCTTTTTGATCATCTCCACCTACAAACTCAATTAAAACACGGTGCCCTGCCCTCACATGTTTGCCCGAATAGCAACCCCCCAACGGACCATTTTGGAATTGGTCCAGAACGATATAGTCGCCGTAAAGAAATGGCCCATGGCGCCCGGCACGGAACACATCGGCGTGAAAAGGCGTGATTACTTTGTCAGAGACTAACGAATCAATAATCTCGCTTGGGTCATCGCTTTTACCAGATGGTTTGCGATAACGTGTCGACAACTGCTCAACCGCTTCCGGGGTAAGTATTTTGCTGAGGGTCAGCAACTCCCAAAATGGTCTGGTTTCTGTGTCCACGTTTTACTCGGGTTGGTGTTGAATCAACAGTAGCTATTATTAACATTGTCGATAGTGTTGGCTAGTCGAGCCATTTGTTTGCTTTCCGTCAACGACCCGATGGGATGGCAAAACTGGGGTGGTTAACACTGCGACCTTTTAAATTTTCCTAAAGCACTTGGTGGATTCTTCAAAACTATGGCTACTGACAGCGAACACTTGAAACCGAACGAAGTTGTCCAGTTGTATTTTGATCGGGCAGCCGATCAATTAGATCTGGAAAGCAGTATGCGTCGATTACTCAGTTTGCCTAAGCGTGAGTTGACCGTCGAAGTCCCTGTTGAGATGGACAATGGCGAGTTGGAAACGTTTCATGGGTACCGTGTTCAACACAACAATGCCCGCGGGCCAATGAAAGGTGGATTGCGTTACCACTGGGATGTTGACCTGGACGAAGTCCGCGCGTTGGCATCTTTGATGACTTGGAAGACCGCTGTGGTCAACATTCCCTACGGTGGAGCCAAGGGTGGGATCTGTGTCGACCCCCGCAAGTTGAGTACGAAAGAGAAGCAACGGATCAGTCGAAAGTTCGTTGATCAGATCCACGAGATCATTGGACCGGACAAAGATATTCCCGCACCCGATATGGGTACCGATTCAGAAACGATGGCCTGGATTCGAAACCAGTGGGAAAAGTATCACGGTTTTAATCCGGCTTGTATTACCGGCAAGCCCGTTGAGGACTACGGCGCAAAAGGTCGCGAAGAAGCAACCGGACGTGGTGTCGGGATTTTGACTTTTAAGTTACTCAAACGCTTAGGCCGCAGACTGTCCGAATGTACTGTCGCAATCCAGGGGTTTGGTAACGTCGGGTCACATGCAGCAAAGTATATGTACGAGTCCGAGTTCTCGGTCGTCGCCATCAGCGATATCAGTGGCGGATACTACAACGAATCGGGAATCGATATCCCTGCGGCATTGACTTATGTAATCGAGAATTCATCGCTGGAAGGATTTACCGGAGCAGAGAAAATCACCAACGAAGAATTGTTGGCACTGGATGTCGATGTGTTGGTGCCCAGTGCGATCGGTGGCGTAATTACCAATGATAATGTTGACGATATCAGAGCAAAGTACATCATCGAAGGTGCTAACGGCCCAACCCACGCGCAGGCGGACCAGAAATTGTTTGAACGAGGCGTCTGTATTCTGCCTGATATCCTTGCCAACGCGGGTGGTGTGACGGTTAGCTATTTTGAGTGGGTGCAAAATCGACAGTACTACAGTTGGGACCTGAGTCGCACACGCCAACAGTTGGAATCGGTGTTGAGTTCTTCATTCGAAGCTGTCTGGCAAGAGGCAAACAAGAGTGGAGTAAGCCTCAGGACTGCAGCGTTCATGATCGCAATCCGCAGGGTTCACCGTTCGACAGTGCTGTCAGGTTATTGATAGCCGGGGCGCGACGGGACGTTGGAAATTGTGACCGGAATTTAGTTGCAGTTGTTTTTTCTGATTTTATTTCAGGTAGTTGCTCGCTGTGCGCGCAAACTTGCTTGACTTAGCTAAACCTCGATTAGACAATGGGGCCTCTTCTCACCTCTTTCCATCAATAGTGGTTCGGCCTTCCTCATGCTAAACGACTTTTCGATTCTCGCGACTCATTACGAAAACCTGCCTAGCCTGTTTTCAAACTCTTACTTCATTGGCTTTGCCCTGAGCTCGTTGTTTTTCGCTGTCGCAGGATGGCGGATGTTCAACAATGGATATGGAAAGAAAAATCGGCCGGCACCGCATGCTCCAATTCCGGAGTTCGTTGGTGTTCAAGTTAAATCGAAGAGTGAATCAAAGTCCGATTCGACTGAACCACCAGAAGGCCAGCCCGAGCAAAAGAGTGAACCCAATGGCCAAGTAAATGGGCAATCCAATGGAAGACCACAAGGTCGAAACGGCAGTCGTTGGCGGACTAACGAAAAAAATGGTCATTCAGAGAATGGCTCCAGCAGTTCGTCGCTCGACAAGGAAAAGAAGAAGGTTGCTAACCTTACGTCCAAGTTGAAAGAGGTTGAGAAGGAGCTTGCGAAACTCAAAGTTGAAGCCAAATCACCGGAAGCGTTGACCCAAGCTCGCCGTAATTTGACTGAGAAAAATCTACTGGTAGGTGAGCGGAACAAGTTCGAAGCGGACTTGAAGAAGTTGAATTCAGAGTATGATCAACTGACTAAAAAACACACCGAGCTGCATAAATCCCATTTGAAAAAGATGGCTGAGTCGAAAAAGGATTCCGCTGTCTTGCAGGCTAAATTGGCGGAACTGAAACGTACCATGGAACCGCCGAAACATGTCGAGGGTGAGGATAACCTAATTCAGAAAGAGTTGTTTCAGGCGCAGTCATCAGTGGCGAAGCTCAACTCTGAACTCATCGATTTGCAAACGAAATTGGATCAAGCCAATGAAAGGGAGTCCAAAGCAGAATCTGAAGCAGAGTTGGCGAGTGACAACGCGCGGCAATTGCGTGATCAGATTAGCGATTTGGAATCTCAACTGCTGCAGAGCAAAGAGGAGTCTGGAAAGTTCGAGGCTCAGGAATCTGAATTGAAACAGAATCTGATCGAAGCCAATGCTACTCTGTCTGATGTAAGAACTGAATTGGAGTTTTCAAAGGCCAAAACCGTTGAGTCAAAGCAGAGCTTGGAGGCGGAGGTCAAACGTTTTAAGAGTTCGGTTGCTGGGTTGAGTCAGGAAAAGGAAGGACTTTCTGCCGCGATCGAGTCGTTGCGTGCCGAGCAATCGGAGTTGACCGAGCAGTTGGCGCAACAAAGCGAAGAACATGCGGTCGAGT
>CAZDBA010000040.1:0-14248 GCA_964503615.1 uncultured Pirellulaceae bacterium
GGCTAAAATGGTAACACCGCAGCGGTAGCAAGGACGCAAGCAAGCTGTTTCCTCGCTAACGCGTCGGGTTTCCAATTGTGGACTCCTTACGTCCGCTTACTAAATAAAACTGACCCCATCCACTTTTAGGGGCTCTTTAACCAAACGACCGTCGTTCCTTTTACGCTTTCTCGATTGTTTCGGACTGCGGTTACCTTGAGTGTCATCTGACTAGTAGCCCTCAAGTCCTCCAGTTGGTACACCAACTCCGTTGCTTTGATGTCGGACTGGACAAGTTCGTAGTCGGGTGCGTTTTGGATTGCTCGATAAAGCCTATAGCTTTCCGCGCCAGGGCTCTCGTTCCACCGTAGCGAAATCTTGTTGGCGTCGCGCGTCTCTAACTGAAGACCTGACGGGGCTGGCACAAGAGTAAAATCGACGAGATTTGCAAAGGTGTAGGATTGGCCTTGAGTCGTTTCGATCGTTACCAAGTCGTCGCCGGTGGGCGTAAATTGAACCGTGTTCAGGTCGCCAGTTTCAATTTTGGCCCGTGCGATGTTAGGGTATCTGAATTTCAAGGTGCCTCCCGATTTTGAGAGAACTTCGAAGCGGGTTGCTTTTCCATTCTCCCACACCGCGGAGACTTCGAAATTGCCGCGCGCGAGTAAACCTTTGTAACTGCCTGACGGCCAAGCCGAAGGGATTGCGGTGAGTGGTGAAACGACGTGATCCTGGCTTTGCATTAGCATCTCAGCAACGCCGGCAGTCGCTCCGTAGTTGGCATCGGCTTGGAACAGTGGGCCACCGCGATGATCGTTAAACAAGTTGTGCAGAAAATTGCCTTGGAGAAGATCCTGATAGAAGGAGTAGGCTTCGTCGCCATCGTGGACTCGAGCCCAAAAGGCGATCCGTTCGGCACGTGCCCAACCAATACGCGACTTGTTGGTGCGTTTGGTTAAACTGACTTCTACTGCGTCCAGCCACGCAGGCGTCGAGTCGTTGATCAACTGGCCCGGGTACTGGCCTAGCAGCATCGAAGTGTGGCGGTGGTGCGGGTCGCCTATCTCCCCGTAGTATTCTTCCTCGCGAAACTCTTTGATTTGCCCCGATTTGCCGATCTGGATTGGATCGAGCAGAGGGAGTTGCTTTTCGAACAGCTGCAAACGTGGATCACTGCGTCCAAGGATCTTGGCCGCGATCAGCGTGTTGTGATGGTTCTCATAAAACATCTGTTGGTCGAAAGTCGTGCCGATGGTGTCCCGCTTCTTTTGCTCGGGCGAAGAAGAAGGTTTGGCCAACAACGCCCCATCGATATCCTGGACAAACCGCGATGCGAAGTTCGCTTGTTGGTACATCACCGGGTAAACCGTTTCGGCCAGCAGATGTTTGTCGCGTGTGTAATCGTAGTAATCCCAAAACATATGTCCGATCCACGATCCGGTACCGAATCCTGCGATAGGAGATTTTCCAGGCACGTTATAAGGACTTGCCCAGAAAGGACCTGACCAGCCATTGTTGCCGTTGGGGTCCAATTGAGTAGGGTTGTACTTTTGGATGTATTGAGTGGCGTATTTTCTTTGCCGGGGTTCGAAGGCGATGAAAAAATCAGCATAGGATTCAAACAACTCGGGCAAGTTCGCACTGAACACAGGTGCATAGGCCATTTGGACATTGGTGTCGTGGAGATACTGAGACGACCAAGGCGGCCGCGCGTAGACGTTCCAAATCCCTTGCAGGTTCGGAGGCAGCGTGCCCTTTCGCGAAGAACAAATCAACATGTAGCGGCCAAACTGAAAAGCGAGCTCTTCGAGGTAGCGATCATGATCACCACCCGGATAGGCATCAACGATTTTATCGGTGGTCGCATTCGGAAGTGCGCCGCCCAAGTCCAACCGAACACGATCAAACAGCGTTTGGTAATCGGCCTGATGAGCTGCTTTCAGCTCCGCATAAGTTTTCGCCGCCGCACTAGTGATGTACTGTGAAACTTTCTCATGAGGGGCCGGGAACTCGGCAAGTTTTTTCTCGGGTTGTTTTTCCAAAAAGACTTGGGGATCGATTTGATAGTTGGTACCAACTGCGATAAGGATCACGGCACTGTCGGCACCGGTGACCTTGATGGTTCCCAGTTCCGGATTTGCTTCCAGCGTTCCACCGTCGGGGATCACTTTGAATTGCCCCTCAAATAGGATTTTGTAATGGATCATTTCACCAGACAGCGTCACGGTATCATCGGCGGCTTTTACCGTTCCGGTTTTGCCTTCGCCAACAAACGGAATAGTAGGGCGGAGGGTGAACGAAAGAGCTGCTTCCTGCGAGGCGGACAGTTGGACGACCATCACCTTGTCAGGATAGCTGGTGAAATATTCACGGCGGTATTGAATGTCGCCCTTGGTGTATTCGACGAACGAAAGTCCAGCATTGAGATCGAGTGCGCGTTTGTACTGGCTAACACTGCCATGATCAAAATCGAGGTAAACTTCGGCAAAGTTATTCAGTCCCCTTCGATTCAGCCCACGGTCCTTACCCGAGTCGTAAAGGCTGTTTTCGGTGATCTGAAAACGCTCGGTATCGATGCCACCAAACACATTGACGCCCATGTACCCGTTTCCAAGTGGAAGCGAATCGTTGACCCACCCAAGGTCGCTGTCGGGAGCCGGTTTGTCGTATTGCAGGATTAGCGGTTTGGCTTGGAAGGGGTCGACCGTGGTTTGCGCTACGGTTCCATCAACGAATATCCAGAGACTGAGTAGAAGGAGAGATGCAAGAATAGAAAAAGGTTTCATAGAGTGGATCAACAGAGAATATTGCGTATTGAATTAATGAATTAATGATGCGCGCAGCTTCATTTTATTCTCGTGTACAAGAGTAAGAACGCTCAGAGCCTATCTAGAAAGGACTTCTGGCAAAGTCCGCTACGGTAGGACAGACGATCATCGACCTCTTCTTGGGCGACGTTCATTTCGGCCTCCGCCAGGCCGAGCGCCACTAGGTTTGCCTTCGGCACGCGGTCCGCCTTCACGACCACGTCGTTCGCCATTGTTGCCGCCACGGTCTCCTCGACCAGGCCGTTGATCGATTTCACCATCGGCGTCGCGATCCTCGCCGTAAGGGATTTCCGTTTGGGCTTCGATTCCCTGACGTTTACCTTGTCTCACGTGGAGGTTGTAGGTTTTTCGCTGCTCGCTCTTGGCAAATTTTTCGTTGTCAGCCAACAAAGCAGCCTTTATCTCTTCAAGCGTCGAATCGAGTGACAACTCACTTACGATCGTTCCGTCCTGACCATACTTGCCGGATCGAATCACATTGATTGCCGGGTTCGATGTGGAACCATTAATCGAATCCCCCCAATCTTTGTCACCCTCGCCCGCCAAATCAAGATGAAAACGACCGATGATCTCCTCGTCTGAAAACAGCTTCTCAAGCACAGGCGAAACCTCTTCGATGGCGGGACTGTCCGCATTCACGAACACCAGCAGGCGCTGGTCAGCCGACGCAACATTCAACGCTTGTGTAAACGAGAGGAAGTCTTGTAGCCCCGCGCTTTGCTGATTTTCTGCCACCGGATACCTTTTTGCAATACGAAACATTTCATCGATAATCTCGTCGTTGTCAAATTTGTCTCTGCCTCCAAGCACTTGCCCAGGCGAGCGACCCGACCGGGACAGTCGCCGCTTTCCCTGCGGATCAAAAATGCAGAAAGCAGTATTGGCGTACACTCCATTTAAAATCGAACGAATCAGTTCTTCATTCTCTTCGTTTTCGTAGGTCTCAATGCGAACACAAACAAAGGAACGAGATGCTTCAATAAAATCTGGCGTCGAGAACAAACTGTTCTGTGTATTTGAGTAGCCCGGTCAGAAAACGCCTGGTACCCCAGAACACTGAGCCGCCGCTGACATGAAAAAGATGGGACGATTCGAACGCTTCGCTTCAGCCAGTGCCGTGTCCCATGTTACGTACCAAGCAACTCCTTGCTCTCCAATCGGCTGCGGGTTTTGCTCAACCTGAAGTCTGCCTCGATTGCCTCCTCTACCGCCTGAGTTTTGCGCCGCTCCCGCTGTGGCAAGTAGCTTCTTCGCGTCGTCTCCATCGAAGGTTGCTCCCTGAGTGATCCACTGCTTAAGCGTTTCCAGCTCACCGTCGCTAACTTCCAAACCGCCTTTAGGCATTTCTCCCGATTCGATCATCTCAATAAAGCTACTGGCAGCCGGATCGTTGGGTGTGATCGAACCACTGTCCATCAAAGCTTCGTACGATGCGATTCCGTAGCGGCCTCTGGCGTTGGTTACATGGCAGTTTCCACATTTCTCGACGATGATGGGGGCAACATCTTTCGAAAAGCTAACGGCCTCAGGTTTCGCAGCTTGATTGCCGTTTTCCTGCTCGTCTTGGGCCAAGCCGTTTGAGAAGCTGAGGCAGATGATCGCAAAAGAGATGCCTGCCATTTTGTACGAATTGAACATGGTTTTCCTAAAAAATTTGATATCCATTCAACTAATACCTAGCACGTCGTGTTCTGGGCTTTAGGACAAGATTCTCGCTTTTTTCGAAAAAAAGATATTCAATCGGACCTCAGCGGCCTCTATCGCTTCTAAATTTGCAACTTGGAACACTCGATCGATTAGCGATGAGCTAAAAGTGCTGGAGGTGCGCCCATAGTTTCTGGGCCGCAGATGGACCCAGATAAACACGGATGACATCTTCGTTTTCATCTGTGTTCATTTGCGTTTATCTGTGGTTTCTTTCTCACCGGGAATTAAGCGCAGTAACTGGCTACTCTTGGGCTTCGAGCAGTTCGGCGAGTTCTTCTTCTGACAGCTTTTCGATTTCTCCGAATAGGTGACCTCCAACTTCATCGTGCGACCAAGTACCAGAGTATTTTCCATTTCGGATTAACACTCTTGCGTCGAAGGTTCCTAATGTCGGTACTAGCATCTTGTTAACCGTTATCACCGGTGTCTCATCGGCCCATTTGATCTCCAATGGCAGTGGCATGGTCAAGTCGTTTTTACCGTATTTGATACGGGCAACCAGTTTCCAGTAATCACCCTCCTCCATTTTTTCGGCGCTGAGAATGTAATACTCCTCCTGCGTTAGTTCACCCATCTCTTTATTGGAAATAGTGAATTGGCCAGTCCACTTGGTGCCCGTTAGATATTTTGCGAGCCGGTCGTAGAGAGCCTGAACTTCGTCGTCGGTGGCTTGCTCCTCTTCAGATTGCTGTGCAGCAGGTGCCGCGTCGTTATGTTTCAAGCTCGTTTCGGACTGTTGCTTGTTTGCTGGCCGAATCTCCTGCGCCACCAACTGAGCCGAAAAGACGATCGTTATCAAAACGGTAAAAGAGATAATACCAGTCGCGAATAAGTTCGTTTTCATAGTTCGATTCCGTAGATCTTCGGTGTTTTTACCAGGTGTATTGTAAGTTGCCAGCAATGGAACGCTGCCATTTTATCTGACGTTCCACCGCAGCGCTTATGCTAAAGCGTAAGGTAGCTCTCCTCGCAATTTTGCAGTTCAGACTGGCATTGTCAAAACTGCGGTAGACCCGTAATCTACGCATCTTGAATAGGTTCAGGTCGGAAACAGCGGTTTTGGCGAGTTTTCAATCGTCTTTGGAACGGAGTCCGACCCGGAAATAGCAGGTGAAGCGACCTAATATTTCCGTAAGTCTACTTTCACGCTCAAAGGAGTGCATGCGCGTGTTTGTCACAGCATCTACAAATTGTTTTTCCCATCTTCCCAGCAGCGAAGCGATCGAGAAGCTCGCCGACTTGCAGTTCTCCAGTATCGAAATGGTGATCAGTAATGACAGTAATCATCTTACACCCCAGCTAATCATGGAAGACTTCGACGCCGCTTGTGCTGTGATCCGCACAACGCGTCGATTGGATGTTGTTGGTTTGTCGCTGGACGTTGATGTTGAACAACCGGGCTTTCTCGAGCTTTTCACAACGACTTGTAAATTGGCCAAGGCGACTAAGGTCGTTACGATCACTGTTCCCAGTGGTCAACACGGTACGCCATTCAATGAAGAGGTGGAACGCTGTAAGGAAATGGTTGAGATTGCCCAAAAACATGGCGTTCGTGTTGGAATCCGCAGCAAGACTGATCACTTGTCCGGCGATCCCGATACCGTTTCTGTAATTTGCAAACATGTTAAGGGGCTTGGTCTGGGAGTCGATCCAAGTCATTACATTTATGAGCGAGAAACACCAGCCAATTACGATGGCCTGTTGCAATACGTCACCAACGTTTACTTAAGAGATTCCACAAAAGAAAAACTCCAAGTCCGAGTAGGGCAGGGGATTATCGATTACAACAAATTGATCAACCAACTTGGCAAAGTCAGTTACCAACGAGCGTTGGTTGTTGACATTCCGGTACAGGACGATGTTGACCACATGGGCGAGATGCGAAAGATGCGACTGTTGCTGGAAAGCCTTCTGTAGAATCCATTGCCGGTTGGCCAACTATTACCAAACAGAAAGGGACAGCAATAATTTGCTGTCCCTTTTTTTGGTTCTTCCGGGCGAATCCCACTACCTATGAACTGTCACTATTCCCTGGGAAGGGCTTTGATTGCTTTGGGAAGGTCAGGATCAACAATTCCGAGCGAGCCACGTCCGTTTTCCAGGATTCGGTTCTCAGCATCTTCGGTAATCTCTTCGATATCTGCTGACCAATATGTCTCCTTAACCTCACGAGATTCTGGTGCCTGCAAAGGTCGCATAATGCGGAACCCGATCCCCAATGCGGGCGAATCGGTGTACCACCAAGGGCTTTGCGGAATGTTTGGATCTTCGATCTTCCACTCTTCGTCATCTGATTTTTGTCGAGCCGCGCTGCGACAGTCCTCGGCTTCCAGCTCAAAACTTCCTCCGCGGCAAACACGAGGATAAAGTTTTGTAGGCTTGAGAAATGCTTCCTGGGTAGTCGAGACTTCTTTGTCTTTCATACGTGCGTATCCGTCCTCCGAATATTCATCGAGCACCCATTCGCTGACGTTACCGTACATATCGTACAGCCCAAACGGGTTTGGCTTTTTCGTTCCCACTTTTTGCCGATAGTCATCTGCGTTCTCGTAGTACCAAGCGTGCTCTTTCAGCAATTTTACATCGTCGCCAAAGTAGTAAGTCGTTGTCGTACCAGCTCGGCAAGCGTATTCCCATTCTGCTTCGGTTGGCAGACGGTAGAAGTCATCGATCAACAAACTAAGAAACTTCGTATATTGTTTCGCGGCGAACTGAGTAATCGTCGCAGCCGGTTGATCGGGGGCTTGGCCAGCGTCGTAGGTAAAGCTTGGATCGTACAAAGCGGACGGCGCGGTTAATGCGTCGATTTGAGGCTTCTCTTTGTTGACGACTCTCTGGTTTTGTCGTTGAAACCTTTTGAAGATCTTTTCCAAACTCATGTACATCTTGTACTCGGCCCAAGTCACTTCATGTTTACCCATCCAAAACGGTTCGACAGCGACTTTCACTTGTGGGCCTTCATCGTCACGATGTCCCGCTTCGCCCTTAGGGCTACCCATCATGAATTCGCCACCGGGAATCGGGATCATTTCGAACGTGACTTCGGAGCCCGGGATTGTCGCAGTGTAGGGCACCATGAATCCGCCTTCGATCGCCACCGAAGGACCCGACTCCGGCTTTTCCTTTGCAAATCCAGGTTTGGAAAAGTCAATTTCAACAGCAGATTTACTGTCAGCGCTGGACTCGCGGGGATCGGCCATCTCTTTCTGAGTTTCACTGTTTGCTTTGGGGGAGTCAACTTCCTGAGCGCTACAACCCTGACTACAAAGAAAAGCTAGTGCCAAGAATATCGAAAATGAATATTTCACGTGTGTTCCTATATCGTTTCTAATCGAGACGCGATTGCTGTTTCGCTTCGAAATACTAAATGTACGAGTTACCGTCTCTTTGAGGCATCCGTTTACGACCAACACTATAAACCCAACAGACCAGCCGACGTTTCGTAAATTCTCAACCAGTGGTCAATTCACCTGCAAAATTGCGAATTATATTCTGTTTAATCTCATTGACCGAATTGTAGTTACTGAACAAAAATTGCAATTTGGTGATCGCCGCTTCTATCGTCATATCGAATCCTGAAATAACACCAGCGTCCAAAAGTACTCGACCTGTTTCGTACTCTGCCTGATCCGGCTGAGTGACGTGGGCATGCTTGCATTGGCTGCAACTCACCAAAACGATTCCTGCTTGATTAGCAGCTGTGATCGTTTCCAGGAACTCTGGATCGTTGTTGGGACCGTTACCGGGACCATACGATTCGAGAATCAATGCTTGGAGCGGAGCCTGTAAGATGCGTTTTAGAACCTGATTGCTCATCCCTGGGAACAATCGAAACGTGGCGATGTTTTGGGCTTCGATTTTGTGCAAGGCGGGCCGTTGACCAGCAGGGGCGGCTGGTTGCAAAAGTGTATCGTCGATGTCAATCGTTGCGCCGATCCGGCCTAACGGCGCAAAATTGGGTGACTCGAAAGCATCAAAGCTCTCAGCACTTAACTTCGTCGTACGACAACCTCGCAGTAGTAGATCGCCGAACAGTACGCAAACCTCGGGCAGTTGGTAATTGGCAGCCAACAGGACTGCGGTTGTGAAATTCTCTCTGGCATCCGAGCGAACTTGCGCCAAGGGAAGCTGCGAACCGGTCAATATAATCGGTTTGGCAATAGGGCCAAGAATTAGTGGCAACGCACTGGCAGTGTAGGCCATCGTATCGGTGCCATGCAGAACCACGAACCCATCGTAATCGAAATAACGTCGCTCGATGTCGCGCGCCAATTTTCCCCAATCGGATGGCCGCATGTTGGATGAATCTATGACTGGCTCATACTCGACCAAATCAAGTGCTGGCATCATTGGTTGTGACAGCTCTGGCATTTGGGATATCTGGGATCGGATGAACCCCGGTTCCGGACGCAGTCCCGAAGGGGTTTCCTTCATGCCAATCGTACCACCGGTACTGATTACACATACTTTTTTCATTTGTTACCTGGGGTTAATTGCCTAATTCGATTTTTCACAACATTTGTTGAGCTTGACTCATTCTCGAATTTTGGCCACTTTGTCATATATTAATCGTCTTTTCGATTCAGCATCCGCTCAGTTTGCATTGCTGAAAATGCTATTTGAAGTTTGTTGAGTTGTCAGCAAGCAATTTAATTTCATCCCGCGACAAGCGCAACACAATCTTTTCCTTAGAGGATAATCATGGCCGAGAAAGAAGCTAAAAAGCAAATGAAACCACTTCCCGTTGACGAATCGAACGCACACAGTTGTTACGCTAATTTTTGCCGTGTAACTGGAACTCCTGAAGAATTGATCGTCGATTTCGGGATGAACTCTCAACCAATGGGCACCAACGACAAACCGGTTGATATCAATCAGCGAATCGTACTCAATTTTTACACAGCGAAACGTTTGCTACACGCTCTGCACGTATCAGTACAACGGCACGAAGAAGTATTTGGTGCGATCGAAACAGACATCCAGAAACGAGTTATCCCCAAAACAGCCAATTCTTAAAGCACCTTGATTTGGTTTAGGTTGTAGGAATTTAAATGCAAAGAGCAACACTGAAAAGTGTGGCTCTTTTTTTCGTGTACGAATGCAATAAAAAAAGCGGTTGGCTTACACCAACCGCTTGAATTTCGATCCGTTTATCAACCGCTGAGCGGATGAGTATTTGGATTATGTTCCGAAAGGACTTTCCACGACAGTTCCGTCACTGAAGTTGACAAACTGATTGTAGACAACAGGGTCCGTCTGGTCTGTCAAAAACTGAGTTGATGCGTCGCCCAAAACGATGTTAACACCGCCAGAGTGATTCGATGAAACACCCTGTGAAACGTCACGACCAGAAGCAGCAGTTGCGTTGATACCACCGCTGGTAGAGAAGCATACATCAGCGATTCCGTTAGCAGCAGCACCTGCAGAACTAGTTACGTTAGCACCACGTGCACCAAACATAAGACCAGCACTCGGTTGAATGGCTGCTGGATCTTTCGCTCTTGAACGACGCTCAGCAACGATAATTGTGTTGGTTGTTCCATCACGCATTCTGTCAAGCCCTTGAGCACGGTCACAAAAAAGTCCTTGTGCGACTGAGCTTGTTGGATTACATCCAATTTCCGCTCCAGCTACAACATTTCCGCTCGCATCCGTAGAAAGTGTCGATGCGTTGTTAGCAAAAACAAAATTCGCTGTCGCTGTAGCTCCAGCAAGACCAGAACGAGCATTGTTCAGGTCCGTGCCAGAATCTGAAGGACAAAGAAACGTAGCGATCGGTGTCTGCAAGACCGTTGTAGCTTGAGCACTTGAAGCAACAAGGCCAGTCCCTGTTTGTGGGGACAAAACGTCGAAAGCATTATTCAACTCCATGTAGGGCATAATCCAAGTCGAGACAGCCCAAACACTACCGGTTGTTGATGCTGCATTCTGACCATTTGGAATCGTAATTCCGGCTGGGAACTCACCCAATGCTGAGTCGTAGTTGTGCAATGCAAGTCCAATTTGACGCATGTCATTTTTACAAGTCGTGCGGCGCGCTGCCTCACGTACTTGCTGAACGGCTGGCAAAAGCATGCCGATCAGAATGCCGATAATCGCAATTACAACAAGCAATTCGACAAGAGTAAAACCTTTTCTCTTTAACATAAATTAGTCCTTTAAAAATGGTGGATGGCGAAACGCCGAAAAGATAAATGCTGAACGCCGGAAGAGGAATAAAACGAGAATTTCCCGACGACCTATAATAGACGACTTTGGAAATTAATAAAGCCGCCAATCAAACACATCTGAAATATAGCACATAAAACGGGCCTAAGGGTGTAATCGGCAATATAAGCAACCAAAATCCAAGCTTTCCGGACTGATAAGGGCCATACTGGGCGAAAATAGCTGAATCTGATTGCTACAAACTCTGATTGGACAGCTTGGCGATTCCTTAAATCCCGAACGGATTCTCAATCGTTTTTGCTGGCAGAGTAAACCACTGTGGTCCCTCCTTTGAAATCCAGAAATGATCCTCCAATCGAACGCCGAACTCATCAGGAACGACCATCATGGGCTCGTTACTGAACACCATTCCCTCTTGCATCGGCGTTTGCTCACCCCGTACAAGGTTGGGCCCCTCATGAATGTCTAAACCGCAACCATGCCCGGTACGATGGGGTAGTCCCGGAAGCTCATAGTCGGGACCGTACCCAGCCGCTTCGATTGTTTTACGAGCCGCTGCATCGCTAACTTCACATGGCGCGCCCAGCTTTGCTGCTTCAAAAGCTGCCATTTGAGCTGCCAGTTCGATATCCCAAATCTCTTTTTGACGATCGGTGTGGTCCCCGAAAGCAAAACTTCGCGTGATGTCTGAGTTATACCCTTCCACCAGGCATCCGGTATCGATCAAAACCCATTCGTTTTCTTTCAACGTTTGTGGATCTTTAACCCCATGCGGAAACGAAGTCGCAACACCAAACAAAACAATACAAAAGTACGAGCCGGCCGGCGCACCGACAACCTGATGAGCCTGATGGATAAACTCGACAACTTCTCCCGTCGTAATTCCCGGTCGCAACATCGATGCCGCAGCCATATGCACTGCCAATGTCATCTCGTGGGCACGTTTGATGATTGCGATCTCTGCTGGCGATTTACAGCTACGTTGAGCTTGAGTTAACGGCTGAGCGTGGCCCAATTCCAATTGCGAGTTCGCCTGTTGGATACCGTTGACGATAAAGTAAGGTGTGACTTCGTCGATCAATAATTGATTGCCGCCCAGCGAAGCCATAATTTGCCCTACCAACTCGTAAGGGCTTTCATGCTCTTCCCAAGCATGAATCGTTGCGGGCATTTTCCAATAATCGCGCAGCGTATCCAGTTCAAACTTGGGTGCGACATAACAGATTTCACCTTCCGCCGGTACAATAGCCGCTACCATTCGTTCGCTGGGACTCCAGCGCAAGCCGGTGAAGTAGTACAGGTTCGTGCCGGCATGCAGATAGACTGCCGTGACACCGGCCTCACGAAGTTGCTCCTGTAATTTCTCCAAACGTTGCTGAAACTCATCGTCCGATATCGGTTGGACGTTACCAGTCATGTCGGACAACGAATCCATCGCAGACTGCCTATCGCAAGTCCCTACTCCAACGGTCATATTTTGATCTTCCTTTTTTGTACACCAGCCTTGAATGCCCAGACGCTAACCTGCTGCAAAGCACGCAACGAAAGAACCTCAGTTCACTAGCCTGACATTCATGTTCATGATTCGATAAAATTATCATCCAGCGGAAGGAAATTTAAAACCTTCAATTATGTTTCGCCACCTTTTTATGATTAGTAGTCAATGGACAAATGGTACAAACTTGCTGGTTTCAACCAGCCCATGGCGTCCATGTCTCATCTGGTTGGCGCCTTGGTGTTTCTTGTCCTTGGAATTCTGATGGTCAGATCGGCTTGGTCTGACCGCAAACGTTTCTGGTGTTGCGGCATCTTCGCATTTTCAGCGGTACTTCTTTTATCGTTGAGCGGCGTATTTCATATGTTCCAACCCAAATCGCTCGCTCGTGAAGTGATGGTGCGGTTGGATGTGGCTGCGATCTTTGTTTTGATTGCAGCTTCGTTTACGCCGGTCCACGGGGTTTTGTACCGTGGTTGGAATCGTTGGGGGATCCTGATCCCCTTGTGGGTGTTCACCATTGCAGCCATCACGTTGCGAACCATCTTTTTCGAAAGCCTGCCCTATATATGGGGCAACGGGATTTTCCTAATCATGGGCTGGATAGGACTTTATTCAACCATTTTGACTTATCGGGACTTTGGAAAGCGAATTGCGGTCCCAGTCATCGCAGGTGGGTTCTGCTACACGCTGGGCGTCATCGGAGACTCGGTTGGCTGGCCAACTATTATTCCTCTGGTCTGGGGTTCACACGAAACTTTCCATTGGCTGGTATTAGCGGGACTAAGTTTCCACTGGTATCTCATGTCCCAGATCGCCGAGGGTCGTTTGAAATACGAAGACCGAAAATCGGTTCAGGTTGGTAAGCTCGAAAACGAAAGAGCCGAGTGAGCTCAGATTAAGCAAGATATGCAACGTCAAACATGTCGAGCATGTTGAACTGCTGGGTCAAAAACAATCTAATCGGAGTCACCCGTGTGCGGCAGCCGGTTGGTTTTCGCGCTTTTACAAACTCAAAACAAACTCAATTTATCGGAGACCTCAAATGAGAAAATATAGCCACCTACTGCTTGCCTGTTTAGCATTGGCCCTGATTTCAACTTCGGCAACTGCAACAGAACCCGATTCGCCCAACAACAAAAACAATGGTGAAGTCAATTCAGTTACGCCGGTCGCACCGCACTGCGAAGTTCCATGCGGAGTCTACGGAGACCAACGACGTTTCGAAGAGATGCTCGAAGACACAAAAACGATTGCCAAGTCGATCGCGAGCATTGTAGAAATCAGTAAAGCTGCTCAGGCCGGCCCACTCTCCCCTAAAGACTTAAACCAATTGACTCGCTGGGTCACCACCAAAGAAGCACACGCAACCAACATACAACACATTGCCGCCCAGTACTTTTTGACACAACGTATCAAAGCGGACGGCGAACGATACGAACAGAATTTGAAAGCAGCACACAACTTGATCGTTGCAGCAATGAAGTGCAAACAAGACGCAAATCCTGAAACGGCCGAAAATCTCAAACTGGCAGTAGGTCAGTTGTACAAAGCGTACGAAGGCAAAGACCCTGAGTTCGAAGAAGGTCACACTCCTTAAAAGTAAGAAGATGGCTGCAATGGTAACCTGAAGCGTAAGCAAGGAAGCGTAACTAAGCTGCTTCCTCGCTAACGCGTCGGGTTTCCATCCTGCTGCTCAAGGCGCATCACCTTCACTCGATTTGGCAGCCACCATGATTTGCCCCAGGCTTTTATTGAACTGGCCTCGGGTCATCACTTCGCCAAAGCCGACTTCTTTTGCTTTTTCAAGCGTATCGACCTGCACGTGTTGAACGTAAACAATGGTCGAGGCATTTTGCTGGTTTGCAACTTCAGCCAGTTGCTCCATTTCCAGACCTGGCATTTGCAAGTCAGCCAAACAAAGCCGATACGAACCTGACTGCAATTTTTCGATCGCAGCTTTCATTGAATTGGCAAACGCGATTTCAACTCCTTGCGACTGCGCATGGGAACGAGCCGTGGATGACATCATCAGATCTTTGGTGACATGTAGGATCATAAATCGCTTTCT
>CAZDBA010000040.1:14348-32185 GCA_964503615.1 uncultured Pirellulaceae bacterium
CCGTGGATGACATCATCAGATCTTTGGTGACATGTAGGATCATAAATCGCTTTCTGTTTTCAAAAGGTCGCATCGAATCGCGCTTGTTAAATCGCGCTTGCACCGCGCTGTTGCGAGCAGAGTTCGACGGCGTCTAATAGTGGACAGACAAAAATATCGCCTTCGTTTTCATCATCGGCACAACGATAAGCGTTTTGGATTATTTCAATGGTGCGGTCGAGAAAGTCATCGTTGACCGCGATCTCCAAATTAACCTTGCGGACGATCTTGCCACGGTATTCAACGCCACGGTAAATCGGAGGCTGATCATCGTGCTGAACATATTCCTGAACATCACAAATTGTGATTCGCTGAACGCCAGCTTCGTAAAGCGCCTCTCGAACCGCACGCAGGCGAGTCGGCTGAACCACTGCAATAACCATTTTCATGTTTTGAACGCCGCTCAAAAGATCTCAAACTAAGTTGACTCAAATTTCGATTCTTCCCGAGTAAGAACCAAGCTGGACCTGCGTCACACCGCTGTTCGCTGCTTATTACAAGCAAAGTCACGAGCAACCATCATATCAGAGTACCAAGGTTAACTGATGTGATAGCATCCACGACAATTCACAAGTGGGTGACGTTGGGTTGGCCTGAGATTGCTGGTACTGTCTGCCACCCAAATTGGAAAGTTTAATTTACGTTTTCGAATTCAAGGATGAATCGATGAAACCGACGCTGAAAATGAAGGCTTTACCTGTCAATTTGTGCAGACCGTTTAACCTGCTTGTCGCGCTTGCGATGTTAACGCTTTTTACTGGGACGTTGAAGGGGCAGGGAGTTGATTTTCATATCCAACCCCAAGAAGATGACCAGTTGCGGTTGGGAGGTTCATTTCATCTTGAGCAAGACTCCAAGTCAGGCTACCTGGTTTTGGAAGCAACGATTCCAGAAGGCAGTTATATCTATTCGTTAACTCAGGAAGGCAACCCACCTCCATCACGAATCGATATCGCAACATCGGACTTGTTTCGAGCTTCAGGCGCTTTTAAACCTGACAATCAACCGGAAGTTATCGAGAACGATCCTGTCTTCAACACCCGTATTGAGAAACACAAACAAAACGTGAGGTTTTTTATCCCGCTGCAACTGGCCGAAGGAGCTGACCCTAGCGAACTGAACATTCAGATGCGTTTCAATGGTCAAATCTGTAGTGAAGAATCCAAAACCTGCATGCCGATTCAAGACAAAATCGTCGACGCTGAGTTTGGCGGATACTATCAGCGTGTTGCTGAACAGCCGTCAAATTCGGGTACCGTCCGACGTTAGGCGTGAAAGTTCGGCTTGGATTTTTGGGGATATCTGCTTCGTCCTGCGACGAAAGATCATGTTTTGAAAGCACAGTTTACGTATAATCTTTACTGTAAAACTCGACATCCAAAAACGATCATTTGAAGTTTGACTTTAGAAGAAGAACCAATGTCTTTCGTATCTCATCCTTATTCTCAGCGATTCATTCGCGGGCTTGCATTATTGCTCTTGCTCGCTGCAGTACCAGCACAGGTCCAAGGCCAAGGCCTTAGTCATAATTTCGAAGTCTCCGGTTGGTTTCAAATCAAAGAAGGAACTCGAGTTGGCAACCTGTACATTGAGGCTGTTATGGACGACGGCTATCACTGCTACTCACAGCACCACAAAGGCACGGGAATACCATCTGCTTTTGTCGTTCCTGAATCGGAACAGTTCAAGATTCTCGGAGGATTTGAACCTGACCGTCCACCCCATAAATATCTAAAAGACGGCGAAGACTTTGAAACGTTCGAGGAAAAAGTAGTTTGGTCAGCACCAATCGAATTGGTCGATGGCGTCGAGCCCGAAGATCTGGACATTACGGTTCTATATTCCGGTCTGGCTTGCGACAAAGACGGTTGTGGTATCCCGTATGACCAAGAGCCTTTGGAATTGTTTTTCGACGATTATGTCGAAGACCTCGTCATTCGTCAGGCGGAAGACAACTTCGATCCAAGTTCGATCAGTGCGGTTGCCGACACCCCAGCTGCTGAAGTCAAGACGACCGAAACCCCTGAACAAATCGAAGCGATCAACGCGCTTTACGACGTAGATTCCAAAATCAATTTTGAACGACTCGACGGTTCAACTGGCAACGGCAGTTTCATAACCGCATTAGTCGGCGCCTTTTTGGGCGGTATACTTCTGAACCTGATGCCTTGCGTGTTTCCTGTACTTGGCTTGAAAGTAATGGGCTTCGTCGAGCAAGCGGGCAACGAACCGAGAAAAATTCGACTGCATGGAATTGCGTTCGCCTTTGGGTTGATCTTTTCCATGTGGTGTCTTGCCGGTGTCATCTTGGCAATCAAAGCATCTGGCAGCAACGTAACGTGGGGCCAACAGATGGGCAACGCGTACTTTATTGGCGGAATCGTAATTTTGCTATTCGTGCTTGGATTGAACCTTGCCGGAGTCTTTGAAATGGGACTGTTCATGACTCGTGTCGGTGGAGATGGCGAGCACAAGGGCGGCTATACCGGCTCGTTTATCAGTGGCATTATCACCACGCTAGTTGCCACTCCCTGCTCTGGTCCTTTTCTCGGTGCAGCAATGGGTTACACGTTGGCACAACCGGCCATGATCGCATTGTTTCTATTTACGGTCTTTGGACTGGGAATCGCTGTGCCCTATTTGATCATGTCGTTTTTCCCTTCGCTCATTAACATGCTGCCACGACCGGGAGCTTGGATGGAGACGTTTAAAAAACTGATGGCGTTCACGCTCTTCGCTGCCGCCGCGTTTTTCGTAAAATCGTTTGCAGTGATCACCGGATACGACGGGATAGGAATGTTCTTGCTCGCGTTGTGTGTGATCTCTTTAGGATTCTTCTTTTACGGAAAGTACAGCCCTGGCTATGTAGCGGGGAAGAAACGATACATTTGGGGCTGGCTCGTTCCCCTATTGATCTGTGGAACCGGGTTTTGGATGTATACCGTTGCTGCCAAGTACGAGGCTCCTGTCCTCGCCTCAAAAGTTGACGAGCACGGCTGGCTGCCGTGGATTCCTGGTAGAGTCGAACAACAACTCGATCACAGAAAACCGGTGTGGGTCGACTACACAGCCAATTGGTGAGCGACTTGCAAATTAAATGAGGGGCGTGTCTTCTCATCCGAAAAAGTTCTGGCCCGACTCGAAGAGCTGGATGTTAAACTTGTAAAATTTGACATGACGAAAGTAACCCAAGTCCACAAAGACGAGCTCAATCGATCTGGCATGAAAAACTTGCCAGTCAACTTGCTCTACCCAGCGGACTACCCGGATAGTCCGGCCATCATGTTACCCGAAATAATCTCGCCTGAGATTGCTTTGGAAGCTCTGAGTAGAGTCGCTCCGAAAGAGCCTGAAAAGAAGAAGGGCGATGGTCCAACAGAAACTGCTGGTGAAGCCAGCAACAAACCGGCGGGTTAGTTGTCCATCCAACCTGAGCGGTTTGTAGTACCGGCTTTTACACTAAAGCCGGAATTCCGCCTGAAGGCGGTACTACAAACTTTTCATTCAACTCAAAATACTAGTTAGCTCGACTTGCTATCGATGTGGACGTTTTAAACCAAATTCAGGTTTTGAAATGCCATCTCGTGAATTTGGATACGTTACTCAAAAAACGCATTCCGATTATTGCAACCAACGGTAATAATCAAACGTACACCAGCTTCACCCACGATTCATTTTAGTGGGTTGATTCCGCTAACCCAGCATACAAACTTACAGAAAATCGCATGAACAGTATCAAGCCAGTTTCCTCTTCGGTATTTCGATTCGCCATCATGGTCGTCGCGTGGCTCGCTTGCAGTGGGCTTTCTCCACTGGTCGCTCAGGTCGAGCCGGCTCCCAACTATACAGCCGAAGCTTTTTTCAAAATCGACGGTGGTCAACGAACGGGCCAGTTGTTTGTAAGTCTTGAATGTGCAGATGACTGGGTCGGTTACTCCAACACAACTCCTGCTGGCGGTCCATTGCCCACCAAGCTTACGGTTACGTCCGCAGAGACGTTCAGCGTTACCGGTGATTTTTCGCCTATGAAAGATCCCCACAGAAAGTTCGACACCGCAATCGGTGCAGAAGTTCATTACCATCCTGCTGGTGTAACTTGGGTCGCCCCGATCCAACTCGCTGAAAACGTTTCACCTGCGGACTTGGAAATTAACGTTTCTATCAAGGGCCAAGTCTGCAGTGACGGTGAATCGGGAGGAAAATGCGGTCTAGTCAATGATAAACTGGTTGCTGGTTATGCGGGTGAAACCGAAACGCCAGAACTGGAACCCGAACTTCAACTGAGGGGAACCCATACCATTTGGACTGGGCGAGTCACCCCTTCAAACGCAAAACCAGGTGATACCGTTTCTGTGGAACTTACTGCCGAACCGCAAGGACATTACAAAATCTATAACTACTCAGCGGATGCTCAAGATTCTATTTCATTGCCAACACGAATCGCGTTGCAACGTTCTCACGGTTGGGCAATGTCGGCTGTGCAAGCTGATAGTGAGCCACTGCAAAAAATGTCAATGGGTGAACAACAGAGCTTTTATTATGACCCTGTAAGTTGGACTTTTGATTTGACTGTGCCCGCTGATGCCAAGCCAGGCAAGTTCTCGTTTGCAGGACTGATCGGTTTTCAAAATTGCACCGAGACAGGATGCGACCGACCGTCCGGCACGCAATTTCAATTCGACATTGTCGTAGGCGAGACAACAACCGATGAAGCGGAGATCGGATTCGGATCCGGATCGTATCGCGATGCCGAGAGCTTGGCAAATCGTAAGGCAAAAGAAGCAAAACTTTTAAAATAGAACCGATTTTGAAACTCGCATCTCGCAATTTTGCTTAGCTGATTACTGTAGCGATGTCGGTCAACTTCAAGTTATTCGTGGCAAGCAAGAGTCCTGCAAAGCTCCGAAGTCGCAGGTCGACAATGGTCGGGACTGTGGGAATCTGTGGCCTGATCAATAAGGGCGTACCTCCTTATGCGTGCAATTTCTCTCAGAACTTGCCATGTGTTCGGTTTCACTCAAAACCGTTTGCAATGAGATACATTTTTGAAGCATAATCATGCTTAGCCTCCTCAGCATTGCCAAGATTAAAATTGGGGTGAACTTTTGCGACTTGCCTGAATTCTGGCGAATCCAGCTACCCTAAAATTAAAAGTTGGCGCTGCATTAGAAGGCTTGCTAAAAAAAATCTCTTCAACAGTTTCAGGTAAACGCAGTAGATGTTTATACCCGTTGGTACCGACGCCCCACTCAAACACTGGCCGATCGCCACCGGGCTACTGATCGTAATCAACATCGCCTGTTTCATCGTGCAACATACGGGCTCGGGATTACTGAGTTCCAGCAATCGAAATTTTCATGAGATTGAAACGGTTCCGGTTTGCTTCTTCCAGGAATTCGACGAGTTCAATCTGGATAAAGAACCCAAGGGTAAAGATGCAGATGAAGAGAATTGGAACGGCGAGAATGGCGGGATTGTAGATTGGAACGATCTCGAAGGTGACGACTGGGGAGTCGACGAAGATTTCGGAGATGAAAAGAACTGGTGGGGCAACAATGGGGTCCCCTTCGTCGACCGATCGGAATGGCGCAAGCATGGATTGTGGATCGGAGACGGATTGCACCCGACCCAATGGCTGACATCGCTTTTTATCCACCCGGACATCTGGCGGCTGCTGGGCAACATGATTTTTTTAGCGATTTTCGGCGTAGTCGTCGAAGGTCGAATGGGCTCGTGGCAGTTTGCTCTCTACTATCTCGCCGTGGGGGTCTTCAGCTCCATGATTACACAGATACTACTGTTGGGAGTGAACACGAGCCTTTGCATGGGAGCATCGGCTGCGATCTACGGAATCATGATGACAGCCGCTTTTTGGACGCCGAAAGCCAACATTATCTGCATGACATTGATATGGTACCGAGCTTACTTTCCAAGAATTCCTTTGTTGATATTTGTCGCAGCCTACGTCTTGATTGATTTAGGCATTGCTTTGTTTTCTCAGGAATTGGTCAACACACCGCTGCTCCATCTACTGGGCGCGCTGGCGGGCTCGATCGTCGCATTCATCGTATTGCGAATGCACTGGGTGGATACCGAATATCAGGACATCGTTTCGCTGCTGATCGAACTTGCCGGCCTGGATCCGAAAAAGGTTAACAAACGACCATTAAGCAAAAGAGAGATTGCGGAAAAGGAAGAAGCAGCAAGAGAGCGAAAAGAGAATCACAAACAAACTCTGGAACGGACCTGGCGTTCGGTTGACGCCCATCTTGCGGCCAATAACCTGGACGCCGCGATCGCGATGGGACGCAAGGGGTGTCAAATGGACCCCGATTCCGGTTGGGACGAACCTCGACTACTTCGTTTGATTGGAAAACTACAAGTCGACAAACAATGGAGAGAAGTCGTCGAGTTCTCCAAGATCTATTTGGAAAAATACACACAACGCGAGGCCGCGATCCGCATCAACCTTGCGAAGATTTACCTAATCCAAAAACTGCTACCGCGACGAGCACTCAAAACGATCCAGCCATTGAGCTCATCTCAAGTCCAAACAACGTCGGAACAAAACGAGACGATTCAACAGATCATTGCGGAAGCGCAGAAACAAATCGACGATGGTGTTCTAGAAATCGGCGAGTAGTTTGAATTGAGAGCGAAATTCTAAAGAGCGAAAAATTCAGGGAAGTCACCTGAACTTTTCAGGTGCTTCCTCGAATCTTATCAATACGGCTTATTCAGCCGCACTTTCCGCTTCTTTCAAAAAGGCTTCCATCGCTTTTTCGTCTTCGGCCTCGTGATCAACGCCAACGATTGAGACTTCTTCGCCCAGCTCAGCCAGCAATTCTTCGACCGCTTTGTCCAACGAATTGCCCCGTAAACCCTTGTAGCGAATGATGCCTTTTGCATCGATCAAGTAGGTCGTTGGCCAGGAATTGACTTTCCAATCCCCAGAGATACTTCCCTCTCCCTGCTGATTGACAAAACTCCGCCAATTTAGATTCTTCGTTTTAACGGCATTGATTGCAGTCTCAATTTTTTGATCACTGTTAACGCCAACAATAGCAAATGACTTTCCAGCCAAAAGTCGTACGAGCGACCGCTCGTGTGGGTACATAGCCCGGCAAGGAGGTCACCAATCGCCCCAAAAATCCAGGAACACGACCTTGCCTTTGTAATCGCTTAAACGAAACGCTTCGCCATCAAGATCCTTGCCCTCGATTTCAAGTGCTTGTGAGCCAATCGAAAAGTTCTTAATGATGAACTTTTCTTCTTCGATTTTAGCCAGCAAATCGTCGTCGACGTCGAACTCTGAATTCAAGAGGCTGTTTACAGTCTCCATCTCACTCGGGTCTTCCGGTTGCATCACATAGTCGTAAACGGATCGACCGACTTGCTCGATTCCGGCTTCGTCAAGGTCACCCCAGAAACCCCGATAGGTATCACGGTTACGGTAGTAGCTCGAAAGTGCGACAGCCGCTTTCATTCGAACGGCATCGTCGTCATTCTTGCATACCGTTTGCAAAATCTTTTCACTGATCCTACTGGGTGTCCGTGGAACGTTTTCGACGAAAAGACTCAACTCTTCACTGTCGGGATGATGTACCAACAACGCTTCGTAAGCATTTTCCTTGACTTCGCCAGTGCAGTGTTTTCCAAGCAAACCGAGCATCTCGGCCGCGCTTTCTGCTTCGAGGTCAGCTTGAACTTTATTCCAGAAAAACTCTCCCGCCTCAGCCGCAATGTCCTGCTGTGCTCTACCTACATAGGGAAACATCTGGCTCAGGTACCGGCACGCGTCAGATTCATCGTCCGCCGATTTAGCACGATCAAGCAAAATCCGAAGCGATTTATTCTTTAGCTCACCTGTTCCATACCTGGCAACCGCAGCATACGAACTCTCCGAAGCTGCAGTATCCTGTTCGGCAGCCAGCTCGAACAATTTTTTCGACGCCTCGGACTTGGATTGCCTCGATCCAACGCTGGTCGCTTTTTCCAAGATCGCACTTGCACCTTCCTTGTCCATGTTCTCTTCGTAAAGGGTCAGTAGTGCCTTTCCAAAAGATTCGTAAGGACTGGACTTAATCAACTCAGTGCGTTCTGCCCGAGAAGCTACTTCTCGATACTTCTTTACCCATACTTCGACCATGGGTTCGTACTTGGCAACGACCTTATCTAATTCAGCTTTATCAAATTCGTCTTTGGCGTCCTTGTCCTTCGAACTTTGCTGGCCTTTGGCGCCTGAGTCAGAGGTCGAAACTTCGGGCTCACCTTGGCATCCTACGGCAAACAGGAGTCCTACCACCATCAGCTTTCCCAAATGGCGAGAAAGGATTGGAACGGAAAAATCAAAACTAGGTTTGGACATCGGCAATCTCAAAATTTCTAAGTTAGTTAGATTGAAACGTTGTTCACTCGCATAACGCACTGCAAAAAGAGCATGCAACACGTTGCTGGTATCTTAATATTTTTAAACGGGCTAAACAGCCTTATTCGGAACTTCTCACTCAAAATCCCAATTTTCTTTCTTATTCTCCCGCAGCCTCTGGTTGCTCAAACCTTTGATGCGCAACCCTTTGAAAGAAATAAAACAAACCGGGGCGGATAAGGAATTCACAGAGCGTAGAGGTCAGCAAACCACCGACAATAACGGTCGCAACCGGAAAAAGAATCTCACGACCCGGCAAATGGCCCGCGACGATCAAAGGCAACAAAGCGATTCCCGTCGTCGCTGCGGTCATAAGAACAGGCGTCATCCTTTCTACACTGCCTTCCAAAATCGCTTTGCCTCTTTCCATCCCGCTTTCGATATTTGCGAGGTAAGTCGAAACCAGCAGCAATCCATTTCGCGCCGCAATGCCGCCTAGCGAAATAAAGCCGACCATGGCTGCGACGGTCAACGTTTGTCCGGAGACCCAAAGCGCCAACACGCCTCCGATAAACGCGATCGGTAACGTGGAAAGAATTTGCATGGCGATGCCAAGCGAACCGAAAGCGGAATAAAGCACAACAAACACAACCATCAAGCTAATTCCGCTTAGCAAAATAATTCTTAATGTCGCCGATTGCTGAGCTTCGAACTGACCGGCGTACTGAACGTAGTACCCCGCTGGCAACTCGACCTTGTTCACTCGCTCCCGAATTCTTGTCATTGTCGATTCGAGGTCAGCTTCCCGCGTATTGACCCGAATCACGATTCGACGCCGCGCATCCTCTCGCTTAATCGTATTGGGCCCCCCGTATTCGTAAACTTTCGCAACACTCGATAGGGGGACCTGACCGCCGTTGGGTAATTCGATCGGAAACCGTTTCAAAGACTCGAGATCTCTACGAAATTCTTCCTTGATTCTCAATACGACGTCAAAGACACGTTGCCCTTCGACCATCTGGGACAAGGTCTCACCTCCCAACGCGGTCTCGACGATCTCGGAAACATTACCCGCGTCCAGTTTGTAATAGGCAAGGCGCTCATAGTCAGGCTCAACTCGATACTGCGGAATGATCTGCTGCTGTTCGACAACCGGCTTGGCAATGCCGGGTACATCTGCAATCGCGTTCTCGATCTCTTTGGCTTTGGAGGTCAACAAAGTCAAATCGTCGCCAAACAATTTGATCGCAATCTCCGCAGTGACTCCCGAGATCATGTGGCTAATCAAGTGAGCGATCGGCTGGTCAACTTCGGATTGAGCACTACTGATATGCTTGACCGAATCCTCCAGCGTTTTAATGATCTCGTCACGCGAAAGACCACTTTGCTTGTTCAGCGAAAACGTGATCTCGTTGACGTTCACGCCCATAATGTGTTCATCGTTCTCAGCGCGACCCGTCTTGACCGTAAAATACTCGATCATCCCGTTCGGGTTCTCATCGGTTCGCTGCAACTTGCGCAAGTTGTCGAACGCCATACTGCTCATCGCAACCGAAGTCGCCAACGAAGTTCCCGGTTCCGTATACAAATTGATCTGTGCTGCCCCCTCATCGAACTTGGGCAGGAAGTCTTTTCCCAGCTTCCAGATCACCAACCCGCTATACCCAGCCAAAATCATAAACACCAGCAGCAGAACACCAAACGAAGTTCGATCCATACTCAGGCGAACGATCGGCCGAACAAGCGGCTTTAACCCTCGCACCAAAAAGCTGTCTTTGGCAAACTGTCGAGGTTTTCGCCTCAAAAGCAGATAACTTAAAACGGGCGTCAGCGTCAGCGAAACGACCGTCGAAGCCATAATGGAAACGATGTAGGCGACTCCCAACGGCGTAAACAGTCGACCTTCGATTCCCGACAGTGCAAAAAGGGGCATGAATACAACGATCACCAGAATCGTGCTGACCAGAATCGCACTCCGCACTTCGCTACTGGCCTCAAAAACAACTTTTAGCGCCGAACGCGGATTCTCCAACAATGCGTTTTGCTTAAGTCGCTTAAAGATGTTTTCGACATCCACAATCGCATCGTCGACCAACTCGCCAAGCGCGACGGCCAACCCGCCAAGCGTCATCACGTTGATCGAAAGCCCCAACGCTCGAAACACTAAAGCGGTGATCAAAATCGAAATAGGAATCGTGACGAGAGTAATAAACGTCGTTCGCACGTTGAACAAAAACAACGTCAGCACGATCAAGACCAATATCGCACCGTCACGCAATGCGTCGACCAGATTTCCAACACTAAAGTCGATGAATTCACGTTGCTTGTAAGTCATTTCCAGACGAACATCTTCCGGAAGGGCCTGTCGCAATTCAACCAAAGCCGCTTCGATTTCGTCCGTCAACGCGCGGGTATCTTCTCCAAGTTGTTTCTGAATCGTCAAAACGGGACCGGGGTGTCCATTAATTGACGAATCCCCTCTTTTGACTTGAGCAACCGGTTTGATCTCCGCAACTTGCTCTAACAAAATCGCCCGCTTGCCACTGGCGCGAACAACGATTTTGGAAAGCTCCTCGATCTTTGCAACACGCCCGACTCCCCTCACCACAAACTCACGTGTATTGGAATCGATGTAGCCACCGTTAACATTCAAGTTACTGTTACGGATCGCCGTCTTGATTTCGTCCAGCGTCACTTCGTACTTGTGCAGATTGTGGATATCCACCAACACGTGATACTGCTTCCGCTCTCCGCCCATCACGATCACTTCGGAGACACCGCTGATCTCTCGCAGCCGCTGCGCGATCACCCAATCGGCCAGCGAACGAAGGTCCATCTGGCTGGTCTCGCCCGTTTCGCTCCAGAGCCCAACCATCGAGATTTGGCCCAGCAACGAAGCGACCGGACCTAACTTCGTTTCGATTTTATTGCTGGTGTTTTCGAATTTCTGTTGCAGTTTGGCAACGGTGCCTGCGATTCGCTCAGAAACGATCTGTCTTGATTGGTAGATCTCGCTATCCCAATCAAATTCGATATAGATCACACTCAAGCCGATGTCAGAATCGCTTCGAACTCGAGACACCCCAGCCGCTCCGCTGACCGACAACTCCAAAGGAATCGTCACCTCGCGCTCGACATCCTCAGGTGCCATTCCCCGGCATTCAGTAATGATCGTAACGCGAGGACGAGTCAAATCGGGCAATACATCGATCGGTAACGCATTGGCGACCATCCAGCCCAGAACAAAAACCGCAATCGCGACACACACGACTATGGCGCGATTGTTGAGAGCAAATTTGATAATCGCGTTGAGCATAAAAACGTCGGTCGTGTAGCAGTTGCTTTGTTGGTTGTCGCCGTTGGTCGGTTGCAGAATTAATGCGGGTGCGGATGCGAGTGGCCGTGTCCACCACCACCCGAGGCAGCTTGTTTAAACGCTAGATTTAAAAACTGGGCGTCACTCAATGCGTAGATTGCATACTCGGAGATCTGGGAATCTCGCGTGATAATCGCATGGTCCTGATCTTTGTAAGCCAGTTGAACGGCGACCCTCTCGAACAGGTGCACGATCTCGTTGCCGTGTTCATGCGAACTCGGATATTTCAAAAAGACGAAAACCTGCGGGCCTTCCTCGGCGATCGCGTCGATTGGGACAACGTATTGGTCGGTCCATGTTTCGACCGGGAAACTCAAGTGGACTCGTTGTCCCGGCTTGAAACGCCACGAAACAAAAGTTCGCTGCTGGTCGTCAATCCTTTGCGCTTGTATCTCATTGCTGATCGCAACGTAGATCGGAAACGTCTGCGATTCAGGATCAACGTGATTACTGATCGAGTGTAGCTCCAAGCCTTCGCGGGTATACGACAAGTCCGACTCACCAAACTGGGCCGAGATGGGAACGTTTTTGGGATCCTTGATCGTTAGTTTTTCGAGATCGGATTCGTAAGCGTACCCCTCGATAAACAACTCACCGTGATAGTTCAATGTACACATCGAAGCACCTCGCTCAAGATTCGTTCCTCGTACCGCATTAATCTCTTCAACGGTGTACCACGCTTTCTCTGGATCGGAACCGTCAGCCTCGGGAAGCTCTGGCGCGTAGACAGTCTGACCTTGGACAAGCGTTTGGTTTTCGATCAAAGCGGTCAGTTGCGGTTCACTTAACCCGCGAAGTAAAAGTTCCTGACAGGCGGCGTCGTAACGAGTCTTAAGTTGTGACAGCCCAAGCTCTGCTTCGATCACTTTTGATCTTTTAACTGAGCCTTGTACCGCCAACGGCTTGATCCGGTTCAAGTGCTTGTTGGCGTTCTCGATTTCGGAAATCAGGTTGATCAACTTGACTTGAGCCTCTGCAACCGAGTCGTCGGTGGCCGAAAGCTCGTAAAGGGGATCCCCTGGGCGGATCGATTGCCCGGGCACAATAAACAGTTCAGATACCGTTCCTGCGATAGGTGCGGTTATGATTCGGTGACCTGCGGGCAAACGTTCGACGATTTTGGCAGGGATCTGAATGGTGCGTTGGTAATCGCGGATCTCGCACGAGCCGACTTTTAGATCCAGATTCTTGATCGCGGTTTCAGAAATCTCAATGGCATCACCGTGATCATGTGAATCATCGGATTCTGTTTCGTCGTCAGAGTCTTTTTCATAAAACAGGACCGTCTGCCAGAACTTCCCCAATCCTTCCGGCGACAGGCTGGTCCCAATCACAACTCCCACAACCATCAATAGGCATGCGACGGCGAGCTGAATCCATCTGTAGGTCGAACTGTTCATGGGTAACGTTTAGACTTTGCGAAATGCAAACGACTAGTATCCTGAGTTGGGTGGAAAAGCACTGTTGTCGAGCGAGTCACTTAGCAGTAGGCCTTCGATCCGTTGCCGACTGGACCAAACGGTTTGCAACGCAACAAGGTAGTCGTTGGTGGCGTTGATCAAAGTCCGTTGAGCGGTCAGCAGTTGCAGGAAATCGGCTTCTCCCGCCTGGAACGCATCGCTTACCATTTGAACCGCCTGGCGTGACTTTGGCAAAATCTCATCCAGGTAGATTTCGGCTCGATGGCTTGCGACTTCGTAACTTTGAAACTCTTTTGCCAAGCGACTGGCCAGTTTTCGCGGTAACAATTCTGCCTGCTGATGGGCTGCGGCGACCCGGGCTCGCGCTGCAGAAATATTGCCTTGATTGCGATCGTTCGTCTGCAACGGCATCGAGTACTGGACACCGGTATAAAAGTCGTTGGTTACCGAGTCGCGACCGACGGTCCATTGTGTCTGAGTTACTGGCAACGACGTAGCGACCTCGCGATCTAAAACAGCTTTCGCTTTTTGAATGTTTGCGTTGGCGACCGCGATTTCGGGGCTGCTCTGAACCAGTTTGGCTAGCGTATCGTTGAAATCAAGTGGAGCGGAGATCGCATCCAACGATCCTTCGACCGTTTGCGCAACCATCGTTTCATCCCCAACGACCGCAGCCAATTGTCGCCAAGCTGAATAGTACAGAGCTTTGGCATTGGATTGCCGAGCTGCCGCCTGTTGGTACTGAACCTCCAGTTGGAGAACTTCTGCCTGCGTTGATTCGCCCGCCTCGACCATCCGCTGGACCTGTTGGATCGCAGCCAGGTAACTTTCGGTCAACTGCGAGGCGAGTTCGATTTGCCGCTGAGCGATCAAGACGTTGTAGAACGCAGCGCGGACATCGGTTGTGATTCGTTGCCTAACCGTGGAAATCTGTGCGACAACCGTTTCGGCTTCCAGGCATTTCACCCGCGATTGTGCTTTCAACTTTTGCTCTGGCACATTGGTTCTGGTGAACCTCGCTCCCCACAAGCCGGCCTTGGCTTCATTCAAAACTTCATCGCCAAAAATGGTTAGTCTTGGGTTGGGGCGTAACGATTGTTGATACGACTCGGAACGCAATGCTTCGATCTCGTAAACCAGTACTCTGATCTGCGGATGATTCACGAGTGCTTGAGCTTCGAAGTATTCAAGCGAACTAGGAGGCGCGTTCGAGTCGATCGAATTGCTTAACTCGTCGAGCGCTTGACGAAGCGACTCCGCAGTTGGGTCAACGCCCTCTACCGCAGGAAGCTCTGGAACCGGTTGCGGCTCCGCGTTGTTTTCATCGCTGGGAGAGGTTTCTACTTGAAAATGTTCGGTCGAGTTAAAATCGGAGGCCAGCTGGTTTGACTCGGTATTTTTCAGTCGCTGTTCCAAAAGTGCGCGAAAGTTGTTTTGCGTCTGCAGCGCTTGTGCAGACCCAGTTGATATAGCACCGATCAACACAGCCAGCGCGCATATCGCTCCCAACTTTACAGTTTTGAATCGCCAAAACGAATTCCTGGGCATTAACGGACTGGTCTGAAAAGTGAACTATTTTGATGTACTCAAATTATCGACAAAGATTGACAACAAACCGCTTCTTTCAATACAACGCGAAAGGCCCGGTCTAACCGTCAGTGATGCATCAACGTGCTAGCCGAAAGCTTCCTCGACGGTGTAAAACTGTATCAACTGGGCGAACGCTTTGGCCGCTGAATCTCCCTGATTCGGGAGGGCGATTAGAGCCCTCGGACAATTTCGGTCGATTTACGAGTTCAACAGCGAGATAATAAATGGAACAACGAATGCGTGATGCTGCGACAGCTTTGGCGGAGCGTCTGGTCGAACGAGCATCGGACAAGGTCGTTTTTGCTGAGAGCTGTACAGCCGGTTTGATTTCGGCGGCGATGGCCGGTGTACCTGGGATCTCTCAGTTTCTTTGTGGTTCGTTTGTGACCTACCGAGAAGCAGCCAAACAGGAGATGCTGAATGTTCCGCCCGAACTGATTCGCAAGCACACCGCCGTTTCGCGAGAGGTCACTGAGGTAATGGCGACCAATAGCCTAAAGCGGACAGAAGAGGCGACTTGGTCAACTGCCATCACTGGCCATTTAGGGCCGGGGGTTGAGGACGAACTGGACGGAAAAGTCTTTATCGCGATCGCAAAGCGTGAAAATGGAAACGTTGATTTACAATCCTGCGAAATGTTTCGGCTAACAGCAGCAAGCCGACTGGAACGACAGCAAGAAGCCGCAGCCATTGCAATTGAGCAACTGAAACAGACGCTCAGTTAACGCTGCGATATCTATCAAAGCTTTTTGAATCCCACTACGAACAGGTCCAAACAACCCGATCGTCAAGGTTTACCAAACCGGCATCTCTTGGTTGAAGCCTATAGACGACGTTCCTTCGTTCACCCTGTCCCCGTTGGAATATTCGGAACAACAAGCTGGGATTGCCGATCACCTATAGGGTGGATAACTGCGTCCACCCGCAAGGTCGATTGATAGGAAACGGTTTCGATGAAACGAACGGACTCCACACCCACCCCCGCTTCTAAAAGCAAAGTCACACGCCGAGGTGCGATTAAGGCTGCTGCGGCTGCATCGATCGTCGGCCTTTCGAAAAAATCGGAAGCTGCTGGTATTCGACACGGCAAAGCTCAATCGGAAGGACCGCGTCGAAAATCGTGTGTCAGTCAACTGAAAGTTATTGCCCAAAACGACTACGAGCGCAGTCTGGTGCAATACGGCGGTCGGATGGCCAATCCAATCCGAGACCTGTTTGTCACGGCAGAAAAAGACCAAGTCCATTTTGCGGTCACCATGATCGGCTCGGGCTATGGAGCTTCGATCATGGCAGCCCGTCTATCCAAAGCGCTCCGCGCTGACACCAGAATCTGCATTCTGGAACGAGGAAAGGAATGGTTGCCGGGCAGTTATCCTGACACTTGGAAAGACATGTGGAAATCAACTCGCCAGCAAATGACAGGCCCTACTCGAGGTCAAGTCACCAACCCGCTGGGCTTGTACGATATTTCCTTCAACGATGAAATCAACGTCCTCAGCGGTAACGGGCTGGGCGGGACCAGCAACATCAATGCGAGTGTGGCGATCCGGCCCGAAGCAGAAGTCTTTCGCCAACCACGCTGGCCAGAGGCATTGCGTGACATGCAAGTCCTGGACCCTTATTACGAGCGGGCAGCACAGGAACTTTCGCTCAGCCGCAGTAGCTTTGACCAAACGCATAAAGTCCGCGCGCGGCGAAGGGCTGCTGAGCGGTTGAGTACCGACCCCCGTTTTTTCGATCTCTCTCCCCTTTCGGTCATGTACGACCATCGGCATGTTGACCAGCAGATGCGGAATCGGCAGGGAATGATTCAACGTCCTTGCACGAACTGTGGAGACTGTATCACCGGCTGCAATGTCGGTGCGAAAAACACGTTGTCACATAACTACCTTCCGATTGCCAAATGGAATGGGACAGAGATGTACACGCAGGTCAACGTAGATTCGATCGAAAAGCGAGATGGCTTTTACCGCATCAATTTGACCTACATTGACGATTCAAACGACGAGATTACCCATCACAAAGTCAGTATCAATTCGACGATCGTAGTTGTAGGCGCCGGAAGCCCCGGCAGCTCCAAGATCTTGCTGAAGTCACAGAACGAAACGTTTGAGTTCTCTAAAGCTCTGGGCAAAAACTGGTCGGCCAATGGAGACGGTATCGGGTTCGTACTTAACACCCCCGATGCGACTCACATCGCCGGCCAAGGCGCTTGCTCGCCCACGCTGCCGCCCGCCGGGCCAACGGTGATGACAACGACGAACTATTTCCAGGGCCCAACATTGCAAGAACGTTTCATCATTCAGGATGCAAGTATTCCCCGAAGCGTCGTAAACCTGTTCCAAGTTTTATTGCGAGACAAAGACCTCACCAACTCGATGGTGATGCTGGCGATGGGACACGATCAGGCGGCAGGCGAAGTCAGATGGAAAGATGGTCGCTATCAAATCAGTTGGCCAGGGCTTTTGACCTCGCCGTATCGACTGAGAATGTTCGAGCACTTCAATAGAATGGCGGCAGCTCACGGCGGAACCTACAAACGACTCAAGTTGTTTGGCAAACAACTGATCACAGTCCACCCACTGGGGTCCTGTGGAATGGGAGATAGTCCCGATTGGGGCGCGGTCAACCATCTTGGCCAAGTCTACGATGGTCGCAATGGCGGTTGTGCCGATCCAAACACTGGAGCACCAGTCGTTCACGAAGGACTCTATGTTTCGGATGCGAGCATAATTCCCACCGCAATCGGAGCGAATCCGTTTATGACGATCTCTGCCCTCTCAGAGCGAACGGCGGAACACCTGATTGCCAACCCAAAATACGCGAACCTGTTCAAAGTACCTGGCAAAAATGTCGGCCCCCGACAGGCACCGTGTCATCCACTGGCCAATCCAACAGCTGGATGCGGATGCGCAACCCTTTAGACTCTACTTACTATTCAGATCGCACCCACCCAGTCGGTACCTGCACCTTTTCCCTGGCTTCATCGCCTTCTTGAACAGAGAACTTGAACATCGGCTACGTTCCTACGTCACTACGCGAT
>CAZDBA010000041.1:0-29547 GCA_964503615.1 uncultured Pirellulaceae bacterium
CGCAGAGTACGTATGCTCATTTGTACCTCAACGGGCAGTACTGGGGACTGTACCAGACTCAAGAACGCGCCGAAGCTGACTTTGCGGCCAGTTACCTGGGAGGAGACGCGGATGATTACGATGTTGTCGCCCCTGATGCGGGCATCGGAAACTCGCGCTTCATCCAAGCGACTGATGGTAACACCGACGCATACTTCCGCTTGTTCGACCAAGCTGCCGCGCTGGCGCCTGACAACAGCACTCCTGCGTTTGTAGATAATGCGGCCTACTACCGAGCACAGGGGCTTAACGTCGACGGTACTCGTAATCCTGACTTTGAGGTTTTGCTGGATGTCGACAATCTGATCAACTACATTACCGAAATCCAATACAGCGGAAACTTTGACAGTGGTATCACTCAGTTTGGTGGAAACGACAGCCTAAATAATTTCCAAGCCATTCGCGATCGAACCGGAGACGAAGGGTTCAGGTTCTTCGTGCACGATGCTGAACATTCGCTTAGAAGTTTGAATACTGATCGGACTCAACCACTTAACGACCCAGAATTTGACAACGCTAGATCATTCAATCCAATCACGTTACATCAAAGGTTGTTGGTCAATGCTGAGTACCGAAGTGCCTTCGCGGACTCGATTCAGGAAAAGTTCTTTAATGATGGCATTTATACGACTGAAAACATCATTGCTCGTTGGGATGCGGAGGCCGATATAATTCGAACTGCCATCATTGCAGAATCAGCGCGTTGGGGCGATTCTCATCCCAGCCGAACAAACAATCCTATATTGCAATCTGATTTCAATAATGCGATCAACGATGTTCGAGACAATATCCTCGCTCAACGCAACGAAGTGTACCTTGAACAACTCCGTAACGTCATCGTGCAACTGAGGGATGGTAATGGGAATTTCACGATCGATGTCGATGCTCCATTGTTTCCGGAATTTGATGCTCCTGTATTGGAAATCAATGGAGTCGAACAGTTCGGCGGCGAGATAGCATCCGGCGATGTTTTTACGATCAATTCTGATGAAGTCGTATACTTCACGACCGACGGATCTGATCCTCGTCTTGTCGGCGGCGACATTAATCCCAACGCGATCCTTTATAACTCAACTTCTACCACTACCTCAATTTTCGGCTTGGGTTCCGAATGGCGGTTCCTCGACGATGGCAGTGACCAGGGAACAGCTTGGCGCCTCCCTTCCTTTGATGACAGTGGTTTTGAATCAGGTTTTTCTGAGTTAGGTTTTGGTGACGATCCAATCACGACAACCGATCGCTTTGACAGCAACGGGGATCAGGTCATCACAACTTATTTTCGTAAAACGTTCGATGTTACCGAGAGCTTTGACACCGCGGAACTCGAATTGTTCTTTGACGACGGCGCGGCGGTTTACCTCAATGGAAATTTAGTAGACACCGTTAACCTGGATGGGCCGATCAACTTCCAAACACTTGCGACAGATCCCGTCGTTGATGGGACAACGGATTTTCTGGATGTAAGCGACTTCCTTGTTGTAGGCAGTAACACGCTGGCCATTGAAATCCACCAAGTTAGCGCCACCAGCAGCGACCTTTCCTTTAATGCCGCCCTGACGACTTCGGCTGAAAGCAGCAACGCAGCAATTCCACTGACCGCTTCGACGAACATCCAAGCCAGATCGTTCAGTAATGGAGAATTTTCCGGACTTGTCAATGCGACATTTGCGATCCCTGGGGATCAATCAGAGCTTCGGATTAGTGAAATCCATTTCAATCCTGCTGCTCCAACGGTCGACGAAATTGCCGCTGGATTTGTTGACAACGACGATTTTGAGTTCATCGAAATCTTCAACCCAAATGCCACCGACACGATCAATCTAAGTGGCGCGCAACTTGCTGATGGTGTCTCATTTAATTTTGGTGATGTCGATTTACTGCCTGGTGAACGAGCAGTCGTCGTTGAAGACATTGATGCTTTCATGGCTCGTTACAGCGACAGCGATGTGACTATTCTTGGCCAATATTCCGGCGGCTTGAATAACAGTGGTGAAGAAGTCATTCTGCTGGAAAGCTCTGGAGAAGAAGTCGCATCGGTCGATTACAGCGACGCTGACCCTTTGCTCTTTGCTGCCGATGGAGCTGGCTTTAGCCTTGTACTCGATGATCTGGACGATTCATCTAGCTTGCGAGTCAGTTCAGCGTTTGGTGGCAGTCCTGGAGCTGCGTCAGCACAGCTTAGCGGCGTGGTCATCAACGAAATACTTGCCAACAGTGATGGAATACAAACGGATACGATTGAGCTGTTCAATCCGACCAGCGCAGCGGTCGACATTAGTGGTTATTTCCTCAGCGATGACAGTGATAACCTGCTTCAGTACGAAGTTCCAGCCGGAACCATCATTACGTCGGGCGGGTATGTGGTCTTTGACGAATCAGACTTCAATGCGACGGCCGATGGGTTTGCGTTGAGCGGTTTTTCCGGTGACGAAATCTTTTTGAGTCAAGCAATTGACGGGGAATCCATAGAACTGCAGGATTCGGTCGAATTTGGTGCTACGTTTGCGGGTGAATCACTCGGTAGACTTCCAAATGGACGCCTGACTCGACTTGCGTCAACCTCCTTTGGCAGTGCCAACGGCGAAGCGGAAGTTGGCCCGTTAGTGATTAGCGAAATCAATTACCACCCAGCAGCACCAAGTGCATCGGTGCTGGCCATCGATCCGACGTTAACCGACAACGATCTCGAGTTTATCGAGATCGCCAATCCGACCTCTGAGTCGATCGATTTGACCAATTACCGTATTCGCGGCGAGGCGGATTTCAACTTTGCGACCGGAACAACGCTGGCTGCTGGTCAGGCAATCATTGTGGTCACCTTTGATCCCGCGTCCTCGTTGAACGCAAATAAGCTGGCCGCTTTTGAGGCTAACTATGGTATTGGTGACAACGTTTCCATCATTGGTGGTTTGTCGGAGTCGCTTTCCAACAGCTCCGGAAGAATTTCGCTGCAACAACAGGACATACCTAACCCACTTGGAGAGGTCGCATTTGTTGCCATCGATGAAGTCTTCTATACCGACGACGCTCCGTTCCCGGACGCCGATGGATCGGGGCAATCGCTTCAGCGCGACGACTTTAATGTCAGCGGAAACATTGCCAGCAACTGGATTGCGGTCGCCCCGACACCTGGCGAATTTGAATCGGAGTTCTTGTTGGGTGATATAAACCAAGATGGAGTTGTGAATTTCTTTGATATTTCGCCATTTATCGTCACACTGCAAGCCCAAAATTTCCTGGCTGAAGCAGATATCAATGGCGACGGTGATGTGGACTTCTTGGACATCAGCCCGTTCATCGCCCTGCTAAGTTTGCGATCGTAGCTACCGCTGGATGGAATGACCATGCTGACCCAGTCATCTTTGATGGCTGGATTAAAAGTAGACAATCTACAACTGCCATTGCGCGTAATATCTCGACACCCGCCTAGGCCAGTGTGACATGAGACTGATTGCTACGCAGGGGACAACTTTCTCGGGTTCAGTTCCGGCGTTGCAACGACTTAATTTTTCAAAGAGACTCCACACCCTCGACTTTTTTTGGTCCAATGGGTCATCTGACTGGTTGAGTTTGCGTCGATTTATTGTGTAGGAAACTGGAAGAAATGAGCGTTCAGATTTTGGTTGTAGCGGGCCCTGATAAAGGGCGAAGTTTTGAACTCAAAGAAGGTACTTCAAAAATCGTCGGACGCGGCGAGTCCAGTACCGCGCGGCTTTCCGATCCTGCAGTATCCCGCGTGCATTTGGAAATCAGCATTTCAGACAATACCATTTTGGTTCAGGACAAAGGAAGTTCGTCCGGCACGTTCGTTAATGGTTCTCGAATCGAAAACTGCCAAATCAAGGCTGGCCAAAAGGTTCGGATCGGCGACACGATGCTTCAAATCGGTTCAGACGAATCTGAAAAAACGATGATGGGAGCCGCTTCAAGCAAGGAAAAAGCTCGTCCGCTTCGTGACTTGGTGGGTAGTGAACTTGGTCCTTTTACACTGAACGAGATTGTCGGTGTCGGAAATTCTGGCATGTTGTTCAAGACCACTGATCCGGACAAAGGTGATATCGCGATCAAAGTGCTTTCACCTGCTTACACTTCGACCGAAGAACAGCGTCAGCGATTTGTTCGCGCGATGAAGACGATGCTGCCCATCAAGGGTGACAACATCGTTTGCCTACATAAGGCGGGAAAGAATGGTCCTTATTGTTGGGTGGCAATGGAGTACATCGAAGGCGAGAACCTTTCCACTCTCATTGAAAGAATCGGTATAGAGGGAATGCTTGATTGGAAGAAAGTTTGGCGGGTCGCAGTTGACATCGCTCAAGCTCTCGACACGGGTTTTCAACATCAGATCATTCACCGCAACGTGACGCCTCGTAATATTATGCGCCGTGCCGCTGATGAGACCTGTTTGTTGGGTGATTTTATGTTGGCCAAGGCGTTGCAAGGAAGCTTAGCAAAGCAGGTGACTCAGCCTGGCGAATTGCTTGGCGAGCTTGCGTACATGGCACCAGAACGGACTAAGGCTGATGCAGAAGTGGACACACGAAGTGACATGTATGGCTTGGGTGCCACGTGTTACGCACTGCTCACCGGACAAGCGGTCGCTGTTGGCGTCTCGATGCCGGAACTTATTGACAGCATTAGGAATGAAGTACCCAAACTACCTAAAGAGTATCAGCTGGCGGTTGACGATCTGTTCCAGGGCTTGGTGATGAAAATGTTGGCCAAGCAACCCGAGGATCGCTTCCAAACGCCTCGTGAGCTTTTGAAAGAGTTGGTCCGGATTGGGAAGTACAATAGCTTGTCAATTTAGACTGGTTACGTGCCTGCAATACGCCCGAAGCGGATCAATCCAAAGAGCGCAAGCGAGTCGGTTTCGATCTTTCGTCACCAACTCGCTGCGGTTCAAGCTTCGATTGTCTTTTGTTTTTAAGCCTTTTCGATCGCTCGCTTTACTGCGGCTCCCATGTCGGCGGGGCTTTGAGCGACTTCGATTCCTGCGTCTTCCAAAGCCGCCATCTTTTCAGTAGCAGTTCCTTTGCCGCCTGAGATGATCGCACCGGCGTGTCCCATTCGTTTTCCGGGAGGGGCCGTCTTGCCCGCGATAAAGGCAGCAACCGGTTTGGTGACGTGTTCTTTGGCGTAAGCAGCCGCTTCTTCTTCAGCGGTACCTCCGATTTCACCCATCATCAAGATCGCTTCGGTTTCATCGTCCTCTTGGAACCATCGCAGGCAATCGATAAACGAAGTTCCTACGATCGGGTCGCCACCCAGTCCGACGCAAGTTGTCTGTCCCAGTCCTAAACTGGAGGTTTGCCAAACACCTTCGTAAGTCAAAGTCCCTGATCGGCTCATGATTCCCACCTTTCCCTTTTGGTGGATATAGCCGGGCATGATTCCGATTTTGCATTCCTCGGGCGTGATTACGCCAGGACAGTTTGGACCAACCAGAATCGAATCAGAAGCTTTAACCCGCTCGTAGACACGTACCATGTCCAGTACTGGCACGCCCTCGGTGATCGCGCAGATTACTTTGATCCCACCGTCGACTGCTTCCAAAATCGCATCGGCCGCGAAAGGTGGCGGGACGAAAATCATCGTTGCGTCGGCGCCCGTTTGCTTGACCGCTTCGACGACCGTGTCAAAAACAGGCAAGCCGTCTACGGTTTGTCCGCCTTTGCCAGGTGTCACGCCGCCTACCATTTGAGTGCCGTATGCTTTGCAGCCTTTGGTGTGAAATTCACCAACGCTGCCCGTGATACCTTGGCAGATAACCTTAGTGTCTTTATTGACCAGAATACTCATTATTTATCCAAATTGTGTTGTGTTTGTTTTGTTGTGAGAGTGACGCTTCAATCAATGGCCACAGATGTTATGCGGTGAGTGTTGCGCAGACTTTGGTTGCGGCGTCGGTTAGGTCGGTGGCCGTAATGAGTTCAACGTCAGACTCTTCCAGGATTTTGCGGCCCTGTTCGACTTCTGTACCTTCTAATCGAACGACGAGGGGAACAGTAAAGCCTACCGATTTGGCAGCAGCCACGATCGCTTCGGCAATGGTCGTGCAACGCATGATTCCGCCGAAAATGTTGACCAAGACCGCTTTAACATTGGGGTCCGAAAGGATGATTCGAAACGCTTCGGTCACTTGGTCTTCTTTGGCTCCGCCACCGACGTCCAAAAAGTTCGCGGGTTGACCGCCATGAAGTTTAATGATGTCCATGGTGCTCATCGCCAAACCGGCACCGTTTACGAGGCATCCAATGTTGCCCTCAAGTTTGACGTAGCTCAACCCCGCATCGCCCGCGCGGACTTCTGATTCCTCTTCTTCGCTCAAGTCGCGAAGTTCGGCAATGTCCTTGTGTCGGAACATGGCGTTCGAATCGAAATTGATTTTCGAATCCAAGGCGACTAGTTCACCATCACCTGTGACAACCAGAGGGTTGATTTCCATCAAGCTACAGTCGAAATCGACGTAGACGCGGCAAAGCGCTTTCATGAATTTGTCGGCAACACGAACACTTTTTCCTGTGATGCCTAACTGCTGACAAAGCTTGCGAACTTGATAGCTCTCAATGCCAACAGCAGGATCAAAATGCTCTTTGAAGATCTTTTCTGGAGTTTCGTGCGCGACTTTCTCGATTTCGACTCCACCTTCCTGGCTGCACATCAGTACAGGCATGGCGATGGCTCGATCCAAAACGATACCGAGATATAACTCGCGGTCGATGTCACAGCCTGCCTCAATGAGAACTTGATTAACCGTTTTTCCCTCAGGGCCGGTTTGGATCGTGACCAGTCGGTTGCCAAGCATGTTGGCTGCTGCCTCTTTTGCTTCCGCGGCGCTCTTGCAAATCTGGACGCCTCTTTGATCAGGCTTTTCGATAAACGTACCTTTGCCGCGACCGCCCGCGTGAATCTGGGATTTGACAGCACATACAGGGGTGCCGAGTTCAGCAAACGCGGCTTCTGCTTCTTCAGCAGTTTTGGCGACTCGGTTTTCGAGAACTTTGACGCCGTATTGAGCAAACAGTTTTTTGCCTTGGAATTCGTGGATTTTCATGTTCTGGTCCGGAAGTTGAATTTAAGCCAGCGATTATAGAATTGATCCAAAATACCGTCTACCGCTGCTGGTCAGGACGATGCACGAATTCAACATCATGCTTTTTTGCAACGGCCTAATGGGTTTAAACCTGTTTCTGCTGAAGAAATCTTGGTATTCGACGCGCGGAGTGGTTAGTTGAGCTATGTACTTAAAGGAAGTCTTGCCCATTGCGCAATGATTTCCGCAGCGTCTACTCGACTAACAACGACCCAAATACTGAAGAATCGCCATGAGTTCTAAAGACAAGACCAATCCGAATACAGAAAATGAAAACGAAGAAAAGTTCCAGCTAGAGCAGCTGGAGCCCAAGATCATGCTTAACGGAGCCGTGGGGTTTGATCTTGATTTCGATACTCTATTGACGGGAACCGCAGATGCGGATCAGCTTGCGGGCAGTGATGCTGCTGAACTGATCCAGGGCCGCGATGGCGAGGACCTGATCGATGGTGGCGGCGGTGATGATCTGATCTTTGGCCAAGGCGGTGATGATCGAATCCTGGGTGGAGCAGGAAACGACACGATCGAAGGCAGGGATGGCAACGACCGTATTGCCGGTGGAGTTGGTGATGATATCCTTGCAGGCGGAAACGGCGAAGATGTTATCTTTGGTAATTCAGGAAACGATGATATCGAAGGTCGCCGCGGCAATGACAGGCTATTTGGCGGGTCGGGTGACGACCACTTGAAAGGAATCGCTGGCGAAGACGTTTTGTTTGGCGAAGGCGGCAATGACAATCTGAATGGAGGTCTTGCAAACGACCGGTTGAACGGTGGTACCGGAAACGACTTTTTGTTTGGCGATGTTGGCGATGATCGACTGCACGGTGGTGCCGGACACGATATCTTGCGTGGCGCCGATGGAAATGACTTTAACACCGGTGGTGCTGGAAACGATGACATCTTTGGCGCGGCAGGAAACGACGTCATTCAGGGTGGCGATGGTCGTGACTCACTGGGAGGTGGAGAAGGGCATGACCGAATTGATGGCGGCGACGGCAACGACCGACTGATCGGCCACGAAGGACAAGACAAACTGTTTGGTGATGATGGGAACGACCTGTTGAATGGTGGTTCTGGTAACGATCGAATTGACGGTGGTGCCGGACATGACACAGCGGTCTTCACTGGCAACTTTGAAGATTACAACTTCGCACAATTAGATGACGGAAGTATTCTCGTTTCAGGAGTTGATGGAAATGACATTTTGAATAATGTCGAATCGCTTCGTTTCGAAGACGGCAGGCAATCGGCTAACAGCCTGTTTGATTCGGCGCCAACCGTCGCTGATACTGACGGGGGCGCAGCCACTGACACCTTGCTGGGTGGAACGGGGAGTGACACACTGATCGGTAGCGAGGGGATCGATGTGATTCGAGGACTGCAGGGCTCTGATCGCCTGGTCGGTGGTGCTGATTCGGATCGTTTGAGCGGTGGCGGTGGTTCTGACCGGCTAGAAGGCGGGCTGGACAACGACTTTTTGCGTGGTGACGCGGGCAACGATCGATTGTTTGGTGGAGCGGGCGATGACATCCTGATCGGTGGTGCCAACAACGATGCGATCTCGGGTGGTAGCGGAAACGACCTTGCTCAGTTCTCCGGAGATCGTGGTGAGTATTCGATCGCGATGACTGATGACGGACGATTGCAAATTACTGGTCCAGATGGCGTAGACCTTTTGACCAGTGTTGAACGTGTCTCATTCAATGGCGAAGTCTTTAATGCAAGTGATCTCGTCTAGAATGAGATTCCATTAATTAGGTTATAGAGGTTCCTCTGCGGGTCGCGACGAACAAGCATCTTCGCAACTCAGCAGAGGACTGCTTTCTCCTCGCAAACGCGTAGGATTACATAGAGTTTCGATTCATCACTAATTCACCCACTGGATTTGAAATCGCAGGAGATACCGATTCAGAAGAGATAGAAGGCTGTGGTGTTAACTCAAGGGCAGTGTAGAGTTTTATCGGTGAAGACTTAAACCTCGGAAACGTTGCGTTTTGCTTTACCTCAAAATATTTCATGAGCGTGGGAATAATCTTCTCACGACTGTCCCTGAAGTCATTCTTGGCACTCTTTCCAGTCAACAACTTCAAGCCCAAATCTAAAATTGGTGACTGCCTAGGAGTTACTATCAAAACGCTTCCACCAGGCGCAAGTGTTCTTTGCATTTCCAAGCAAACTGCATCGAGATCCGTGACAAATTCCAATGCGCTAACTGCCACGATAAAGTCGAAGTGATTGTCTGGGACTTCAATTTTTTCGGCGCCCGAAGAAATTAGGTTGGCCTTGGTACCAAACTCAGCAAGCTTTTCTGCTACTTCAAAGTTCTTGTCATGTACATCAACGCCATAAACTTCTTGACAATGCTCCGCAAGTTCTGGCAGAAAAACTCCGCTACCGTAGCCAATTTCCAAGATTCGTTTTGCTTGGCGATCTCCGATTAAATCTTTGACCAAGTTAAAACGGGAACGCGAAATTCCTCCAAGCAATAGGCGGTAATTCCAGTCGGCGTGATCGAACTCCCCTGTCTTAATGAGGGCTTCCTGCTGTAGCAATTTCAAGGTTGTCATCTCTGTTGGAAAAGCCTTTAGGATTTCGAGTTTCGTTAGAAAAAACCTACCAGTGAGGCCGCATCGTTTCAACCATACTAGTTACCAAGAAACAAAAAGGGGCCTAAAAGCCGGTACTTTAAGAGGAATTAGTCTACTGACGCGAAACTACTGGGACGTCTGTACTTATGGCATCTTACTACCCAAAAAGTAGTTTTGCTGATTTATTAACCGACGCTGAAAGCCGGAAGGGACTAGGAAAGGCCCTGAAAATCTCAGTCGCGGCAGGCGAGAAAACTACCAGAACAATCACATCAATCATCTCGTGGATTCAGACAAACCAAACGCAATTTTCGTCTATCAGCCAGTCTTTTTTGGGCGGGTAAGTTTGGGGCGGTTAATTCGTGCTCGAAGTGGTGGGCACGCCGCCGCGTACGACGCATCTCACAGTCTCCGTTTTTAAGGTCGAATCTAGTTCCTTTCGTGTCAACTGTAACGATTGAGCGGTGTTTTAAAAAACGCCCATCTAGAAAATTAAGCGAAAATGGTGTTCCGCGAAAACACAAACTGCCGGGCTTGATTGTGAAAGCTACGTTTTCTTATTGGGAAGGGCGACTTGTCGCGAATCAGTTTTATGCCTTCCCTTTATAAATCGCAATAAGCCCTACTGCCGATATAACAAGCAATCGCCCAATCCAAAGGGCTAGTTCCTCAACGGTTTGGTAGTAATGGGTGGTTGTGACTCGACATCTAAAAAGTTGTGATTGACAACCCACCTTTTGCAAAACGTTCTACATCATGCACGCCGACCCTACAAATTTCGATACGACAAGTTTGCTTGAATCCCCAGTATTACTTCCTCCGTCCCCAACACTTGACGAGGGTGTGAAAGGGAAAATTCGAGTTGCCGAAATTCAGACGCTCGATGAACTTCGCTCCATTGAGGAAGCATGGTGGTCGCTGTTGAAACAAACGCCAGGGGCCGATTACTTTCGGACTCCACATTGGCTCGAAAGCTACATCGAGCACTTCGGCGATGAAATTGATCTAAAGATTTTGGTGATCTCCGAAGGGGGACAAACGACAGGAATCTTGCCTTTGGTCGTCGCGCCGTTTCGTTGTAGCCTCGGGCAATTTCGCGTGTTGACCTATCCTCTTGATTGGTGGGGAACGTTTTACGGCCCTATCGGACCCAACCCGAGGCAAACACTGAACGCGGGATTCGAATGGATTCAGCAACAACCACGAAATTGGGACTTCCTTGAGCTTCGTTTTGTCGGCGAGGGCACACAGGAGCAAACTGTTTTTTCAAGTGTCGTCAAAGAGCCAACGTTTCACTGTGCACGCATCGATCTACGAGATGCAAATTGGGACGACTACCTCGGAACACGGCGGAAATCGTGGAAAACAAACATCCGGCGCACCGAAAACAAGACACGAAAATTGGGCGAAGTCGAACATATTCGCTATCGACCTGCTGGGGGTGATGTGGATCCTCGTTGGGATTTGTTCGAAGAGTGTGGCCGGTTGTCGAAACTGAGCTGGCAGGGGAAATCGGATAACACACAGACTTTTGCACATCCGAATGTCGATGCATTCCTGCGAGCCGTTCACCAAAGAGCAGTCTCGACAGGCCATATTGATATGAACCTGCTAACCATCGACGGAAAGGCTGTCGCCTATCACTACGGCTATCATTATCAGGGTTACTTCAGCAGTTTGCGTTTGGGATTTGATCCAGAATTTTCCAAACCGGGTGTAGGAACAGTTCTAACAAGTAGGATGATTCAAGACAGCATTGAACGTGGTGATCACACGTTCGACTTTCTGCCGGATTGCCTCAAAGCAAAATTGCCCTGGCAGACGTCAGTTGATGTCGGTTTTCGGCACACCCATTTCCCATCTTCGCTGGGCCGCACTGGTCTGCTTAAGCTAAAACGCTGGTTCGATCGGGAAGTTCGAAAAACTTCAATCATACCGACCTAAATAACACAACACTTTGGAAGTTAAATGGAATCTAAACTCTTAACCGGTATTCAGGCGTTGGTCGATATCCAAGATGAATGGAATGCGCTGTGGTTGCGCGCGGATGTCACCTATCCGGGAAGCCGCGCCGAAAACATCGTGATCTGGATGCAGCAATTCGAAATTGACCGTGAACTGAAACTGGTTACCGTTTGGGAGCAGGAGCGATTAGTCGCTGCGTTACCCCTTTACGATAAAGGGCGAAAATTCGGGGCGGTGGTCTGGTCATTGACTCGAAACTGTTGGGCCGACGCTGGCGAACTGTTACTTGACCCCGAGTATCCAAGCCAAGATTTGTGTGAAGCTTTAGTCAGCGTATTGGGCAAGGGTGTGTGGAGCCTGCTCAAGTTAGAAACGACTGCAACTGAGACACCGCGATGGCAAAGTTTCATCGGTACGCTGCGATCCAACGGCCATCGTTTGCGTGAATCGGTCGGGGACGCAATCGCATTGACTGATGTTCTGAATGACTGGCCCGCGTATCAAGCCAGTTGGTCAGGAAACCACCGGGCTGCTGTAAAAAAAGGAATCAAACGGCTCAGGTCGATGGGAGATCTGCAAGCCGAGTGTTTTCGAACCGGCGAAGAAACAGAACTCAATTCGATTTTGGAAGCGTGTTTCCTTCTTGAGGATCGAACATGGAAAGGCGAAAGCGGTACCTCGATTATCAAAAGCGATATGCAGGACTACTTCCGCAACGAAGCTCGTATCATGATGCAAAACGACATGCTTCATTTGTGGCAGTTGAAGCTGGACGGCCAACTAATTGCATTTGAATACTGTCCGGTTGCCAAAGGGGTCGTGTACTCGAATAAAATCAGTTTCGCTCCCGAGCATTCTCGCAACTCGCCGGGCAACGTGCTGAGGTTCTTTCAGCACGAATTCTATCAGCAGCAATCGCAGTACCACCTGTTCGATATGATGGGAATCACCTGCAAAAACAAAGCGAAATGGGCAACTCGCGCCTATGCGACCGGAAACATTACTGCGGCAAAAGGTATCAAAGGAAACGCAGTGCTTACGCTTGCCAATTGGACCAAGCCACCGGTTTCCGAAGTCGAGCCACTACCTCCCTTGGGAGCCAAACGCTATCTGGAGACAGCTAGTTCTCCGTCCGTCCCCAATGATGCGCAACGCGCAACAGGAATAGTTTTGGAGCCAACTACTGACTGCACCACTCCAACTGTAAACTCTTGAAGCCCTACTGATTAACCGCGGGCAAAGGTGCGTAGACCGGTGCAAAGTACTCTTGGCCCGCTCCCGTTTTTGCTGGACCGATCGAATTCGTGTTTAAGTTATTTGGTTGAACCACAGAGGACCCATGCAACTCGATCTCCGTTGGAATCGCGGTTGGATAGTGTGACGGATCCTGAAAGGCGGGTTCAATGTGGTTAACATACTCGACCTCCATCGGCAAAAACTGATCAGCATGGTATTTTGCGTTAAGCAGTTCGCCGGTGGCTCGTTTGAGATCGACCAAGGCGATCGCGTGATCTGTTTGACTTTCCAACAGACGACTCTCGGCCAAAGTCAACCGAGCCTGAGAAGCCAAAAGGTCTTCGATGTACAGGCTACCTGTTTTTCCATCATCTAACAGTAACTCCTGTCGATTGCGAATATACTCCAGCTCCTGGGCAGCTTTTTGCAACGCGGCCAAATTGTTCTGCATCGCTTGATTTAGTCGATCCAGGTTTCTGGCGGCAACTTTGACATCCAGAACGACGTCACCGACCGATTTCTCAAACTGTTGGGTAAAGATTCTAGTTTGAAGTTGTTGACGTTGGACCACGCTCTTGGCGACTCGGTTTCCAACAGGCAACTCAAACTCAAAACCGATCGAGTAGCTGGGATCACCTCTACTAAACTGATCGGCAAAGGCTCCAAACGCGTCAAAGTTCCCGCGAAGGCCTGAAACACTGGTCGACAATATCGCATCGAGTTGAGGTAACAGTTCATTGACCGCAACGTACTCCAATGTTTCACCTGTCTTGATCCGTGCGATCGCTTCACTGATTTCCGGTCGATTGTTAAGCGCGACATAGGCCAGAGTTTCGAGATCGTACGGAATATGTTCGGGCAAGAGCATCGGTTCAGGGATCAGCTCCAGAAAATTTGCATCTTTTGAATCGGGACCCACCACCAAGTTGATCAGTACGTCTTGTGCGTTGCGAACTTCGAACTCCGCACTGATGGCTTCACTTTTTCGACTGCCAGCGGCCGCTTCGGCACGCAAAATTTGGTCGTTGGTGACATCAATGCCTTCGCGATTCCGAAGTCGTTGCAGTAGTTCGTCTGCTCGATGAAACGAGCGACGAGTTTGAACGGCTAGTGCTCGGGCTTGATACAATTGCCAATACGCCGCAACGACATCAACCACATATTGCTGGAGTCCTTGCATCGACTGGCTTTGGACCTGCTCAAAGTCGAGACGTGCCTGTACGATTTGTCGTTGTGCGAATCGTCTTCCCGCTCCACGTAGAAGCGGTTGTCGATAGTCGATGACCAAGTTGGAGGTGCCCTGATCGTTGGGGACCAGGAACTGTGAGTTGTTGTCACGGCGACCAAACGTTTGTCCTAATCGGATATCTCCGCCAGTGGCAAGAAGTTTGGTTATGCCGCCTTCAACCGACAACTCGTTTTCCAGGAATCGACCACCGGGCAATCCAGTTTGTAATGTGTCACCAACAGGTATGTTGGTGTCAGTCCATACCGTGTTGATGAACGTGCTCCAATCAAACGCGGCAATATTCTGGTCAATTAAAGTTCGCTGGATTTCAGGTTCGGTGTTCAACACCTGAACCTCTGGGGCTTTTTGCAATGCCATCAGGATAATGGTATCCAAGCTGATTGGCATTGGTTGTCGATCGCCAAGTTGAGGGCTTTGGATCTCGCGTATCCACCAAGTCGGGTCGGTCCAGGCGAGCGAATTTGCTGAACCATTTTTTGCATTGCCCGTTGGATTTAAGTTCGGGCCGCTGTCCATGATTGAGCGAAATTCATGTTCGTCGACATACTGAGGTATGTCGTCCCCAACAAAGTTGCGGCGCGGGGTGCCGGGAATATCGAGGATCGGTTCGACCGTACCAATTACTTCGTTCGAAATGCCGTTGGGGCGTAAGTCCGGCACCTTTAACGCATCTCCATCCTTAGGTGTTTGCACACTTTCAGTATCTTGCGATTGTCTTTCTTGACTGGAAACCAAGTCCTGTATTTCCCACTGCTGGTCAGGTAGTGGTGGAGGGACGTCCTCTTTGATGTATCTCGAGTCGAACGGATCCCGCGGGTTAGCAAGCGAGCCAGTCGCTCCGAGCGAATCCGCAGGTTCAACAATCCAGTCTTCTGGCAGAGCCATTTCTCTCGGCTCAAACTGATTTTCAAGCGAATTCGTATCGAACTTTCGACTGACGCTTGTGCGAAACTCACCGATGTTGCTGTGAGACTGAATTCTTACGATCTTTTTCTCTAACCCTGGCGCTGGCAAAGTAGCCAACAGGTCCGGTTGTGGTTCTTCTTGTTCCAGTTCAACAACCAAGCTCAGTACAGGCTTCCAAATATTTGGAAACAGTAGGCTGGCAGCGGCACCAAACAGAACAACGAATAGCAGCAACTCAACGAAAAAGATTTTTCGAGATGAAGTTTCGAACATGATCAAAATGGGGGCAAGGTTCGGGTAACGATTATGATTCCATTTGTGATAATCGTTCCGGTTATGCCTGCTCAGGTACAATTTTTCGGCACGTGCCAGTTATTCAGGTCCTATCTGCTGTAACGGTTCTGACGATTTTGCGGCGTGGCAATCAACGAGCTCTCTCCAGATTACCTAATCGGAACTACTGTCAAAATCGCTCAATACGTTGAGCTTTCACAAGGCTTGTTGCCAATTGGCATCAAAGTTTGCGCCAACGGACTCTTCCGGACTTACATTTATCCGGACATTTTTCAGCTGCTTGCTGTTCAGTGCCCTGGAATCCACCAAAACTACAAAGGGTTGTTCCCATGAATTTACCAAACGAATTCGACTCGGACCAAGACACCGAAGAATTGTTGCAAGCAATTACCGAGTTGCAACAGAACGTTAAAGAAAACATTCAGCGAAGCGATCGTTTCGCAGCGGAATGCGGAGTTGCTGTTACCAGCGGAAATATCAGTGATCGGGACGAGGAACCGAGTATCGGAGTTTGTCACGATGTCTCAGCCGATGGATGCCGAGTCGTTCTGGATGCTCCCTTAACTGTGGGCGATATCTTTTTGGTTCAGTTCGACAAGCGAACATTGAATATAGATCCGGCGTTTTCTCGTTGTGTCCGTTGCATCATGCTGCGTGAAGACAAATTCGAATGCGGGTTCTCATTCTTCAGCCCCGTTTCAATTCCCAGTCGATCAAACACAACTGACGAATTGCTCTAGGTCAAACGAACAGTACTGGAAACGATCATGAGCATCACAACAGAAACCCCAAATATCCAACAACCGATCGACAAGGCGGCACATGTTGCTGCGTCGCTCGCCGCGCCCTTGCGCAATATTGCGGCGAACTCAAGCGATCAAGCCGAATACTATAGCGCCGCTTTTAAATTGATCGCGCGAGCCGCGCATGCCAAATGGGGTGAAGTCAATTTTGAGCAACGCGGCCAGATGCTCAGTCGTACCTACATTAGTGACAAAAACCTCAATCCAGAAGTCCTGCTGGACCTGACGACGACGTTGGCCGTTGAATCACAGGTTATTAATAGAACCAAAAGCCGTTTGATCGAAGTCGGTGACAAGACGTTTTGCCTGACAACATGCCCTTTCTCTGACGAAAAAGGACAGTCGGTCGGCTCAGCGACCGTGTTCGCTCAAATCGCTTCGCAAAACGTACTTCCTGAATTAGAGAAGTTTCTGACTGCCTGTGTCGAAGTGATGCGGATGTGTGGTGAGCAATCTCAGACGACAACAGAGCCAGAAGTCAAAAAGCCAGATACTAAAGCTGATGCTCAGTTAACCGCATTGGGAAAGGCGGCTAAGTTCTCGGATGTGCGTGAACTTTGTTTTGCTTTGACAAACAACTTTTGCCAAAAATATGGCTGCCAACGTTCTGCAATTGGGCTCGTGCAAAACAACCACATCAAAATACAAAGTATTTCTGGAATGGATAACTTTGTCGACAATAGTCCTGTTGTTGTCGACATGCGACAAGCTATGGAGGAGTGCTACGACCACGGCGAGCGGATCGTTGTGCAGCATCGAAGTGAAGGCGTAGGCGTCGAGTCGGATCAGTTCTTTTTGAACAAGCGTTTGCATGAACAAACTGGCGGTTCAGCAGTGTGTTCGGTACCCATTCGTTCCGAGGGTGAAATCGTCGGAGTCTTGAATCTTCAACGCGATTTGGCTCATCCATTTACCGCAAACGAACTCCAATCGTTTGAGCAATCGCTCGACGCATACGGTCCTGCTTTTGAAATGCTGCGAAAATCCAGCATGACGATTTCGAGTCAGGTAAAAACGAAAGTTCGTGAGACGGTTCAATCCACTTTTTTCGGAGCGGGCAAACGCAAGTACGCTGCGTTGGCATTGTTGGCAGCTGCGATCTGGTTTGTGATCGGACCAATGCCGTTCTCCCCCAAGATTCCATGTACCGTTCAATCGCAATCATCCCAGCAAATCGCGGCTCCGTTTGATGGAGTAATTAAATCGGCTCCTTTGGCCGCGGGGGACGAAGTCAAAGCGGGGCAAGTGATTCTGACGTTTGACACAAAAGACCTGACATTCGAACGTCAGTCGATATCGGCAAAAATGAAATCGTTTGCAGTCGCTCGCGACAACGCGCTTCAGGCAGGAAAGACATCAGAAGCAGCAATTGCTGCAGCGGAAATCAACGTACTAAGTGCTCAGTTGGACGGAGTTAAAAAACGAATTGAAAATGCATCAGTGATTGCTCCGTTCAACGGCACGATTATCCGTGGTGACCTTCGCCAGCAAATCGGTCAACCGGTTGCGGTTGGTTCGCCTTTGTTTGAAATTGCCAGCAGCGATCAGATGCGAATCGAGCTCGCTATTCCCGAATCGACCGCCAGCTACATCAAACCGGGCCAGAAATGTCAGTTTGTATTGGCAAGCCACCCCGGCTCTCGTATGGCTTGCGAAATCGAGCGGGTTACACCTTCGACTGTCTCAGTAGACGGCCGCAACGTGGTTATGGCTCGAGCCCTGATCGACGGTGATGAGGAGTGGTTGCAAAGTGGCATGGAAGGCGTTGCCAAAGTTAAAACCGGATGGCAACCTGTTTGGTGGGTAACAACTCGCTCAATGTTGGATCGTTTAAGGCTAGGGTTCTGGCTATGAGCAACGAAACAAACCAGCCACAATCAGACAAAGCATCGATTGCTGAAAAACTGGGACAGGTCAAACTGGGCGTTCGAAAGGACATCATTGTCAGTCGGACCGTGTTTCGTGACCGGGCTTCGTACATTGTTCACGATCCGCTGAGTTTTCAATCTCAGATGTTTTCGCAGGCGGACTACGAAGTTTTTTCGAGCCTGGATCGGGATAAAACACTTTCCCAGATCTTTGCCCGCCTAGTTGAAAGCGACAAGCTGGAATCGTCAGACGAACAAGGCTTTTACGAATTCGTTCTGCAATTGCAACTTAAAGGTCTGTTAGACCTGCCAGTTACCAATGGCAACGCGTTGTACAAGCGCTTCCAGATGAGGCAAGCTGCTGCCAAAAAGCCGTCTATGATGAAGTTGATCTTTTTCAAAATTGGCTTGTTGAATCCAAATCAGTTTCTTGATCGAACAGTCCGCCTGTTTCGTCCGTTATTCACTCGCGCCTTTTTCGTATTTTGGTGCCTGTTGATGTTGGCAAGTGGTGGAGTTCTGCTTGCCCGTTGGGGCGAGTTCTGGGGACCGCTTTCAGGAATATTTGCCTACAAAAACCTGTTAATCATTGCCGTTGTGATGACGGTTCTAAAAGTAATCCACGAATTCGGACACGCGTATGCCTGTAAAGTTTTTGGGGGAGCAGTGCCCGATATGGGAGCGCTTTTTATTGCTTCGCTTCCTTTGGCGTACGTAGATGTCAGCAGTTCATGGAGCTTTCCCTCTCGACGAAATCGAATCATCGTCGCGCTAGGTGGTATGTACTTTGAAACAATAATTGCTGCGATTGCAGTGTTTGTTTGGGCAACGACGGGTACAGGGCTTGTAAATTCGGTGGCACATTTCACTGTGTTGATGGCAAGTTTTACTACGATGTTGTTCAATGCGAACCCGCTGATGAAGTTCGATGGCTACTACGTCTTGAGCGATCTGCTGGGGATTCCGAACCTGCGAGCCAAATCAACCCAGGCCCTTAAAGACGTCAGTAAGCGAACCTTACTCGGATTGAATCCACCACGACGAAACAGTTCTCGCAGAGAGTACACTTGGTTGGTCCTGTTTGGAATTGCCTCCTCACTCTATTCAGTGGTTCTAATCCTTTCGATCAGCTTTATGATCGCAGCCAAATTTCTGCTTTTGGGAATCGCAATGGGGGCCCTGTTTATCGGCTCCCTGTTAATCTCGCTCACGAAACAGATGTTTTCCTACCTGTGGACATCGCCAGAATGTGCCAGCGTGCGCCCGCGTGCGGTCGCCCTTAGCGTGGTTCTGGCTGTTGGTGTTCCGTTGTTGCTCGCTTTTTGTCCCATCCCTGGTGGAACGGTGACAGTAGGCCAAACCGGTTTCGAACAGCAGCACGCCATCCGAGTTTCTCAGGATTGCTACGTTGAGAAAGTTGTGGCGGACGCAAATTCGGATGTCAGCTCAGGGCAGGTTCTGGTCAAGTTGAAAAACGATGAAATCAAGAGTGACTTTCAGCTTGCCAGCGCAAAATTAAATTTGGCCAAAGTCAAATTTCGAGCGGCGCAAACGTTAGGGCCTAGTGCCCTTCGCGCAGAATACACAGGCGTGGAATCGGCCGAGGCTGAACTGGATACTGTATCCAAACGGGCCACGATGCTGGAGGCCACCGCACCGTTCAAGGGAAAGTTGGCCTCGTGTATTCCGCATGGAAACGAAGGACTCTATCTTCCCGTGGGAACTGAAATTGCCAAAGTCGTTGCTGGCCGACCGATTGTGAATGTGTTGGTTGACGGTGAACAACTTAGGGGAACGATGCCAAAAGTTGGCCAAAAGGTGAAATGCCGCGTTGCGACCCATGCAAACCAAACATTAGAAGGAACGATCACTAAAATCGAGGGCGCTGGTTCACGCGTCGTCGAAGAAACCGGGCTGACGCATCTGTCATCCGGTAACATCCTCATCAATCCCAACAACAACGAAGCGGATCAGCCTTATTTTCGTTTCGAAGTCCTGTTGGACGATGCGAACTCAATGAATATTCCCGTGAACACAACTGCCAAAGTGCAATTGGTTCCACGCTATGAATCGGTCGGACATTACTTGATGCGCCGCACACGAGTCTTCTTTAATAAACTCACCACTCAGTAATTCTGGAGAGTACTTATGTATCTCTTAATTTTCAAAAACAATTTCGTCCGGCTGGTACTGGCCTTTATCGTTGGTTTGCTGTTTTGCACAGCGACAATCGGTCAGGAATCATCACTGCCTGGAGTCGTGACCGCTACTCGTACGGCTGAGCTTTCTACCGGTGTTAGCCAGACGCTCACTCAGATCAACGTTCATCCCGGTGACTTTGTTAAAAAAGGTGACTTGCTCGCAGTCTTGAACCCCAAGATCGCACAAGCTGAATACGCGGCCGCAGCAGCTGTTGCCAACAGCAGTGCCAGTACTGACCTGGCTCGCATTGGCGTTAAAGAAGCCAAGTCTCGATTGGAACGAACACTCAACGCTTTGCAACGCGGTGCAGCGAATGATATGGAAGTGGCCCAAGCGAAAGACGAATACAACAAAGCGGTTGCAGCACTGAAGATCACGTTGGACACGTTGGAGCAAGCTCGTCAAACGGCTGAGCTTTCCAAGCAACGTTTGGAGCTGTACCACATTCGCGCTCCTTTTGATGGACAAGTCGATCGGATCTACGTTCGAGTCGGCAATTTTATTGCCGGTGACACTCCTTTGATCTCTTTGGTGTCTTCAGAAGAGTTGCAAGTTGAATTGCATTTGCCCATCGAGCGGTTCGGACAGCTAACCGTTGGCAACGACTATCAGCTGACCGCCGAAGCCCCCTTGAACCGGAACGTGACAGCTCGATTGCAATACGTTTCGCCAAACGTGGATGCTGCTTCAGGGACTTTTTATTGCCTGTTCACTATCGAGAATGTTCAACGAACTTTGCCTGCCGGTTTTTCAGTTCAATTGAAGAATCAATCAACTGAAGACACACAGCATGTGGTCTACGGCAACTAATATTATTTATTTGGGTTCTAAACGTTTTAACTCCTCGAATTGCATCTCAGAACTCAAACAAAAACGGCAAGCGGATATTCCGCTTGCCGTTTTTTTAACAAGACAACCTAAGGAAAGATTGTAATTCTGTTTCCAGTTAAGACGTTCGCATTCTATCTAGTTCTCGACGGGTGTATCGAACTGATGCTCTGCCCCGTCCAGGAAGCTGGCAAGCGAACGACTTCGGTAGGGTTGTTGCAGTTTTCTCACCGCTTTTGACTCGATCTGGCGAACACGTTCTCGTGTCACGCTGAAGATCTTGCCAACCTCTTCCAAAGTGTATGAATAGCCGTCGGCCAAGCCGTACCGCAGGCGGAGAATCTCTCGCTCACGATAGTTCAGATGCTCCATCGCTTCTTCGATACGATCTTTAAGTGCGATCTGATTGGTTTCGTAAAGAGGATCGTGATCACGATAGTCCTCCAGGAACTCACCAAAGTAGCTTTCGTCACGATCGCCGACCGGTTGGTCCAACGACAACGGCTGGCGAGACATCTTCATGATCACTCGTGTGTCGTCCAGTGAAAGCTTGGCTCGGTTAGCCGTTTCTTCGGCACTAGGCTCGCGACCCAATTCCTGAACCAGCTCACGCATCACGTTTCGCACCTTACTCATCGTGTCGATCATATGAACCGGCACACGAATCGTGCGGCTTTGATCAGCAATCGCTCGCGTGATCGCTTGGCGAATCCACCATGTCGCGTAAGTCGAGAACTTGTATCCTCGTTTGTATTCGAACTTGTCCACAGCACGCATCAAGCCGGTGTTGCCTTCCTGAATCAGATCCAGAAAGCTCAAACCGCGGTTACGATACTTCTTGGCAATCGAAACAACCAATCGCAAGTTACCCGCGGACAACACTCGCTTTGCAGCTTCGTGAGTTGCTTGGAGCTTTTTCGTCTTTATGACGCGACGCTGCAACGTGCGAGGTGACTCATAAGTCTGCTGCATCAGGTAGTGTAATTCAGCACGAATCTCCTCGTAGCTGCGAACACCTGCAAAACCTGTTTCAGCAGCTTCCTGCAACAGGCTGTAGAGAGTTTGCATACGATTGTTGATCTCTTCCAGTTGCTCGAACATGGGTTGCAAGCGACTGTATCGAAGGTTCATCTCTTCGACCAAACGAACACATCGATTGCGGCGGATGATTAGTGTCCTCCATGTTGCGTGACGCTCTTTGACTGGGTTCTTGATGTCGATCGCATAGTGATAGTCGATCGCGTTTTGAGCCAGAAGTTTACGAAGCGTCGCGATGTTCGGCACGATGCGAAGCATGATTCGTTGCTTTTCCGGTTTGTTGGTAACCGAAACCTCGATGGTACGGTCCAGGCGAAGTTTGCCCTCGTGGACTTTTTGCAGCGCATCGAGCGCTCCACGTAGCATAAAGTCTGTGGCCAGCATCGTGTTGCGAAAGACTGCTTTTGTTTGTTCGATGTCCATCGCCGAGCTGACTTCCTCTTCGCGAGTTAGAAGTGGAATGCGGCCCATTTGCATCAAGTACATACGGACGGGATCGTCGATCGCTTCGTCTTCTTTGGGTGCTTGTTTGGCATTCTCTTCGTCAGACTTGCTGAGAGGCTTTTCCGGTAATTTGACCGCGGCTGGCTTCGGTTTGGCTGGGCCAGTTTTTTTCAAAGAGCGTGTCTTTTTGATCGTCTTATTCGCGATTTGCTTTTTGGCCATAATGTGGTTCCCAAAGTTGTCTGATCTTGCAGCGAGAGACAGATGCAATGTTGGTGCCACGAATTTGATTTACGGTCTACGAAACATAAAACCCCGAGGAAAGCAAAGTGATTTGCCACGAAACGTTTCCGAGCCGCGAGCCGGCATGTTGATAATTCACCACAGTGTTGGCATTTTGCAACAGGCAGAAACTTTTCGCATCATTACCCTCGTACCTGTATATGTCGCTGACGGTGCTTTGCCACTCACACGGTCTGGAATTTCACAGTCTACTGGGAACGTGTCCACGATTGAAAAATGCCCGGTTGCTGTTGAATCCACTGGCTGGGAGCGTAAAATTTCTCTGTTCTAACGAAGTTTGGGGAGAATCTGTGGCGACTGACTACTATGACATTTTGGGCGTTTCCCGCTCTGCGAGTTCTGAAGAGATTCAGAAGGGGTATCGCAAAGAGGCCCGTAAGTGTCACCCGGACTTGCACGAAGACAAACAAAAAGCCAAAGAGCGTTTCCAAAAAGTTCAGCGCGCCTACGAAGTCCTTAGCGATCCGGAAAAACGCCGGATGTACGACCAAATGGGGCCTGACTTTGAAAAGATGGGCGGGGGCCATAACCCGTTCGGTGGCGCGGCAGGCCCCGGCGGTCCAATCGACCTCAACCAGATCTTTGGTGGAGGGGGCGGAGGTGGTGCCGCATTTGAACAGCTCTTTCGTCAATTCGGAGGCATGGGTGGCATGGGAGGTATGCCGGGTGGAATGCCAGGCCAGCACCCGGGGCAACAAGCGCCTCCAAAACCGAATCTCGACATTGAACAGTCGATCACAATTCCATTTGCGACGGCGATACTCGGCGGCAACTACCAGGTTTCAGTGAAACGGTCGACGGGAAAGGTCGAAACGATCGACGTAAAGATTCCGATCGGGATCGAGAGCGGCAAAAAGATCCGACTTCGTGGACTTGGACATGCAGCTCCGCGGGGCGAACGTGGTGATTTACTGATCAAGATCAGAATCTCTGCGCACCCTTGTTTTAGTCGGGTAGACAATAGCTTGATGGTGAAACTGCCTGTCACGTTAAGCGAAGCGATCTTTGGGGCAAAAATCGACTTACCCACTCCCCATGGTACGATCACGGTTACGATTCCTCCAGGTAGCACCAGCGGAAAGCCGTTGCGGTTGAAGGGAATGGGCGTTAAGCCAAAAGGTAAAAAACCTGGTGACTTGATGGCCGAAATTCAAATTATCATGCCGAAAGATCTTTCCAAAGCCGAACAAAAGAAGCTCAACGAGGCTCTGTCCAAGATACAACAGGACAGTCCTCGAAACGATCTAATATGGTAGATAATTTGAGCCAGGAATTTCCGCGAAGTCTAAGAGTTCGCAAGCAAGCTGAATTTGATGCTGTTTATCGAGATTCTGCTCACGCGGCAGACAACGTGTTGGTGGTGCAAGGGAGCTACAACGGTCTTGAAACAACTCGGTTGGGTTTGAGCATCGGTCGCAAGGTGGGTAATGCGGTGACTCGCAATCGCTGGAAACGGACGATCCGTGAGGTCTTTCGCAAGGCACATTCTCAGTTGCCCGAGGGGATCGACATTGTTGTGCGGCCCCGAAAGGGAGCAGAACTGAGCTACGCTGCGGTAGCGCGGTCTTTGCCGAGATTGGTCGAAAGAGTTGCCAAGAAACTGGCTAAGCAGTCGAAGGGATAGGACAAATGAAAGTTCTCAAATGGATTTTTGGTTTGCCCGCCTGGTTTTTGATTCGCTGTGTGCGAATGTACCAAGTTTGCATCAGTCCGATGCTGGGTTCGAACTGTCGGTTTCAACCAACCTGTAGCGCGTATACGATTTCCTGTATTGAAAAGTACGGTGCAATTCGTGGCGGACTAAAAGGCGTTTGGCGGATTTGCCGATGCCATCCCCTCGGCAAAGGTGGTTACGACCCACCGTAGCGATCACGTTTGATCACTTACTCTGAACGCGAATGCGTCCATAATGGTAACCCGACGCGTAAGCGAGGACCGAAGGCAAGCCAGGGATTTGCGTGGGCAATTTCCGCACCGTTGCTCGCTAACGCGTTGGGTTTCCAATTTCGGAGAAATATATTGCGAACCTGCTCGCGACTTCGCCGTCTATAGGTCTGTACAACAGAATTTCGAATTGAAAATCGCTACCTCGCGATGATTGCAAAAACCAAAACCATGATGATTTTGACAACCACATCGACAAGCTCCGTATTGGGAACGACAAGTTCTTCATCTACGGAATTTTTGCGCTTGTGATCCAAGGTTGTTAATCGAATTGACACTCGAAGCCCGGCATCGCAAGAAGCCGGGCTTTTTTTATTGTTTTTGTCCAAGCGAATTACCTAGGCGAATTAACTAAATGAAAGGGGGACAACCCATAGCAAATTGAATTGCAGATTTTAACGAGGAGGGGCTCGCCAATCGGTGATGGCAACCGTCTTGAAAACGGAGACTACGGTCTTGCGAGTTCGAATCTCGCTCCCTCCGCTCAATCTGCTGACGTGGCTCGACTTAGAAAGGCGACGATCTTGTAAATCGTATTATGCTGGTGCGAATCCAGTCGTCAGCTCTCGAAAAATAATGGAAGGTAGCCGGATAAGGTTTGCCGGGGCGGTCTGCTAAACCGTGGTCGCCGAAAGGGACAAGTGGGTTCGAATCCCACACCTTCCGCTTAACCAGCGACTCAAGGAGTAAGGAATTAATTCGCAGTTCCTAGAAAAACAGAAACGGAACGAATACAAGGGATAAGACCAGACAGACGATGTACGCTTTCAAAGCCGGGTCCATCACCTCTCGATTTGTGAAACCGTAAAATAAAAGGAAAAAAGGAACGAGCAGGCAAAGCAGTAACATCGCCACGCTTCCAGAATGTTTGTAGGCAACCAAGCCGCCCCAAACTTGTACTGCCAATGCGGCGACACCGACAATCGAAAGGCCGACGATTTCCATTACGCCGAGCCCACTGGTAAACAGAGGCACCAGAACGCCAACGAGAGTTAGTAAACCCAATCCAAGTAACAGCATGAACCAAACTTCTTTGATTGCTGTTTTTAACTCGAACCCCCCTGCCTTGCCCTTCGATTTACTTGACTTTGGTTTGGGATCTTGTGCGGTCGCTTTTGTTTTTTTCGTGTCCAAAGCCGGATTTTCGAACATCGCACCTTTTGGGTTCGCATCGACCTTTTCTTCGACAGGCGGATGACTGGAAAAGCCCGGGTCAAAGCCTGCACGGCCAAGCGGATTTGCCATCGGATCGGGTGTACCATCCGATTGGGATTCATCGAAGATCGCATCCGATTTGGAGATTGGGCCATCCAAGCCAAATTTCTTCAGCTCATTTGCTTTGGCGATCTCTTCTGGAGATTGTGGTTTGGCTGCCTGAGGCGCAGCAGGATTTGTTTTAGTCTTAATTTTTTTGCCGACTTTGAATGCGGTGCTGCACTTGGGACACTTAACCGGTTTGCCGATCAAATCGTTGGGAAGGTTGTAACTAGCGCTACATTTTGGACAAGCAATTTTAGGCATGGAAGTTTCCTTGGCGTAGAAGGGTTGCACAAGCCAAGTCAATTTGGAGTTCAGCGCGAACTTCTTTTGCGGAGGCAGATAAGACCCAGACAGTTTAGTTTCAACACGTTACGATACCATGGCCCTTAAACCAAAAAAGTAGAAATTCCGCCCATGGCTCCGCAGCGGCCTGCCGTTTACGAAGTTCATCACCCTTTCGGACTTTGGGATGGAGCTTTGTCAAAAACTGCTGGGTGTCGAAGCAGCAATCGAGTTGAGTAACACGCCCTGACTCCCAAAAAGGACGAGGCTCAGGTGGAAACGGCTTGAGACTATCTTGTTTCCTTTTTGCTCCGTTGATCGAAGTGGGCAAAGCGCACACGCGAGACCGAAGCGAATTGGCCGTCAATGAGTTTTGTTTGACTGGGGTTTTATTTCGATGGCCGGTTTGACACAGCGGCAACACAGCGGCACAAACACTCAATTACGACTTCAACTACCGTTACGAGTTTGTCATTGAGTTTGTGGAAAATAATACCTGTTTAAGTGTGAATTTGATTTGCTGAAGTGTTTTAACGTTTTTTGTCAGACTTGGCATGTTGTTATGTTTTTGTCAGACTTGGTATGTTATTATTTAAAGGCTTCACATTGCCACTTCCTGTTTGACACCAGAGCCTATCAAAAGGAGATCCCACCATGCGAAGCCACTCGCCCCAACAACAAGGGTTTACACTAGTTGAATTGTTGGTCGTCATAGCGATCATCGGAATTTTAATTGGTATGCTGCTTCCCGCCGTACAATCGGTACGTGAAGCGGCAAGAAAAACGAGTTGTTTGAACAACACGCGACAAATCGGAATCGCCATTCAGGGGCACCATGCCGCCTTTGGGAAACTACCTACCAGTTTTGAGATCGAACCGGGTGCAGTGTTGTCCGGTAACAATGGATCATGGAGTATTCACGGTCGGATTCTGCCCTTTCTGGAGCAAAGCAATGCACGTGAACTGGTTGATTTGAACGTCGCATGGGACGCGCAACAAAACACGGGCGTTCCACAGCTTCGCATCCCGGTTTTTGTGTGTCCAAGTGAAGCCAACGATACCGTTCGTACCTTTTCGGACGGTACACCACGAGTTTATCCGGTTAACTACGGATTCAACTTTGGAACCTGGTTGGTTTACGATCCGGTAAACTCACAACCGGGTGACGGGGCGTTTTACGTGAACAGTCGAACGCGATTTGGACAGGTTACCGATGGCACAAGCAACACGTTCTGTACTGCCGAAGTCAAAGCGTTTACCAGTTACATTCGTAATACTTCCGATCCAGGCGCGACTCCGCCTGGATCAACTAGTGCGTTTCTAAGCATGATGGGCCAGGTGAAACTTGGTCCGAACCTGCAAGACAATACCGGACATACAGAATGGCCCGACGGACGAGTTCACCATTCAGGTTTCACTACCGTATTCACACCCAATACTGTCGTAGACTACGACTACAATGGTCAGCGATACGACATCGATTTTAACTCGATTCAAGAAGGACGATCGGGGACTCAATTGACTTATGCTGCGATCACTGCGAGAAGTTACCACTCAGGCAATATCGTTAACGTTGGTATGTTAGATGCTTCTGCACACAGCATCAGCGGTTCGATCGACATCGGTGTCTGGCGAGCACTGGGTACGACAGCAGGTGGCGAAGTCGATGTAGATTTTAACTGAGTTAAGATCGGTAGTACGTGTGATTTTCTGCGCAGATTATCCAAACTAAATGAGGTGCGATCGCTTAGCGATGCAAGCAGTCAATTTCAAACTTTCATTATTCCAAGTTGTTACGACGAACGACAAGGTAAGTTGAACATGAATACTGACTTGACAAAGCAAATAAAAAACCTCGCAGTCTGTTAAGACTGCGAGGTATTTTTGTAGGGCAGGCAGGACTCGAACCCGCGACAAAGGGATTATGCTTACCACTTCGACTTTCGCCGCCTCTTTCAAGTTCGTGGTCTGGACTGTCTCTTCTCTTTACGAGTTCGCCGTACAGTCTCTACACCTTCAGCGATCGGTTTTGGAAAGCGAGCGAAACCGCCGCGAACATCCACTACCGACCAAAGCTTGGCTCGGGATTAGCATGCCCTTTAACAGGACGAAGCCTTCCCCGAATTTGACGAATTCTACTAAATCGCTTTTGAAGACGAATTAGCAACCCATTGAGCAAACCATGCGAATCTACATTCGTTTAGGTGGGCTCACTTAAGTCCCCTGCTCTAACCAACTGAGCTACTGCCCCAAGGCCGCCATTCTAACATGTTCTCCGTCACGTCCAAGGACTAACCTTCCGGTTAAGGTATTGCGAACCAGATCCCACGGCCCAGTGGTTGCGGCTAATACGAATAAACTGAAAATTCCCTTTGGGCAATCCGAAAGTCCCTCTTTAGCGGTTGACGGCTACCTGCGAAAATCAAGAACTGCAGTCAACGATTTTCGAAAGGCAACCTGGATGAAAGCCGCCTCAATTCACGAACTCAAAAAGACACTGGTCAAGCGCGACCCCGGAGAAATGCTGGAGGCTTGTTTGCGATTGGCTCGTTTCAAGAAAGACAACAAGGAACTGCTGACCTATCTGCTCTTCGCCTCCCAGGACGAGCAAGGATATATCAACGAAGTCTGTCAGGAGATCGACGAGATGTTTCGGGAGATCAACCGATCGACGATGTACTTTGCCAAAAAAGGGATTCGCAAGATCGTTCGCCGAATCGATAAATGCATCAAATATTCGGGAATCAAAGAAACCGAGGTCGAAATCCGCTTGTATTTTTGCAAGCAACTGGACGACAGCGGGATCCGTTACCGGTCAACCAAAGTGACCTTTAACATGTTCAATTCGCAGATTAGCAAAATAGAAAAAGCGATGGCCAAATTTCACGACGATATCCAATCTGAATATCGCCGCGAACTGAGAAGGTTAACCGAAGTTGGCTAAGCCTGTTTTGACTTTCGACTAAAAATCGAAAGGATCGTTTGGCACGGTACCATCGCCAGCGGCAGGCATTTGTTTCTTTTCCATTTCTTTCGTTTCATCACCAAAAGTGGAGTCGCCGCCAAAACCTGAGTCAGCAGGTGGGTCTGGGAAATCGCCACCGAAGGTGTTATCGTTCGGCACGGTTGGCGTGGAGAAATCAAAATCTGGCTCTTTCGTCATCGCTTCATCAGCGGGAGAGGACGAGAAATCAAAATC
>CAZDBA010000041.1:29647-31965 GCA_964503615.1 uncultured Pirellulaceae bacterium
GAGAAATCAAAATCGGGATTTTTGTCCATCATTTCTTCGGCAGGTTTCGGCATCATCTCGATATCTTGTCCAGGGGCGATAGGTTTAATCTCAGTTACCGTTCCGGGAACCGTGGGCATCGTCGTCATCCGTTTGTCGGACCCTCGCGGAGTTCTATTTACATCGATCACTGGCGAAGTTGAGAATTGACTTCGTTTGGCCGCTGTAATCGCTTCGGATCGTGCGCGTTCTAATTTGATTCGCACGGATCCTTGTACTCGTTCCAACGATTCGTTTACCAAAGACATACGTCCGCCACCACGAACTTCCAGCTGAGCACCTGTTTGAAAGTCAGCCAAGCTTCCATACCCTAAACTCTCACCGGCCAAACCACGAAAGTAATAAGTTCGAGGATCACTTGGATCGTTACCAATCGCAGCTGTTAGCGAGTCGTACGCTTTTTGATATTCACCATTGAAGAAATGATGAATTCCGTCTCCATAGGCCAGGTCAAACCCATCTTGCGCCTCTGCCGATGTGGATACAAAGATCGAAATAAGGGTGGCAAGGGGGATCGCTATTGTGAAGAGTTTTTTCATGGTTCTACCTGTTGGCTTGTTTGCAAGATCAGACGTGTTGAATAGAGCACGGCTAAGGCTGGCGGCACGAATTAATAATGATGCTTCTAGGTTACCTTCGCAGAACTGACAAGGCAATTGCCACCCGCGGATTCTTAACAATACGCTGGAATTAGGGCGAAAATCGACTGCCTGACTGGTTTAAGTGAAACCCATTTGGGATAAGCGTTCTGCAAGCAATTGTTGGCCCAAGGCGTCCGTGCTGAATACACACGGGGCGATTGCACGGTGAAAAATCAGCAAGCTTACTCTGAAATCGGCAACTTACTTTGCTGGGTAGTCGTAGGCTTCGTTGTCGGGATTGAAATCTTCATCATCCAGTTCTGGGTTTAGCTTGAGATTTTTATAGATATATTTCTCAAGCAACAACGGTTCACCCCCCTCTTCTTCTGGCCACAAATACCCCTCGTAGCCAAACGGGACTTGTCGTTCGATGTCGATATAGATTTTGGCCACGTGGAATTCAAAGTGATCTCGGGGGTGTGGATGAATAATTTCAATTACCATACATCTCTGCCCATCGATTACCACGTTGTCGTCGATCGAGACCTCGCATTCATCATGAGCAAGGTCCCGTTCACCTTTTTCAATCGTTTGACAAAGAAGGTTTTTTATTCCGATCATTGTGATGGGATGGAGTTGCTCTTGCATTGCAAGCCTTCCATCAACTGGTAGAGACAACTTCATATTGCCAACCTTCCAGTTAGGGTGGACGATGATCTTGTTGCCGTTCCAAGTGTCAACATAGATCGATTCGATACCAAGTTTCTTTCGTGGGCGGAGTATTTTTGTGTACACGCTGAACGGTACAAAATCATCACCCTCACCCCGCTCGTGACGGATTTTAACGTTGAGATGAGTTTCCGGTAATAACCTACCCTTGTAACGAATTTGTTTGACTAACGTTGCTGTATAGCCCAACACCTCTTCGTCCATGTGTTCCAGTCCCCGCCGAGCAAGAGCAATCGCTGGCTCCAGTGGATGGTTCGCGCTTTCGATCGCCTCTTTCGTGAACCCTGCCAATACTCCTTCTGTTACCAAGGGCACTTCTCTGTCTTCCTCCTGAGCGATTTTGATCTCAGGCGACTTCAATTCCTGGTCGACTTGGGGCGCAAACCATGCCTCTGCCGAACTGGGCACGAAGACTGAAACAAGGGTGGCAAGTGGAATCGCTACTGTGAATTTTTTTTTCATAGTTTTATCCATTGGCTTGTTTCAAATCAGCCGTGTTGAAAAGCGCACGGCTAAAATTGGCGGCTTGAAATAGCACCAGTGCCTTTAGACTATCTTTTCAGAATTGGCAAAGCAATTAGCACCCGCGGATTCTTGACAATACGCGGGAATTACGGTGAAAACCGACAGCAGTTGCGGTCAATTTAGCACATTTTGAACGAGCGTTCTGCAAGCAGTTGACAGCCGGGTGCCATGTTTACGCGCCTACGACTCTAATTTCAACGTGCCAACCTGAACATGCTCACGAAGGCTTCAAGTTCGTGTTGGACTTTGAGCTTGGCAGCAGTGAAAGTGCCGAAGTTTCCTTGGATTTAATGCGTCGCCTGGACAAGCGTGGGTTCTCATGTGAACGTCGCTTGTTTGCCGCATTGGACGGCAGCGCTGCTTTGCGAAGTGCCGTGAAAGAGTTTTTTCCTGATTCAGTCATCCAACGTTGCTTGGTTCACAAAGAACGCAATATCCGATCGA
>CAZDBA010000042.1:0-16175 GCA_964503615.1 uncultured Pirellulaceae bacterium
GGCATGCTTACGCGATAGATTTGGCAGTGGTTAAAGTTGCGTGAGCATGTTTCGGTTGGTAAGCTTGAAACAACCATTGTAGCTCGCGTAAACAAGGCACCCCGACTTGCCCCGCACCGATAAACAACAACATTTAAGTAACTAGGCAGCTTTACGCAACGCGTCTTGATTCAGTTTGTTGTACAGCGTTTTCAGACTGACGCCTAATTCCTGCGCGGCCGCGGTCTTGTTTCCGTTGTGTCGGTCCAGTGCGGTGTGAATCGCTTGCATTTCGATGTCTCGAAGAGAAAGTCCACCCGTTTCGAATTTCGTCACGGTGGCTCCATTTCGATCGAAGTTGAGTGGCAAGTCGTCTTTGCTGATCGGCAGTGCGTCACACAAAATCGAAGCGTGCTCTACGACGTTGGCGAGCTCACGAATGTTGCCTGGCCACGAGTACTCTTGCAGTTTTTTGATCGCATCGGCGGCAAACGGCTCTGGTACTTTCGCCGCTTCTGGCATGTGTCTGATCAGCAGGTGACGCGCCAGCTCAGGCACGTCTTCCAAACGGTTACGCAATTCGGGAAGATTTACCTCGAACGTGTTGATTCGGTACATCAGATCCTGACGGAAATCACCTGCGGTAACCATGGCAGCCAAGTCCCGGTGTGTCGCGCAGATTACTCGCACATCGACCTCAAACGGCTCGTTCTCACCGACTCGTCGAATCTCGCCGCTCTCCAAAACGCGAAGCAGTTTACTCTGAGTCGATTTGGGCAGTTCGCCAATCTCATCCAGAAACAAAGTTCCGCCATGTGCCACTTCGAACAGTCCGCGACGGTTGTCGTCAGCGCCGGTAAACGCTCCTTTGCAATGTCCGAACAATTCGCTCTCAATCAGGTTTTCCGGCAAAGCTCCACAATTGATTGCCACGAACGGTTCGTCCACGCGTTGACTTTGTTCGTGAACTGCTCGGGCGGCAAGTTCCTTACCTGTTCCTGTTTCGCCCAGAATCAAAACGGTTGAATTTGTCGGAGCGACTTTCTCAATCAGCGCTCGCACGCGTTGCATATTCTTTTGCTGCCCGATCATCTTTGGAGTCCCTTCGACCCGCTTTAGACGACGTTGCAGCGCAAAGTTCTTCCGCTTCATCTCCAACTTTTCACTGACTCGATTCAGCAGGTTTCGGAGGTCCATCAGTTTGCAGGGCTTCTGCAAATAGTCGAATGCACCCAAGCGAAGCGCAGAGACTGCGGTTTCGGTCGAGCTCTTACCGGTCAGGACGATCGCTTCGGTTTCTGGTGATACAGCTTTCGTTTTTTCGATTACCTGAATCCCGTTTAAACCGGGCATGTCGAGATCGACAATAATGCAATCGAACGAGTTCTTCTGTAGCGCAGCAACCGCGGTCAGCCCATCCGGGCAAACGGTCACGCGGTGTCCCATGCGAGGAACTTCGGCCGCGATTAGCTCTTGCAAGTTCGTTTCATCGTCGGCGAATAGAACTTTCAGTCCCATTTGCTTTTTCGATTTAGGCTGCTTGTTTGTGTTTTGCGAGTTGCTCATGCTTAACCGTTGGAATTCGAACGATAAAAGTACTTCCTTTGTTTGGACCATCGCTATACGGTTCGATGCGTCCACCATGTTCTTGCACGATGCGGTAGGTAATACTGAGCCCTAATCCGGTCCCTTCACCTTGCTTGCGTCGTGTAAAAAATGGTTCAAACAGATGTTGTTTGACTTCGTCGGTCATCCCGCAACCATTGTCCTCAACTTTGAGAACGGCGAGACCGTCTTCTTTAGTAAGACTGACTTTGACCAAACCACCATCCGGAGTGCTATCCAGCGCGTTGATGACCAGGTTCAAAGTGACTTGTTTCATTTCTTGTGGATTGATCAACGCCATCACATTTTGTGAGCAGCGAAAGTCCAAATTGCGTTGACGATATTTTCCCAGCGGACGCAACATTTCAACCACCGACTCAACGATTTCACGCATGCTGGTCAGCTTTTTGCGGGCGTCGCCCAGTCGCGCAAAATCAAGCAGTGAATCGGTGATCCCTTTACAGCGAAACGCCTCGTCCTGAATTCGCCGCAGGTTCTTTTTGAGTTCCTCGTTCAAATCGGGAGGGATCGCTCCCTGTCCATCAAACCGATCCATCAAAATTTCATGCATGCGGGATTCGAGTGATTCCGCTGACCAGGCAATGGTGTTGAGTGGATTGTTGATCTCATGTGCGACACCTGCAGCCAGGAATCCAACACTGGCCATTTGCTCGCTGCGAACGACTTCTTTGGTTCGTTCTTGCACTTGGTCGTTCAGATCGGTTCTTATTTCCTGAAAGTTACTGGTCATCAGGTTAAACGAGTCGGCCAATTCGGCGAGTTCGTCATTGGAGTTGAGTTTGATCCGATAGTCGTCATCGCCAGCAGCAACCTTTCGAGTTCCCTCCAACAAGATTTCCAATGGGCGAAAAATAGCGTCGCGAAATCGGACCAACAACAACACAATCATCCCGATCGCGCAAAGCGATAGGACTCCGCTGAGAATCATCCATGTGTGATACTCAGTTCGAGCCTGCTGTGAAAAAGTGTCCATTCGTTGGTTCAGTAAAGCAGGCAGCCCACTGGAGATTCGTTGCAAGTCCAGAATTTCCTGTTCAAGATCCGCAACGAGTTCTACGCCACCGAAATCCCAATCACGACTATTGACCAGACCATCGATGGATTGAAGCTTACTTCGCATCTCGCCGATCATCTTTGTTTCTTCTTCGATGCCACCAAGCCGAGGGTCGGAAAGCTCCAGTTTTCTCAACCGGTCTTCATAAACTGAGATCGCAATTTCGGCCTGCTTGAGTTGTGTGGTGTAGTCAAAGCGAGAAATGAAATTCGAGGATATTGTTTGTAGATTGTTGTTGATCTTTTCTGGCGTGCCTTTTTGGATTCGCCAGACGTTGGAACTGAATTGGTTGACTTCGAAACTAAGCCGGGCAGCCAGCGGTAGTTCAACGGAACGAGCTTTAATGCTTTTCGTCAGCTTACGAAACTTGAGGACGCCTTGGAACGAAGCGACAGACAGGACAGTAACGATGAAGAACAACATCGTTACGCCAAAGTACATCTGTGATCGAATTCTTCGCTTGGCTCGCACGCGACCTCCCGTCGCAATCTAAAAAGCCCCCTGCCCTTTTAATTTGGGCGTGCAAAATTTACATGGCTGCCACATTGGTTGCAACGTCAATGAAACACTTGGAAAACCGGCATAAAAACTAGCCTGCTAGCGGAAGAGAGTGGTTCGAAATCGGATTCGCGGGCATTTGAACTTAACAAGGTTTTGAGCTGCCTCGGTGAATACTTGGCTAACGGACGCTGGTCAAAGCCAATGCAAACAATAGGCAATGGAATTCATTTGGACGTGAAAACCACACACTTGGCGTTTCGTCTATATTAGAAGCCCTTTCAAAATCTGTAGCGGACTTCGATAGCAGTCCCGCACCGATTTGAAACGGCAGGAATTCTGGCGAATCCAACTACAGTAACGATTTGAATTTTGGAACACCCTTGCGTTTGTTTCAACTGAGGCATCGCCAGACCAACATCCCATTAAATGTTCGAACATTTGTTTTGAAAATTGGAACCAGACTCGATGAAATTGACGTACTTTAATCAAGGTATCCTTTTTGCTCTCGCTGTTACGTGGCTAAGTGGAATCGTTGCTGCTCAAGAAAATCCCAAAGACTATCCACTCAAAACGAAACTTGCAGAGGCTTCTGAGGAAGGTCAACAAGCTCTGTCCGCTTTTCAAATCAAAAAAGGCTGGACGGCAGAACTCTGGGCTGCGGAACCGATGGTGGGCAATCCGGTAGTTTTTACGATCGACAATCAGGGGCGAATATTCGTGTGCGAGTCGTATCGCCAAGCGACTTGCGTGACCGACAATCGAGATCACGACCGTACCTGGGTCGACCGGGATCTTGCCGCGAAAACTGTCGAAGACCGAATCGCGTATCACAAAGAACTCTTGCCGGAAAAGGGAATCGAGTACACCAAGTTCGACGACCTGCTACGTGTTCTGGAAGATACCAATGGTGATGGAAAAGCGGACAAGCAAACGGTGTGGGCCGACACGTTTAACGATCTGGAAATGGGAACGGGTGCGGGCGTGCTGGTTAACGGCAAAGATGTTTACTACACCTGCATTCCCGATCTTTGGCTGTTGAACGATACGGACGACGATGGAAAGTCGGATACTCGCCGATCTCTTAGTACCGGGTACGGAGTCAAAGTTGCTTTTCGGGGACATGACTCGCACGGACTCATTGTTGGCCCGGACGGATTGTTGTACTTCAGCATTGGAGACCGTGGGTATCACATCACAACGGCTGAGGGCAACAAGCTGCACGACCCCGTCAGCGGCGCGGTCTTTCGCTGCGAAATGGATGGCAGCAATCTGGAAGTCGTCGCCACCGGGTTACGTAATCCACAAGAGCTGGCGTTCGACGAGTTTGGTAACTTGTTCACTGGCGACAACAACTCGGACGGAGGCGACAAAGCTCGCTGGGTCTACGTTGCGGAGGGTGGAGATACCGGTTGGAGGATGTACTATCAATACATGAGCGATCGTGGACCATTCAGTCGTGAGAAAATCTGGCATCCTTATCACAAAGAGCAACCTGCCTTTATCGTTCCACCCATCGCAAATTTTGCTGATGGACCAAGTGGCTTGGCCTACTATCCCGGTACTGGACTGTCCGAAGAGTACGACGGACGGTTCTTCTTATGCGATTTCCGGGGAGCCTCGGCTGTCAGCGGTGTGCGGACGTTTAAGTCAAAATCGGAAGGCGCGTTTTATAAACTGACCGATGAAGAGCAACCGATCTGGCGAATGCTGGTGACCGATTTACAGTTTGGACCGGACGGTTGGATCTACGTGTCTGACTGGGTTAACGGTTGGGTGGGAGAAAACAAAGGTCGCATCTATCGGTTTTCCGATCCGGACCACGTTGATTCGGAAATCGTAAAACAAGTTCGCACAATGCTGCGAGATGGCCTGGGCGAAAAAGAAACTGCCGACCTGATCGAACTGATGAATCATCGTGATCAAAGGGTTCGACAGATGGCGCAGTTCGAAATAGTACACCGAAAGCTGGATACAGAATTGCAAAACCTGGCATCGGATAACAAAGCGCCGTTGCTTGCCCGGCTGCACGCGATGTGGGGAATTGGGCAACGATTGCGAGTGGATAAAAACAATCAACTCGCGGCTCTCATCGCCAAGTTGATGGGTGATTCGACCAGTGAGGTTCGGGCTCAGGCTGCCAAATTGGTGGGAGATCACAAAATCAACGTTGGGGGCGATGGGCTAATTTACTTGCTATCCGATGCCGACTTGCGAGTCCGATACTTTGCAGCAATTTCGCTAGGCAAGGTCCCCAATATAAAGTCGATTATTCCACTGATTACAATGCTGGAAGAGAACGACGGCCAAGATCCCGGCCTGCGACATGCGGGAATCATGGGCTTGGCCGGTCACGTCAAGCAATGGGAGAACCCCATTTTCGCGATCGCCGAACGACACAAATCGATTGAAGTTCGAAGAGCGATCGTGGTCGCGTTGCGAAAAGCAAAATCAAACGCCGCATATAAGTTCCTTAGGATTGAAAAAGACACTCTGGTTTTAGAAGAAGTCGCCCGCGCAATTTACGACATTGAGAGTCCCAATCCATACAGTTTAAAAGCTCTCGCAAGTCGACTGGATCCTGCCTTCTCCGATAGCGAGCCGTTTCTGTTTCGCGCTTTGGGGGCGTGTAACCATATCGGTGGAATGGAAAACGCCAAGCGGATCGCGCAGTTTGCCAGCAGCCCGTCCCAACCGAAGAAACTAAGAGTTGACGCGATAAAACTATTGGCCAACTGGGCGAATCCAGCCAGTCGTGACTATGTAATCGGCGCCTGGCGCCCGATCGGCAAACGGGATTCAAGCGATGCAATCGCAGCGTTGACACCGGTATTTGAAAGTCTAGCTGAAGCGCAACCAACACGATCTGCTGCGATTCAAGCAGCCAGAACGCTCAAGATGGCTGCTGCCGAACCAACGTTGACCAAGATCTTTTTGAACCAGGAAAACAAGGGAAGCGAACGCAAGGCGGCGTTGTCAGCGTTGTCCCGTATCGGCTCGGACAACATCGCTGATTTGACCAGCAAAGCAACTGCGGACGTTTCACCCGAGTTACGCATGGCGGCTTTGGAAGTGAGTGTTGACCAAAATTTGCCAATCATTGCCGATGCATCTTTCTGGAATCGTGGTTTGACTGCGGAAGAAATGAACGAACGGCAACACGCCTACAAAACGCTGTCGACGGAAAGCTTGATTGGAAACCAAGGAGTCGCACAAGTGGTCACAGGTCAGTTGGACAAGCTGATTGCCGGTTCGATTCCCGAAACAGACCGAGTCGATTTAGTCGCCACTGCTGAGGCTTGGTCCAGCAATCCTGACGTTGCCATAAAGCTGGCTAAATATCGCGAATCGTTCGATCAGAAAGATCCCGTCAGCAAGTTCCGAGACAGTCTGGTAGGCGGCAACGAAGAGCGAGGCGAGGAGATCTTTTGGAATCTTGGCACGGTCTATTGTCAACGTTGCCATCAAATCGGAAAACGAGGCGGCGCGGTCGGGCCCAATCTGTCTGATATCGCTCTCAAGAAAGATCGCAGTTACCTGTTGGAGTCGATCGTGGATACGAACAGGACGATCGCTGAGAACTTTGAAACAACGGTGATCCTCGACCTTGACGGCAATTTGATTTCCGGCATCGTTCAGGAGGAAACAGAGGAATACATAAAGCTGATCGATGGCGATGCCAAAGTCACAAAGATCCTCAAAGAGGATATCGAAGGCCGCAGAAAAGGGAAATCAGGGATGCCTGCCGATCTATACAAATCGCTAACGCCCAGCGAAATCCGCGACTTGGTTGAATTTCTGGCCAATCAAAAAACGGCTCCTGATAAAGGTACGGTTATTCCGGAAGGACATAAATAACTCCCTGATCTGTTGGGATTCATCAGGGTTCCTTTTGCCAAAATGAGAGCCAAAGACTTTTTCCGAAATCCACTTCAGATTTTGACAGGACTTTAGCTTTTTTCGATTCGGTACATCAACCACAAACCGTAAAACAGCATCACCGAGTTACCCAGCCAGACGATCCAAGGTGGCATCGCGCCGGATTTTGCCTTGTCGACGCCAAACATCAGTAGCGGATAGTAAACAAGGAGGATCGGAATGAAGACCAAAGCAAAATTGGTCCAGAAGTCAAACTTCTTCAACCGAATCGCCAAGGGAGCTCCCACGATCACGAAACACAGACAGCTAAAACCGTTAGCCCAACGTCGCCAAGGTTCGGTTTTCAAACGATGCACTCGAGAAATGCCGCGGTCCAGATCTTCGGCTGTCGATCCCCAACTGGGAGCCGAGATACCCACCAGGTTGCCAGACGACATTTGCCCAGCCGCGCGTACTGCGGCCAGTTTTTGGTCTTTTTCAACTTTTGCAATCTGTCGGTCCAATTCCCTGGGCACCGCGCGAAGAGGTAACCCTGAGGGACTGGCTTCGGACGATGTTTTTTTGGTTACGTCACCCAGCGGAACCGGAATGTCTTCACGGTCGATCGCTAAATTAAAATTGGGACCATAGTCGACATGCCCATTTTGAATTTGGAAGATTAGCTGGTTCGATACCGGGTCGACTTTGATCCTCGCCATCTCCGCGCGGATCTGGAGGCTTTTACTTTGGTCCGCTTCTTTGCGAACGATGTAAGGATTGATCAAATTTTGGCCATCGACTTCGTCCACGTCGATGTAAACTTTGCCTTTGGAAAAACTCCCCTGAGCGTTCAGCATTCCATAGATTGTTTGCGCAGACGATTGCAAAACAACTCGATAGATTCCCTGTCGCCCCCAAGACACCGCAACGTCGTTCAGGTAGACGGTACACAGACTTAAAAGAAAAGCAATCGCCAGGCCGGGAACGATCACTCGCGACGGCGGAATGCCCATCGCCTTGATCGCAACGATCTCGTTCTTGGCAGACATCCGACCGTAAACGATACACGATGCAAACAGAACTGTTCCGGGAATCGCAAAGCTGAGTGCCGTTGGAATCACATAGGGGATCAGTTCCAGAATCGCCGTCACAGAGAGCTTTTCACGAAAACCTTCCTGGATCAGGAACACCAACACCATCATCAACGACATTGCCGAAAGCGTCAGAGCAAACGTCTTAAGCAATTCGAGTATTACGTATCGAGTGATGCGGGACATTTACGATCGAGTTCAATTGAGCCAGGTGCAAACGATGGGTTAGGGAAGCTTTTTTAACAGCAAACCAATTTTCAGGGAACAGAAATACAGCGATCAACTATGGGCCTTTGGGCAAGAATGCTGGCATTTTTCGTGAGCTCGATACCAAGCTGACCTAGATTCAATCCTCGGCGAGATTTTGGTAGAGTGGGGATTAAGTCGGCCATTTTGCGATTCGCAGATGGGCCCTTTTACCTTTTAGTCCCCAAACAGTTCAAACGTCTAAACGATAACTATGAGTGACAACCCTCTTTTGGCCCAATCTGGCCTACCGCCTTTTGACAAAATCAAACCAGAACATGTTGGCCCGGCCGCCGAAGCCTTGGTCGAAAAAGGGACTCAGTTATTGACCGAGGCGGAATCGGCCCCACTGGGAGATTGGGATGCGCTCAAGGAACCGATGGGCAAGTTGGATCTGCTATTCGAATACGGTTGGTCGCCAATCAGCCACTTGCTGGGGGTCGCCAATAGTGATGAGTTGCGTGATGCCCACGAAGCGGTCTTGCCGGAAATCATTCAGTTCAGTTTGCGACTTGGACAAAGCAAAGCGATGTACGAGCGATACTGTGCTCTGCGGGATTCCGACTCGTTTGAAAAAATGAGCAGTGGTCAGAAGCGGATCATCACCAAAGCGATTCTTGGATCGGAGCAATCGGGAATCGGGCTCGAAGGTGAGCAGCAGGAACGGTTCAACGAAATTGCTCAGCGGCTTTCCCAGCTGGGCAGTGATTTTTCCAACAACGTTTTGGATGCAACCAAAGCGTGGCACATGGATATTTCAGATGCGGCTGACGCGGAAGGTTTTCCAGCCAGCTTTCGCCGGTTGGCTGCTGCTTCGTGGGCCAATTCTCAAGAGGGAGATGATGCGCAAGCCGATCCCGACAGCGGGCCTTGGCGAGTCACTTTGGATGGCCCTTGTTTTGGTCCTTTCATGGAACACTGTCGCAATCGCACGCTACGAGAGAAAGCGTACCGCGCGTATGTCACTCGTGCTTCGGACGGCGAGTTCGACAATCAAAACTTGATTAAGGAGATTCTGCAGCTGCGAAAAGAGAAATGTGAGCTATTGGGCTACGACCATTTCGCCTCCCTGAGCCTTTCGCAAAAAATGGCCGATGATGTCGGCGCGGTTCAAGCGATGTTCGACGATTTGTTGGCGGCATCGTTGGCAGCCGGCAAATCAGAGCTGACGGAGATTACCGAGTTTGCAAACGGGAACGGCCAAGAAGGCGACTTGGCTCATTGGGACGTTGCGTTTTGGGCCGAGCGATTGCGTGAGGAGCGGTACTCGTTCACCGACGAAGAACTGCGACCCTATTTTTCGCTTGAGCCAGTTTTGGATGGCTTGTTCTCACTTTGCAACAAGCTGTTTGGTATTACCGTCAAAGCGGCAGATGGCAAAGCGCCGATTTGGAACGAAGACGTACGCTACTTTGAAGTGTTTGGCGAGAGCGGCGATCCGATCGCGGGATTCTATCTCGATCCCTACTCCCGCCCCGAGAACAAACGGCCCGGTGCGTGGATGGGCGACTGTATTGCTCGCTCGGTCAGCGAGGGCAAAACCCGCTTGCCAGTGGCTCACTTGGTCTGCAACAGCACTCCACCGGTTGGCGAAACGCCGTCGTTGATGACGTTCCGCGAAGTCGAAACTTTATTCCACGAGTTTGGTCATGGTTTACAGCACATGCTGACAACAGTCGATCTGCGTGATGTTTCGGGAATCAGCGGAGTCGAATGGGACGCGGTCGAATTGCCGAGCCAGTTTATGGAAAATTGGTGCTACCACCGTCCAACGCTTTTGGGGATGGCGATTCACTACGAAACAGGCGAGGTCTTGCCAGACGATTTATATGAAAAGATTTGCAAAGCCAGAACGTATCGCGCGGCTTCGCAGATGTTAAGACAGTTACAGTTCGGGATGACCGATATCGAATTGCACTCTCAGTTCGATCCGAATGGATCTGAAACTGCGTTCGATGTCCACTCGCGAATCTCCAAGAAAACCTCCGCAATGCCACCTCTTCCTGAAGGTCGATTCCTGTGCGCGTTTTCTCACATTTTTGCCGGTGGTTATGCAGCTGGCTACTACAGCTACAAATGGGCTGAGGTTTTGAGCGCGGATGCTTTTGCCGCGTTCGAAGATGTGGGCTTGGACAATGAAGCTGCCGTGGCTGAAACGGGTCGACGTTTTCGGGATACCGTTTTGGCTGAAGGAGGTAGCCGCCATCCGATGGAGATTTACGAAGCGTTTCGAGGCAGAAAACCAACTGTCGACGCACTTCTTCGCCACAGCGGATTGACCGCAGGAAAAGCCTAAATGGTTCGCAGTTGTCGTTCAGAGCGGGAAAAAAGCTCACGACCGCTTGCCAACATCAGGTGTTGCTTCGCAGGTAGAACGGTTTGTTCATGGTACTGCAGCGACAAGCATGTATTATTAACCTCGGAACAGATTGAAAAATAACTTTGGAGAATGGATGCGCCCATTTCAAAATCAGGCGGGCGTGCCTGCGCAACGATCGCACGATGCTAATCGCTGGCAAGCAACCTTGGTTTTGGTTGCCTTGATCGCCGTTATGCAATCCCTAACGTTTTGCGGCAGTGCGATAGCCCAGACCTCAACGAATTGGCGGCTGGAAAGGCACTCGATCGAGCGACCGTTTGCCACTGACCTACAGACACTGGCAAACGATCTGCGTTCCAGCGGAGACGCCAAGGGTTCAAGAAACGTCGTCGCGCAGTACAGCCCCAGAGATTTGCAGCGGGAGTACATCTACCTACCCGGCACCGAATTTGCCGCCAGTGATTCAGTTGGCTGGCAGGCGAGATTACAGGAGCTGAAAAAAACCCATGCCCAGCGCGTGTTCGAACTGGCCCAGCAGGCGGCGGACAACGGAGGCGGAGCAGCCGGGTTTCAGTTTCTAAACGAGGTTCTGGTGCTGGACCCGGATCATGAACAGGCTCGGAAAGCGCTGGGGCACCGGCGAACGGAAAAGGGTTGGCGAATCGCTTCGGAACTGGTCAAAAACCGAAAATCAACAAAGCGAGAACCTACGATGGGGTGGGAAGCCGGTTCCTTCTTGCGGGTCAGCACGCCTCATTTCGAGATTCATTCGATCGCCGATGAAACGACTACGCTTGAGTTGGCAGAAAAGCTGGAACGTTGGCACGACGTTTGGCGACAAGTCTTCTTTGAGTTCTGGAGCTCGGAAAAAAGCTTACAAAGATGGTTAGACGGTACCAGTCAACTTCGACCTTCGAAGAAGAAGTACCAAGTTATCTTTTTTGATGGGAAAGAAAGTTACGCCGAGCAATTGGAGCCCAAGATTAAAGGGATCGGCGCGTCTACGGGATATTACAGCGACCAACTGCGAGCCTCTTTTTTTTACGCCAGTGAAGACGAAGCGATTCAGGAGACTTGGCGGCACGAATTGACCCACCAGTTGTTTCAACAGTCGATTCGCACCAAGACAGGGCCATTTCGCGAAAACTATGTTTGGTTGGGCGAAGGGATCGCGACTTACTTTGAGTCGATGTTGGATTTTGGAGACCATGTTACCCTTGGCGGTTTTGACTCGCGAAGATTGCAGTACGCCCGCATTCGCTGGAACCGTGAAGGGTTTCGATTGCAGCTCAGTGAGATCTCAAAAATATCTCTGGAAGAGTTTCAAAGGAGCAAAAGCATTCGACGGTTGTACAGCCAGTCATCAGGCATGAGCCATATGTTGATGAATAGCGAAAATGGAAAATACCAACAGCGATTGATCGAGTTTTTGAAGTTGATGTACACCGGCAAGTTGCGTGATGACACGTTTACCAAACTGACTGGTCTGGACGATGCCAATTTCGAATCGGAGTATTCTGCCTACTTACGGACGAAGAACCCGGCCGTCGAGCAGTTCCTGACACGGCCACTAACTCGAACCGAACTTGCCATGGGCAATCCACAACTTAGCCAACGAGCGTTTGCCGAGATTGGTAAATGCACGAATCTGGATTGGTTGGATTTGAGTGACAACCGAATCGATTCGGCTCGGTTAGCGTGCCTGAAAGGTTGCGATGTGTTACAGGAGATTTACTTTTCCAACTGCCAAATCGAAGATGGGGCGATGGAGGAACTTGCCGAACTGCGTCAATTGACGCAAGTCGATTTGACCGCCAGTAGCTGTACCGATTCCCAATTTTTGGAATTGGCAAAATGTAACGGATTGGAATCCGTAACAATTACCGCGACCGGTATCTCAGACGATGCGATCCTTCAATTCCAAGAGGATTCGCCCAATACCAAGGTCCTAAAGTGAAGCTTAGCCGTTGACCCCAATTTACCCGATGTTAAAATCCTGAACTTCCGGGTGTGGGCTCGGAATTAAAGATGGTGGTTGTAGCTCAATTGGTTAGAGCACTGGATTGTGGTTCCAGGGGTTGGGGGTTCGAGTCCCCTCATCCACCCTACTAAAAAAGCCTCGGTGGTGACCGAGGCTTTTTTCTTTTCTTGGCCCGATTCGGGTATTTGAGTGACAGGTCAACGGTTGCAATCTGTCACTCAGTCCAAATGGTGGCTTATTTTTTCACTTCACCTACCGAACGCATGTAACCCATTAGGTCGATAATGTCATCTCGAGTCATCGTGTTCAGCAAGCCTGTTGGCATCATCGATTCAGTTGAAGGCTTTTGGCCTGAAATCTCGTCGACTTTGATTTGAGTGAAATTTCCCGGGTCCAACATGTTGGTTTGGACCATGTAAGCATCGGGTCTGATGTTGGCGATCCGCCCAACAACGGTGTCGCCAGATTCCAACTGGAACTTGGTGGCCTGATACTGGTCGGAGACTGCCTTACTAGGATCGATGATTGTTTCAAGCAAATCGTGCGGCGAAAATCTTCTGCCAGCAGCCGTCAAATCGGGCCCGACGATCCCTCCTTGCCGCTCGATACGATGACATTTGTAACATTGCCCAATAACAAACATCTTCTTTCCATTGGCCAGATCGCGTCCGACGAGATCGTCATCAGATATAGGCATGAGATCTTCCATCGTCCACTCTTGGACCACCTCACGTGCCGCGAGATCTTTGCCTGGATCCTTTTGCTCGATCGGTTTGGCAATCAACTTTGCCAGCCGTGTAGTTTCTTCAGGCGGCAAGATTTTAGCCGCCTCTTTGCGAATGTTCTGTAGGAATCGAGTAAACGAATTGCCTCCTTTGAACTTTCCAGCGTCCACAAACCACTCGAAATATTGGTCTCGCAACTCAGGCGTCCAACCGGCCTTGAGCGAACGCAACGAAAGCACGTAATGGATCTGCTCTTCCTGGGTAACGGCTGTTTCCAGCAGCTGCATCGTTTTGGCGGCCACGGTTGAGTCTTCGACCGCGATCAGCAGCCGTGATAACTCGCGGTTCATGACTTCCGTTTCGGCAGGAAACAAAGCGGAGAATTTTTCCCGAACTTGATTCCGTGTGAACTCGTCATCCGCGCCCATACGGATCAAGGTCAAACCGTAGTCTCGCAGCAGATGCAGTCGCTGAGCCTGCTCCAGTTTGCTCCAGTCCAATTGCCCAAGCAACATGACAATCTTTTTCTGCCACTCTGGAGTGGCGTTGCGGGCAGCCGCCATTGCAATTTCCAGTACGGCTTGTGGGTCTTTTTCAGCAACAGCTTTTTCGATCCAGCTCTCTACGGGCTGATGTTCGATTGCAATTCGAGCCGCGTAGCGAACGAAGCGATCTTCGTGCGACAACAGTGGCCAAGCTTGCTGGATAACGTTGGCAGGATTGTCCGATTTAACGTGCATCTCTTCTAACGATCGACGCAACTTGCTTAGGTCATTGGCCGCCGGGTAGCTGCTGGAAGGTGCGGTACTTTCGGAACCTGTGTAGCTGATTCGGTAAAGAGCGGACTGGCTGCGACGTCCACCCGTCAGGAAGTACAACGAGCCATCTGAAGAGTTAACCACCATATCGGTGACAGCCAAACCAGGAGCGGTGCAGACAATTTCCTCTTCGCCTTTGAAAGTCGCACCATCGGGTTGCATGTGAACCGCGTATATGATGCCGTAGCTCCAATCGGCAATGAACAATGCGTTTTGATATTTGGCAGGAAACTTTGCTCCCGTCCCAAACGAGATACCGGTAGGTGACCCCGGACCGATATCTAAAACAGGTGGCAGACTGTCGGGATAATAAGTAGGCCATTTACCGGTTCCACTCCGCCAGCCAAACTCACTACCACTAGCAGCATGGCATACGCGAGTGGGTCGGTACCAAGGTGAACCGATATCCCATTCCATATCTGCGTCAAAGGTGAAAAGCTCGCCATCGGGAGCAAAAGCGATATCGTACTGGTTACGGTAGCCGCTACTGACCAACTCGAAATTTTTGCCGTCGGGGTCGATCTTACAAATCCATCCCCCTGGTGCGACTCTGCCTACTGCGTGGCCGCCAGCGTCCCACATTCTTGGCAGGACTTGATCTTCCTGCCAGTTTTGCGGCACTCGTGAGCTGGACAATTCTGGGATGTTAGTATGATTGCCGCCACAGATGTAAATCGACTTTCCGTCCGGGCTGAGAATAATCGCGTGGGGTCCATGCTCACCCGTACCCCCGTTGAAAGATCTTAGCATTTCGACGTTATCAAACTGGTCGTCACTGTTCGTATCACGAATTCGATACAGCCCTCCCCCCTGCTTGTGTTGTTTACCGTGAGCCATGATGTAAAGACTGTCAAACGCATACAGAATCCCTTGAGCTCGACCTGTATCCAATTCAATCTTCTCAATTTTGGTCTGCTTGCCATCGACAAGCGTGATCCGATACAAGGAACCATATTGATCGCAGGTAATCAGTCGTCCAGCCGAATCGGTTGTGATACTGACCCATGAACCTTGCTCTTTGGGGACATCGTAAAGTTTGGTGACTTCAAAACCATCAAGAGCTTTGACTTGCGCAGAAGCGTCACCTGATGAGAAACTTGCGACCGTCGAAAACAATCCCAAAACTGCAATACTGAAAATAACGACCCGGTTCATGTTTTCCTCGATCTTCCGCTTGTAAAGTTATGAGCGGGCTTATTATGACAGATAAAGCCCTGATATCAAACCGAACCCGACTGGGGTGGCACAACATAAGAAAGGGTTTAAGACAAAACGAATCTGTGTGAGAATAAGACGATTGAGTACAGAATGAACGTTACGTCAGGTTCATTGCATTGCATGGGTAACCCGGCGTGTACGCTGGACAGCGCCCTGCCGCTCACATACGAAGGAGCAGTTTTGAGTAACCAGATTAAGACACTCGAAGAATTCATTGAGATTCGCAACCTGTTGGAGTCTTCACAAATGATTCGGGCAGCGATTTCAACGGGGGTTTTAAGCGCGCTGAGTGATGGTCAGAAAACGGCCCCTGAGATTTCTGAGCAGGCGGGTCTGAACTGCGCGGCAGTTACGCTGTTACTGGAATCTTTGGTCCAAGTCGGCGTACTTGAACAGTATGAATTGCACTACGCGCTGTCGCCGGCTGCAAAGCTTTTGTCTGCTGATGGACAAGATGGTCAATATTGGGCTCATCTGACTGAATACCTGAAAACGGGACAGAGCCTGGCCCAGCGAGAGGATCTGCCCGACAGCGATCATTTGTTTGAAGCTGATCAGGCTCGTGACCAGTGGATGCGAACACCATCGGCAATGGACGCGGCAACCGCTTTGAATTTTGGTAAGTCTCGCAGGGGTTTGCGTGTGCTGGAAGTCGGTTGTGGATCGGGAATTTTTAGTGCAACGTTTGCTCACCGTGACCCCGATTCGACTTTTGTCCTATTAGATACACCAGCAAATCTGGCACAGGCCCGAGCGACAGT